>JAJBUL010000151.1:0-21336 GCA_020860365.1 Clostridiales bacterium | reverse complement strand
AAACGAGCCATCCGTCTTCCATGCGCTGGGAAGCGCGTGTGCCACCAGATGACGGATTTCGATTCTGCCCTGTGCCGCACCGGAAATTGTCTCGTTTTGCGCCTCAGCCGCTCCGATAATCGTCTCGCCTTGCGTTTGCGCAACTCCGGAAATCGACTCATCTTGTGCCTGCGCAGCACTGGAAAGTATCTGCGCGCCGCCCGAAATCATTTCGACCGCCACGTATCTCCCCGCAAAATAGGTGAATTTCATCCGGAACCGCTCCCACTCTCCGTCAGGCCCCGCTCCAAGAATATACGTCTCACAGCTGTCCAGATTCATCCAGTTTTTCGCCATCTGGTCCACATCGCCGTCCGCAGCCAGCTTTTCCGCCGGATAAACATTCACAATATCTCCGGCGTGCCCCCTTACTTCGAATTCCAGAAGTCCGGACAGATTCTGCCCGAAATCGTATATTTTCCGGCCATTTACTTCTCCCAGATAAACTCCCTCATAGCTGTGAATCACCTTCACCGGCGGATGCTCCTGAGGAATCATTTCTTTAAAGGAAGCACCTCCGGTCGGCGCCTCCTCCTTAGGCACATAAGACGCCCGCTCCCACCCGGAAGCGTCAAAGTCTGCGGTACACCAAAAGTCACCCGGTACCAACCGCCCATCCATCGTCTCGGAACCATACACATTGCTCATCACGACCGGATGTCTTCTTACACGCCAGTCCTCGTCCGCATGCAGGCACATCCCGGTGCCGTCCTCAAACGTAAGATTCAGCTCCACCGCCAGCATCAGCGACTTTCCGTAAGGCTGGTAGGGATTCGGGTTTGGCGGCATAAAAGGCGGGAAGGAAAACGTATAATGCTCGTCCATCTTGATGAACCAGCCATTTCCGACCTCCGCGCCGATCACGTTCTCCCCGGTATGCAGATAATCCGTCAGGTCAAATACCACATATTCGATCAGTTTTTTATAATCCGTCCATCCGGGATCCAGCTCATGGTCTCCGACCTTCTGACCATTTACCCAGAGCAGGAACTGCCCCAGCCCACAGACCTTCACCTCCGCTTTCTTCACCTTTTTATCCAACACGAAGAGACGGCGTGCATAAAAAGGTGCAGCCGTCTGGTTGGTAATCCATCTGCCAATATCGCTCATATTCCCTCTCCTTTCGTCTTTTTGATTTCTTAGAATATCTATCCGCAGATCTTATGATCCATCACAGTCCTGCAGTTCCACAAAAGATAAAGCGGCACATTGATCAATTCTCCATCTGCACGGTAGTCTCTCAGGGATGTCCGTATGGCCAGCCCTGGCTCATACTTTGCGCAAAAAACCTTCAGACTTTGCGCATGAACAACCAGACCCGCTTTCGCTTCCACCGGAACGATGTGATTTCGATACTGGAAAATAAAATCCACTTCCGAGGTTGCTCCTTCGCTCCAGTAATAAATACTCTGCGCAATCTCTGCCGCCTGCAGCTCCTGCAATACAAATTGTTCCGTGAGGGATCCCATAAATTCACGGAATACCGCCTGCGAGTCAAGGATGATGTCCGGCTCAATCTCACAGGAAACGCGCAGAAGTCCGACATCCAGATAATAGATTTTAAAAGCTTTCAGATCCTCATAAGCTTTCAGCGGCATCCTCCCTCCGGATACCCGGCTTATCTTTCGAATCAGTCCGCTGTCCTTCAGCCAGAGAAGGGCATCCTCGTATTCTCTCGCACGCGCTCCCTCTCTGGCCAGCCCATAGACAAATTTCTTATTCTCCTTTGCCAGCTGAGAAGGAATGGAATCCCAGATATGATGAATCTTCGGCACCATATTTTCCGGCGCATGTTTTGAAAAATCATTCTCATAAGCAAACAAAAGCTTCCTCTGCTCTTCGGAAACCACAGAAAAATCCTTCGTTCGAATCCACGCATTCACTACAGAGGGCATGCCGCCGATGATAAAATATTTTTTCAGGTAATCCAGATATTTTTCAGAAAATAAAGCAGGCATTTGCTCCGTGTAGTGTTCTCTGGTCCAGAAAAGCAGCTCTTCCTCACCGTTTGCCAGCAGAAATTCCTCAAAGGACAACGGCCCGACAGAAATAAAATCCACCTTGCCAACCGGAAAGGATGTGCCCGCATGGAGTGTGATCCCCAGCAGGGAACCTGCGCAGCAAATCGCATACTCGGGTGCTTCCTCCTGAAAATATTTTAAAGCCGTCAGCGCGCGCGGTACTTCCTGCACCTCATCAAAAATCAACAGAGTTTTCTCCGGATCAATTTTCTTTCCATGATACGCGCCAAGCAGCTCCAGAATC
Organism: Clostridiales bacterium; assembly: GCA_020860365.1. Taxonomy (GTDB): domain Bacteria; phylum Bacillota; class Clostridia; order Lachnospirales; family Lachnospiraceae; genus Choladousia. Next base: position 19,032 of record JAJBUL010000151.1, on the reverse strand, counting down.
CTTGACGGAACAATCGTCCCTTCAAAAATATCCGCCACCCGTCCCGGATTTTCAAAGTTGATATAACATACATCCGTAAAATAGTTTCTTCCAAGCTCCTTCATCAGCCAGGTCTTTCCCACCTGTCTTGCGCCAGTAAGAATGAGCGGTTTGCGAAGCTCACTTTCCTTCCATTTTACAAGCTTTTGAATCACATTCCGATACATATGCCGCTAATGCCTTTCCCGTTTACAGATTCGCTTATTCTTCTGTTCCTCCTTATTCTACCCCGGGAATCACATTTTTTCAACCATAAATCTTCCGTGAATTCACATTTTTCAAACCGTGATTGTGCCGGAACCTCACATTTTTTGAACCGAGGTCCTTACTTTATTCCCGTGAAGCAACGAGTCAAGTAGCCGAAGTCATAAAGAATTCGTCTGCATAGCCGACACCTTATGACACAGCTTGAACGGATATTTGGCGGCGCTGAACGTCCAGTGGACGGTTCGCTTAGCGCCGACCGGAACGAAGTGTAGATGCCGCGAATAGTAAATCATTTTGTTTATTTTCCGGTATAGCCGGCCTTTATCTCATAAACGCCTGCATCCATCTCACAGATATGGCTCTTGTAAAAGGCTTCGACCGCCCGGATCAGATAGGACGCATCCTTTACTCCCGCTGTCTCAAATGAGGAGTGCATCGCCAGCTGCGCAAGTCCGATGTCCACGGTATTCACCGATACCTGTGACATGGCAATATTCCCAAGGGTGCTTCCGCCGTTCATATCCGAACGGTTTGCAAAGAACTGAACCGGCACGCCTGCCTTTTCACAGATCATTTTAAACAGGGCAATGCTCACCGCATCTGAGGTATATTTCTGTCCGGCATGGGATTTGACTACAATCCCTTCATTCATATACACGCAATTGCACACATCTGTCTTTTCCGGATAATTCGGATGAACGGCATGGGCGTTGTCGCAGCTTAACATAAAGCTAGAGGCAAGCGCTCTTGACAGGTCTTCCGGCGTTTTTCCCAGCGTGGCATTAATGCGGGTCAGCACATCACAGAGAAACGTAGAGGCAGCCCCCTGCTTCGTCTGCGAACCGACCTCTTCATTGTCAAAGCAGGCATACACGCTGACGGTCTCGCTGTTTTCTCCCTGTAAAAATCCCTGCAATGAAGCATACGCGCACTCCAGATCATCCAGCCGCGGGCTGGAGATAAATTCCTCCTCCGCACCCCAGATGGAAGGCTCTGCCCGGTTATACAGGTATAGATCTGTCCCGTATATCTGCTCCGCTTCCACTCCAAGTTCATCTGCCACCAGGTTCTTTAACGCATCCGCATCCATTTTTCTCCCGCTGTAGAGCGGCAGCATATCCTTCTGCTTATTCAGCGACTGTTTTTCATTCACTTCCCGGTTCATATGGATGGCCAGACTCGGAATCATCAGAAGATCCCGGTCAATATCCAGGAGTCTGGATGCAAGACTGTTCCCTTCCTTTACGATCACTCTCCCGGCCAGAGAAAGCGGTCTGTCAAACCAGGTGGAGCAAAGCATTCCCCCATAGCCTTCTGTGTTCAGAACCGTATATTTTCCTCTGACATCAATCTGTGCATTTTCTTTTAATTTAAAGGTCGGTGAATCGCTGTGGGATGCCGTAATATGGAAACTGTAGTTCTCCATCTGCGTCCCTGTTTTAAATGCCAGAATACTGGAGCCATTTCTTGTCACATAATACTTTCCGCCCGGTCTTATGTTCCAGGCAGAACCTTCTTTCAGTCTCTCAAACCCTTCTTCCTCCAATGTACCACTGATATTCCAAACGGCATGGAAGGGCGTCGGCGAGCTTTTTATAAATGAAAGCAATTCCTGCGCAACTTCTCTGTACATCGCATTTCTTCCTGCGCTTCCAACCGCAGCCGCAACAAATCCGAACTGACTGCTGAATGTATTTTTCTTGGTTTTATTCTCCATCATTGGTCTCCTCAGTTACAGACAAATTCCACTATTTTCTCAGACATATAATAAACGAAGCGATTTTCTGATTTTTTACAAACCGGTATTCCGAAGGAATCTTATCGATGGATTTTCGAAGCGCCTGATAAGCCACAAACACCCACAGATAACGAAGCGGCATACATACTTTTGTCCTCGTTTTAAATATAATGAATCAGATATCCAGTGCCGCATGATATCCCCAGTACACAGCATTTGTAATGGTAGAAACCCTTGCGGCGTCTCCGATCACGCGCACAAAAGGTGCAGCGGTACGCAGCTCCTCCACCACATCCGTGCGGGAGCGCTGCCCCAGTGCACAGATTACGCTGTGCCCCGGCACGAGAACCTGCTCCCCATCACCAGTCTCGCAGAGTATCCCGTCTTCTCTTACTTCCAGGCCTTTATAGCCGGTGTGTACCGTCACATATTTTTCGATTTCCTTCAAAAGCAGAGGGCGATGGCGCACGTTCGCGTCTGGTGCCAGCTCCTGCCGCATTTCGACCAGATGCACCTTCTTTCCGAGCTGCCCCAGGTGAATCGCGCACTCGCATCCGGCCAGACCTCCGCCGAAGACGACCACGTCTTCTCCGACCTTCTCCTCTTCTTTATAATAATTGTTGACAATCACAACATTGTCTCCGTCCAGCCCCGGGATTGGCGGAACCAGCGGTGCAGAGCCTGCCGCGATAATCAGCGCATCCGGGGCAAAGCTTTCCGCATATGCGCGGTCGACCTCTGTACTGGTCCGGATCTCCACGCCGGCGTCCTTTGCCAGCTTTACATAGGTGCCTGCCAGCTGATACATCTCATATTTAAACGGCAGTGCACGTTCGCTCTTTAAAATACCGCCGAGCTCGTCCTCTTTTTCACACAACACCACCTCGTGCCCGCGTCTGGCTGCCGTGTACGCTGCATAAAGCCCGCTCGGACCGCCGCCCACGACAAGAACTCTTTTTTTGACCGGAGCCGGATAAATGACATCGCCCTCCTCCTCACGACCGATCAGCGGATTAACGGTACAACGTCGGGTTGATGTGGCCGCGCGCTCCGCCATGCAGGTAAAACAGCGCAGGCAGCGCACAATCTCTTCATCCCTGTTGGACATCACCTTCTGCGGCAGGAACGGGTCCGCCAGAAGTGCCCGCGCCATCTCGACCACATCTGCCTGTCCGGAGGCAATGATTTCCTCCATCTCGGCCGGATCATTCAGGCCGCCGATCGTCGCTACCGGCACCTTTACGTGCTTTTTGATCTCGGCAGCCAGGTATACATTACAGCCGTGCGGCCGGAACATGGAAGGATGGGTGTCGCCAAAGCTTCTCTGATAGGTCCCGGCAGATACATGGAGAAGATCGATATAGGGCTCAATCGTCTGTGCGATACGAATGCCTTCCTCCAGATCATAGCCATCCTCCACCATCTCTGAACCGCTCATCCGGAACTCGATCGGGAAAAATGGTCCTACTGCCGCCCGTACGGCCTGCAGCACTTCAATTGCAAAGCGGCAGCGGTTTTCCAGAGAGCCTCCGTATTCATCTTCCCTGTAGTTAAACATCGGGGACAAAAACTGATTGATCAGCCAGCCGTGGCCGCCGTGAATCATCACCATCTCAAACCCGGCGCGCTTTGCCATAGCCGCCGTCTCCCCATAGGATTTTACGATGTCTTCGATCAGCTCTTTCGTAAGCGCTTCAACCGGAACACCATCCGGCCTGACACAGGCGGACGGTCCCCACTGGTGCATCGTCTTCTGTCTGGACTTATCCGTCATATAGGTCCCCGCGAACATACCGGAATGCGACAGCTCCAGCGACGGAATACACCCGTGGCGGCGAATCGCGTCCGCAGTATAGGTCGCACACGCCAGAGAATTCAGAATCGACGGATCCAGATGATAGGCATGGCTTCCGTCCGTCTGCGGATGTACCATGCACTCCGACACAGTCACTGCACCCGCTCCGCCTTTGGCGCGCAGCTCATAGAACGCACGGGATTTCGGCCCGATACAGCCGTCGTTTGTGATATCCGTTCCTCCCATGGGTGCGGAAAACATTCGATTTCGAAACGTGACCCTTCCAAGGGTAATCGGTTTACAAAGGTTCGGGTATTTGAGATTCATAACAATCCTCCTCTAGCTTACTCATCCTCACTCCTGCTGTGCTTCAGGCCGCAGCCGCAATCAATCTAAATTGACTCCCACTTTTTCCTACACTAACACAAGCTCCCTGATCTCCAGTCCTTCGCTCTTTCCTGCTCTGAGCACGAGCTCATACTCTCCGGCCGGCATTGCTATCGGCGCATCCGTGGAAACGATCTGGTTCTGCGAGTTTCCGCACTCTGCGGTATCCGTCTGCTTCGGGCTGCCTACAATCTCAACGGTTCCAGCAGATTTCCCATTCATGAGTACCTCGATCACGCCGCTTCCGGCACAGGTCAGGCGGATACCGGTCCAATCCCTGTCACTCTTTACATAGCGGAATGTCATCTCATCGCCGTCGGAAATGTTCGTCAGCTTTTCGAAAAGATCCTGTTTCCCGTCATCAGCTCCCGGCTCCGCAGCAACATCCGCTTCTGCTTCCTCCAGCCCAATGTATACGCTCCCTTTCAGCCCGCAAGCCTGGTATCCCATGATGGTCTCCCCCGGACCGAAGGGATCTCCTATGCCCTGCGAAGTCATCTTTACTTCCGGAATGGTTCCGTCCGGAAGGATGTTAATCTTTTCAATGCAAAGCCGCCGGTGTTCCTGCACACCGCGGCTGCACCTGTGATAAAATACGTACCACTGCCCGTCCACGCACTCGATGGAACCGTGATTGTTCCAGCTCGCCGGGTCGCAGCCGTCATTGTCAATGATGATTCCCTGATAAGTAAATGGCCCCATGGGAGATTTTCCTGTGGAATAACCCAGGGCAGTCGGTTTCCCGCGCTCCATGTCCGCGTAAACATAGTAGTAGGTATCCCCGATTTTCCGCATGGAAGAGCCTTCATGGAAGAAATGCTCTTCTTCAGTCACCAGATCATTGACAATCTGTGTTTCATCGAAGGAAATCATATCCCGATTCATCCGCACGCCGTGAGAAAACAGCTGACCCCAGTAAAAATAAGCCTGGCCGTCGTCATCGATAAAAATCGCCGGGTCAATCCCGCCGCAGGGCAGCTGTACCGGATTCGAAAACGGTCCTTCCGGCCGGTCCGAGACGGCCACACCCTCACTGTCATCCTGCATACAGAAATAAAGGAAATATTTCCCGTCGCGGTACGCACAGTCCGGCGCAAAGAGCAACGCCGGCTTCGGTCCGTCGTCCTGTTTTTCGAATTTTTCCTTATCCTGCGGCATGCTCTCCAGCATTTTCCGGATAAAGGGCGTCGGATGGCTCCAGTCAATTCCCGGATATTTCGGCGCGTCCGGGTCGTTGAACCACGGGATTTCCTGTCCTTTTAAGGAAATGTCATGTACCGTCCAGTGCTTCATATCCGGCGTAGAGGCCACATGATATTTGTCGCTGCAATAAACGTCGTCCCGGTCATCGTAGCTTCCATAGATGTAGAGTTTTCCATCCGGCATCACATGCGCTTCACTGTCCGGCACATGATGCTGCAACGGTAAAATCGGATTTCGCTGATTTTTAAATTCCATATTGAGATACCCCCTGTAAATATTAATCTCCTATATTTCCGCTGTTAATCCCCAGCTTGTCCTCTTCCAGCGGCAACCAGTCCAGCACGTTCTTAATCGCGCGATTCCAGAAATCCCACTCGTGAGCACCTCCCCCTTCTACATAGGTCACCGGGATATCCAGGCTTTTTAGAAGCTTTACAAATTCCCTGTTCGGCTCCAGAAGAGAATCACTCGTTCCGCAGGTGAGATAAAGCGCCGGAATATCCGCTCCCTCTTTCGCCAGCTGTTTCGCCAGCCAGGCAGGATTTTTGTCACTCTGGGCCATCTCATCCAGATTTCCGAATAGTTTTTCAGCAAAGGTTCTGCTCTCGATAAAGAAGGGCACGTCGTCTGTGCGTTTTTCAATTCCTTCCGCGATCATTGCACTGGACAAGCCCGCGACACAGCCAAAGGTCTCGTGGTATTTCAGTCCGTTGCGAAGCGCGCCGTATCCGCCCATAGACAGTCCGGCGATAAAGGTATCCTCGCGCTTCCTTGAGAGCGGAAACATTTTCCGTGTGATCTCCACCAGCTCTTTGCCGATGAACTCTCCATAATAATTGTGTTCCTCTGCACGGTCTACATAGAAGCCATTCTCCCCGGACGGCATCACCACCGCCAGATTCTTTTCCTCCGCCCAGCGCTGGATATTTGTCCCGCTCACCCAGTCTGTATAATTGCCAAAGATCCCATGCAGCAGATAAAGTGTTTTGAAAGGTTTCTCTCCAGCGCCTGTCAAATGCGAAGCATTTCTATCAATACAGGCGAGATCTGCCGCCGAAGCGTCGCGAGGCGGCGCTACCAGCCGTTCGGGCATCCACGGGAACGTGATCTTGTCCACCGGCAGAATCACCTGAATCGGAACAGTCCGCATCAGAGATTGTGAAATAAAATTAACCTGTATCAGTGCCATTTGCTTATACCTCCGTCTCACTCTTTTTTTTCATTTTAACATCATTAAACGGTTCTGTCTTCCTGTTTTTTCATGCTTTTCTTTTATTTTCCCGCGTAATTTAAACTGATGTTTCTGAGCAAAAAAGTAATCATTCAGAACAGCAGACCACAGATCTGCGCTACGCTTCGGTTTTGAACTGTTAAAAAAAGGCTTCCGACCCACAAACGTGAATCGAAAGCCTTCTTTCATTCTTTTATCCGATGATTTTGTTTTATCTCTCTGGCAGCACACGGGTCAGGTCAAACCCCTGGAAGGAGTTCACTCCCATATTCATTGAGTACAGCGCCATCGCGATTTCTACCTGATTCTTCTTGAAATATTCTACAAATTTTTTCATAATTAATACCTCTCTTTCAAACATAACGATTGTTTCTTTTGCTTCGTTACGTTGCTGATGATACTATGTTTTCGCTCCATACAACAGGTCTGATATTGATTTGTTTTAAGGCGATATTGACATTTTCCCTATCTGACACTATAATGTCCGCACCGAATTTCTCGGATAACATACGACTCTGCTTTTTCTATTTTTCTTTCTACGGCCCCAGCCGGGCGAAAGTTTAAATCGTAATAGAAGCAGAATAAACCTTCTCACCAGAAAGGAGACAGTAAAATTGCCTGCACCTTATTATGAATCCTTCCGGGAACCCCTGACATCCGGTTTCCGCATCACCTATGTGACAGCGCCGGGCGGTTATCATCCGCCCCACTGGCACGAAGAGTTGGAGATTCTCTTTCATCTGAATGGAGAGAGTGACATTACGATAGACGGGAAAAAATATCAGCTCCACCCCAAGCACATGATTGTGGTGGACGCGCGCCAGGTACACAGTACCTTTTCCCATGATCCGACTTCGATGTTTGTCTGTATTCACATTTCCAAATCTTATATGGAAAAATATGTTCCGGGGCTGGATCTGTATCAGTTCCGCTGCACCCCGGAGGACGTTAGAGATGACAATTTTCAGGACTATCTGGATACCTGTATGCTTCTGCAGGATCTGACAAAGGCCTATATCCGGAATCCGGTGACGCTTTCCATGGAAACGGAAGGGTATGTGCTGCAGATTTTTGCGCGGCTGATCCAGCACTTTTCCCGTCCACAAAGCACACTGCCTGAAAACGCCAGCCTGCTGAACGCGGAACGGATTCGCACGGCCATCAGCTATGTGATCGCGCATTATAAAGAGCCGGTCAGCTTACAGGAAGCAGCCGACCAGCTCGGTTTCAGTAAAGAATATTTCTGCCGTTTTTTCAAAAAGGCAATGGGAATGTCTTTTTTACAATATGTGAATGAAGTCCGTGCCGCCCATATCTATCAGGATTTGGAAAATACAGATCTGCCGGTCGCGGAGATCATGGAGCAAAATGGGTTCACCAACCAGAAGCTGTTTAACCGCACCTTTAAAAGGATATACGGATGTACGCCATCCGCCGTAAAGTGGAAAGCAGCCGCGGCAGCTGACCGCTCCTGAGAAACGGTGTTACCGATTGCTATACATGCAATCTGCCCGTGCGTTTCGCCAACAGCATATGGTAAAATTCTCGCGACAGCTAGGTACAATTTTCGTTTTTTGCGGTCTTCACAGTAAGTGCAAAGTCAGTCCATATAGTTATTTCGCGCTGCAGATCGTCCGCTTCGCATCTTCTGCGCTCGCGAACGGTCCCGGCAGCACCTCGACGCCCCGGTGCTCTCCCAGATAGTCAGAGTCAAAGGTGATCGGCGTTCCATCCGGATTTTCGTATTTCTGCTCCGGCTCAAACGCTTTGCCGAGTACATCGGTGTGAACCATGCTTCCCTTAAAGCCGTCCAGCATTTCATAGAGATTGGTCTCCAGGTAAAGTTCCCCGTCCTTCTCTGCGAGCTCCACACGGATATCAGTGCGGTCATTCGCGACGATCAAACCGTTTTTCTCATGACGGCTGGCCTTTGCCCCGCCAAGGTATACGTTGCCCTCCGACCACACCGGCAGATGACCAAAATGAGCCGGTTCGCATTTTGCCATATCCGCGGGTTTGGTAAAGTCAAATTGTGCAATCCATTCCTCATATGTCGGATATTCCTCAAACATCCAGGTGCCGGCCGCGCGGTTTTCGCTGTCAAATCCGTCGTCTGAATCATGCCGGGTAATCACATCCTCCGCTGGCCATTTCTGCACGAAAATATTGTTGTAGAAACGATCGTCGCCGTGAAGAATCGTCATGAAGCCCATCACCTCTGTGCGGTGCGGAATGTGGTACGGCGTGTAGCGCCAGCCTGTGCCATCTCCCACGCAGGTCAGTGCCCCGCAGATCAGATTATGCACCAGGGCAACCCCCTGGGTCGCAAAGCGCAGGGATGCATCAGAAAGCAGGATGTTGTCATCAATCAAAGTCGGTCCATGCCCCACCTCGACAAAAATATCCTGGGACATCATGCCGCCTTTCAGGCTCTTTGCAAACGGCGGGCGCTGGTTGTCATGCAGCAGGTTCTGTGTCAGGCGGGTTCCCTGTGCCTCCCAGTCGCACCAGATTCCCATCGTGCAGTGATGGATGTGGTTGCGGCGCATAATGACATCAATTGCAGCGTGCATCTTGATTCCGGCAATCTCCGCCCCGCCCTGCTCCATCATGTTATTAATATGGTGAATGTGATTGTCCTCAATAATACTGAATACGCCGCCCATACGGCCAATAATACCGCCCTGCTCGCAGTGGTGGATATTATTGCGGCGGATGATATGGCTGCCGACCTTTTCCTTCAGCCAGCCATGGTACTGTCCGCGGCAGACCGCGTCCCGCTCCATCTGGGTCGGGCTTTTCACCTGCTTATAAGTAAAGTAATGGTCATTTTCCGGATCCAGATATTTACCCAGAGAAATACCCGCACATTTACTGTCGGAAATCTCGCAGTCCTCGATGATCCAGCCCTTGCTCCAGTGCGGTCCGATCATACCGTCCTGATACGCGGCAGGCGGCGCCCAGGTGGTAGCAGCTTTGTTGATCCGAAAGCCACTGACCGTGATGTAGCTGACCCCGGTTTTTGACGGTAGAAAACACTCCCGGCGAACATTGATCTCTATCGTTTCTTCGTTCGGGTTCTTTCCCTGAAAATTTGCGTAAAGAATCGTCTCATCCGTTTCCCCGTCCTGCTCGGTGTACCACTTATAAATTGATTCCTCCGGCACCCAGCTGCATTCATAGACCTCGCCCTTTACACACTCCTCAAGAGACGTTGCTTCATACATGGCCTTACCGTTTAAATAAACACAGCCCGTATGCTTGTCCGCCTTCGCAAAATACCAGTCGCCATAAACATGGGTCGTATACGGGTTATACGCGCCGAATACACTGTTTTTTACGCGTGCCGTTCAGACCGTTCCCTCATATGCTTCCCAGCCGGTAAGCAGCTCCGCACCGGTGATCACCGCGCCCAGCAGCTCGGCGCTGCGATAGGTAATGCGTGCGTCTTCTGTTCCTGCATGAACCGGATCCACATACTCCCGGTACACGCCGGGTGCCACCACAACTTCATCTCCGGGCTGTGCGATCCTCGCGGCCTCATTGATGCGCTTAAAGGGCATCTGCTTCGTTCCATTGCCATCATGGCCTGCTTTTGCGTTCACGTAGATAATCATAGTCTTCCTCCTCTTATTCTTCTTTGATCCACCGAATCTGTTCCATTGCACATACTGGATAATCCAGCTTCTGTAAATACGGTCGAAAAGAATCGTTCGCCAGCTTCATTTTTTCATATAATTCATTTTAATCAGGTACATCAGAAACCACCGGACTGTCAAAAATCTCGCATGGATCAATGTCAATGCAGCGATACTCATCCCTGTTACCGCCGATATCCCAGGCGACGGTACCATTCAGCACTGTCAGTTTTTGTCTGAAAATACGCTCATCCTCCAGCACTTTAAAAACTCCGCCGCTTTTGATCAATGGCTTCACATCAAACTCTCTGACACTGCCATCATTCATGTATGCATAAACAATGAAATTCTTTCCTGCCACAGCCTGATACACTTCCGGCGAAAAAAGTCTGAAATCCAGTCTGCTGTTTTCCATAGAATCACCGCCTCTCTACATCAAAGGATTAATCCGGTTTAAAGGTTTCTTATCTTTCGCAAGTTCCCAGTTCTGCATCAGTTCATCCTTATGGATTTCCGCCCAGGCAAGTACAAATTTCAGCTGCCTTTTCGGCAGATATCCTTCACTGATAATGCCCTCCTCAATTAGCACAATGGCACGATTGTTCCCGTATTCCGCATGAAAATGCGGCGGATTATGATCACTCCAATACATGGTTATTCTTATTCCGTAAAACAAACTTATTTCCGGCATTTACATTCCTCTCTTTCTATCAGTCATTCCTGCCGGGATATCCCGTTTATCCGGTGAATGCCCATCCGCATTGCCGCCCAGATAGCGGCTGGCCTGCGTTGAAAACAGCTTATAATACAGTCCCTTCCTGGCCATCAGCTCTTCATGCCGCCCGGATTCCACCAGCTGCCCCTGGTCAAGCACCAGTATTTTCGTCGCCAGTGTGGCGCTTGAGAGACGATGTGACACAAAAAAGACCGTTTTATTCTCTCCCAGCCGCTCAAACTGGTTGAAAATCTCCTGTTCCGCCAGTGCATTCAGTGACGCGGTCGGCTCATCCAGAATCATCACATCCGAATCGGAATAAAACGCACGCGCAACCGCGATCTTCTGCCACTGTCCGATGGACGGCTCGATGCCATCCGCTTCAAAATACCGCATCAATGGCGTCTCATACCCCTCCGGGAATTTCTGAATAAATGCGTCTGCCGTACTGGAAACCGCGGCGGCGCGGATAGCCGCGTCATCCATCGGCTGGTCTGCCCGTCCGAAGCTGATGTTTTCTGATACTTTAAACGCGTATTTTCCAAAGTCCTGAAAAATCGCCCCGAACATGGCATACACCTGATCGACGTCATACTCTCTCAGATCGCGCCCGTCTAACAGAATCTTCCCTTCGGTAGGGTCATACAGACGAGTCAGAAGCTTTAAAAGCGTAGTTTTTCCGGCTCCGTTCTGTCCAACCAGTACAATCGTCTCTCCGGGATCCACGCGAAAGCTCAGATGATGAATGACATCACGCCTGGTACCGGGATAGCGAAACGACACATCCTGAAACTCGATTGTGTGACCGGTATGCCGCTGTACCTGCGCCGGTTCCGGCAGGCTGGGGACAATGTGACGCTCCTCATTCAGAAAGACAATCAGATTGTCGATAAAGAGCGTCCGTTCATAAATGGTTGATGTGGTCGTCACCAGTGTCGCCACACAGCTGGCAATGGACGTCAGCGCCCCGGTATACAAGGAATAATCCCCGATCCGCCCATTCCCGGTCGCGACTGTGTAGGCAATAAAGAAAAACAGCGCGCAGTTTACAGAGGTCGTCACCAGCGGCGTCGCAATGCTCCAGATTCCTTCTTCTACGATCAGATGCTTCAGGCCGCCAAAATATTTTTCAAAAACCCTTGCGTAATTGAAAATAAACACATCCGACAGGTGGAACAGCCGCATCTCCTTGACGAGATCCTTGTCTGTCAGCGTATCGGAATAATATGACATCTGTCTGCGCTCTCTGGAATGATGAAACATATACTGAAAATTCTTTTTGCGGTAGGCAAAGGTGATAATCGCGCTCGGAAGCGACAGCAAAATCACCACCAACGGTGCGAACCAGGCAACCGCAGCCAGAATCACAATAAAGCTCACCGTAGAAATCAGCGTACTGACAATGGAAAAGGAAGAACTGATCACGCTGACAAGCCCCGCATCTGTCTCCCGACTCGCGTTCTCCAGTCTGGCATAAAACTCTGGCATATCAAAGGAAGCTACATCGATCTCTTTGGCCTTATCCATCATCTTCCTTTTGACGTGATTTGTCACAAGCTCACCGGAAAGCCTCGTTACCATGTTGCTGACACTGTTAATCACGCTGACCAGAAACATATAGCCAAACTGGAGGAGCATGGCCGGAAGCAGCTGTGCGGCCAGATCCGGAAGTGCCCGAATCTCTCCCGTCAGCACATCCGAAACCTCATTGAGCAGATTCGCGGAAATAAAAGCAGAGATCACCGGCGATACGCCATTGAAAAGCGCCATCCCAGCCATCAGCAGAAGAAGCGACCGCTTCGCTTCCCAGACCAGCCGAATGATATAAAACAGGCGGAAAAACGTATCATGCAGCACATGCTTCAAATAACGCGGCACATCTGCAAGCGTCCTCGGCTTCGGCTCCTTCAGTTGATCCATCATTCGCTCCCGGTCGCCAAATCCGGGCGGCGGGCCTCCATGCGGCATAAATTTTCCTCCTGAATCTCTAAATAAAACAATCTACAATCACCATCAGAAACGGCATCACAAGTTCACACACTGACAGAAAATACCCCGCCAGATCTCCATTGATTCCGCCAAAATATTTCATCGCCCGATGATAATACCATGCGAAAGTCCCCGCTGCTCCCAGCAGCGCCGCTGCCGCATAAACCGGCTGCAGCCAAAACATAACCAGTCCCACGATCAGAATATAGCACACGCAAGTGGCCTGTATCACCCTCGTCTGCGCGTTTTTTGAAAAACCGGCGACTGTACCCTTTGTCGAAGCTTTCGGAAATGTGACGACCGAAAACGCGCTCAGCGAGCGGGATACCACAAAGCAACCGACATACACACAGACCAAATCCCCCCGCACAGAATCCAGCACTCCATAGAGCAGGAAAAAATATACAATCCCGCAGATAATGGCAAACGCCCCCGCGTGAGAATCCTTCAGAATTTCCAGTCGTTTTTCCATCGGTCGCCAGGAGCTCATGGCATCAGACGTATCCAAAAATCCATCCAGATGAATGCCGCCCGTCACCGCGACCGGGATCGCCATCAGAATCACATTCCGAAACGCGTCACGGACTCCCAGATACGAAGCGAGCCGGTCCCAGCCGAAACAGAGCAGACCAATGATCACTCCAACCCACGGAAAGAAACACATGACATATTTCATATTTTCTTCTGACCAGTCGCACTGTGCGGCCGGAAGCTTCGAATACATGGAAAACGCAATATTCAGGCTGCTCCAGCATCGTTTTAGAACTCGCACGCCATCCACCGTCCTCAGATATTATTTGTTGTAACAGTTCTGAATAAATTCTATTTCTTTACAGTCACCGGAATCCCGTACACCACTTCAGTAACCATATCCGCCTGCGCAGCCATGGCCTGATTCACCGCACCCAGATAAGAAAGATACCGCATTGTTTCTGTGTCATATGACACACCATCCGAAAAAACCTCGTTTGTCACCACAATCAAGTGTCGTGCCTGCCTCCGCAAAGAATCAATGCCGCGTTGGATCGCTTCTACCGTACCTTTTCCAGCCCCATCTGGCTCAAACACCTCATTTGCCACCAGATTTGACATACATTCTAACAGAACTACATAATCCACATCCGTTTGGTTCTCTGGCATCCCGCCGCACAAGGCACCGTTCGCATCCGATCTTATTTCACGCAAAACTGCGTTTGCGTCTGTCTCATATCTCCGGCTCATTTCCAACAGTTCATTCTCAAGAATCAAATGCTCCAGCCCGGTATAACACTCAATCGTCTCAAAATGCTTTTCCCTGCGAAGCCGCCTGTGGCGTTCCACTCTTCGCTTTCCATCTTCTCCATAGGGGATCATGGTAGCAATATAAACGCATCTTAACGAAGTCACACAGTGAGCATTTGCTTTTTTCTCCGCTCCTCTGTTTAAGTCAGGGCATACCTTTTCCTCACCATACCTATTGGCTAAAAGTCTGGATACACAATCTTCCGCATATGCGGATTTTCCGCTGCCGCTGCCGCCAGTCACTAAATGGAAAGTTGAATCCTTATTCTGTTCTTTCATCTACTGTAAAACCTCGATCTTGCATCTGTGTTTCTTTGAACCCTTCTGGCAGCTGATTCCCACAGCCAGAATCCTGCCTGTAGTCAAAGGCTTCTCTCCCATCCTGCCCTGAAACCGCAGCGCATAATTCTTATCCCGGATCTGCTTAATAGCAGCTTCCGGAGTTCTGTCTACTTTTAATTCCAGGATCAGCCCGTCATCTTTTCCGTTTCTGGGATAAAAAATATAATCAACATATCCCTTTCCCGCCTGATCCTCCTGCTCAATCCGATACTGCCCTCTTGCAGCCAGATAAGCAAGCTTTACTGTAGAAGATAGTTCTGACTCATCCAGATAAATCTTGTGGGGCGATTCGGAATCGTGAATATAACCAAGTGCCTCTGCCACCGCGTCAGCATCCAGTGCCAATGTTCTCTCCAGGATTCGTCTCGATTCTCTCTCGAAATCACGCAGGTAATTATATAGCTTCACACCATTCAATGTATGATAGCCATCATACCATTCCCTCAGATTTTCTCTTGTAAGGAGCGGTTCTTTCTCTCTATCCAGATACTTTTTATACAGAGCGTCCACTTCCTGGTCCGTAAAGCCAAAATACTCGCTGAATTTCGACTGAGTAGCTATCGTATATTCCAGAAAATTATTAATGGTAGAACCGCTTGAATACTTCGCAATCGGTAATATACCCGTCATATAGGTCATAGCCACGTATGCCTGATTCTTTATCAGTCCCGCAAGGAAATCAATAAACTCCTTTTGCTCGTTCTTTTTCAGAAAGTCCTTATGAAAAATACAGTCCCACTCATCAATCACAAATACAAACTTTTCGCCATTATATTCATTAAAAACCTCAGACAGAGCCTCCCAGACCGCTCCTTCCGGGTCAATATCCGCGTCAGGATATGCTTTCATCAGATCCTTAATCAGGCGTTTTTCAATTCTTTCTATATATTGTGCATAAGATTTACAGTTCCGCGGCATTTTACTGAAATCCATAAAGATGACCTGATACCGATTCCGGTAATCGCGATATTCAGGAATACCTGCTATCTGAAGATGATCGAATATATCTGATGAATCGGTCGCTTTCGAAAAAAAAGAAGCAATCATCTGAGCCATCATGGTCTTGCCAAATCTTCGTGGTCTGGTAATGCAGATATCCCTGTCAGCCTGATGAAAAAACGGAAACAATTCTTTTAAAAGCAGACTCTTATCAACAAAATAATTGGATTGAGAAGCAATTCTGTAGTTTTCAACCGGTTCCATGCTGTTCAGATAATATCCCATTACACCATCCCCTTACTTTACTCAAAATACTTTCTCACCAGCTCCAGCACTTCCGCCAGCTCTTCTCTCGTATGCGCCGCTGAGAGGAACATGGCCTCAAACTGCGCGGGTGCGAGATAAACGCCGTTTGCCAGCATATACCGGAAATAATCTGCGTATTTTCCGGTATCGGATGTTTTCGCAGACTCGTAGTCGTGTACCGGTTCTGAAGTAAAGAAGACACTGCCGAGCGACCCGCAGGAATTCACCTGAACAGGAGCCTTCATCTCTTTCGCAATCTGTTTTAAAGAGCCAAAGAACCACTGCCCTTTTTTATTCAGCTCTTCATAAATCTCCGGCTGTTCCTTCAAAATCGTAAGCTGCGCCAGACCGGCCGCCATGGCCACCGGATTACCGCTTAAGGTTCCTGCCTGATAGACCGGACCGACCGGAGCTACCCGCTCCATAATCTCGTGCTTCCCGCCGTAAGCGCCGACTGGCATCCCCGCGCCAATGATTTTTCCATACGTCACCAGATCCGCATCCACGCCAAAATATCCCTGTGCGCCGGTAAAGCCAAGCCGAAAGCCAGTGATCACTTCATCAAAAATCAGCACCGCACCGTATTTTGTGCAGAGGCTGCGCAGTCCCTCCAGAAATCCGGGAGCCTGGTTCTCCTGCTCTTTGGCAGTAACCGGCGGTACAACACCCATGTTCGCTCCGACCGGTTCTACGATCACTGCCGCAATTTCATCCGGAAACTCTTCAAACAGCCGTCCCACGCTCGACAGATCATTGTAAATAGCAGACAGCGTATCCTTCGTACATCCCTGCGGAACGCCCGCACTGTCCGGTATCCCGGCAGTCATCACCCCGGAACCCGCCTGCACCAGCAAAGCGTCGGAATGCCCGTGATAGCATCCCATAAACTTCACAATCTTGTCCCGTCCGGTATAGCCGCGCGCCGCGCGGATCGCGCTCATCACTGCTTCCGTACCGGAATTCACCATACGCACCATATCCACATTGGGAATCGAGCCGCAGATCAGCTCCGCCCTCTCCACTTCCCGCTGCGTCGCCGCGCCAAAGCTTAACCCATCCGCACATGCCGCGATCACCGCTTCCCGCACTCTCGGATCGTCATGCCCCAGAATCATCGGTCCCCAGGAGCCAACGAAATCCAGATAGCGGTTTCCATCCTCATCTGTCATATACGCGCCGTGCGCGAAGGCAATCATCCGCGGCGTCTGTCCCACAGAACCAAACGCGCGCACCGGACTGTTCACACCGCCCGGAATCACCTTGCAGGCACGCTCAAATAATTCTTCTGATTTTGTCATTTCTTTCACCTGTCTTTTGTTTTTTAACAATTCAGACCGTAGCGGAACGTAAATCTGCGGCCTGCTATTCTAAATAGTTACCTTTATACATTTTCTTCGCAAACCCGGGCTTATCCAATTTTGCCTTCTCGCATGTATCGCGCGATCTCCTCTGCAAAGTAGGTCAGATAAATATCACATCCCGCACGGAATGCCGAAACTGCTGTCTCACAGATAATCTTTTCCTCATCAATATAGCCGAGCTGCGCGCCCGCCTTAATCATCGCATACTCGCCGCTCACGCTGTAGGACGCGATCGGAACATCCGTCACTTCTTTAATTTTCGCAACCATGTCCAGGTAAGACATCGCCGGTTTTACCATAATGATATCCGCGCCCTCTTCTACATCGAGCAGCGCTTCCTTGATACCCTCCCGGCTGTTGTGGTAATCCATCTGGTAGCTCCTGCGGTCGCCAAACGCCGGTGCGCTCCCGGCCGCATCGCGGAATGGGCCGTAAAAAGCGGAAGCGTATTTCACCGCGTACGACATGATCGGCACATTCAGGTAGCCTTCCTCATCCAGAGCCGCACGGATCGCCGCCACCCGGCCATCCATCATATCCGAAGGCGCAACCATGTCTGCGCCCGCCTTCGCATGAGAGACTGCTGTTTTCGCGAGCAGCTCCAGCGTCCGGTCATTGTCCACATATCCCTGCGGAAACACGGGAGCAGCCGAATCACCCGCTGACGTCTGCGTGCATCCGCAGAGCACTCCGCAATGGCCATGCGAGGTATACTCACACATACATACATCCGTAATCAGATACATCCCCGGAAAATCACGCTTCGCCTGCCGCAGCGCTTTCTGTACGATCCCGTTTTCCGCGTAGGCGCCGCTGCCAACCTCATCCTTCCGATCCGGAATGCCAAAAAACATCACACTCGAAACTCCGGCGTCAAGCAGCGACTGCAGCTTCTCCCCCATACGATCCACACTGTATCGATACTGTCCCGGCATAGTGGGAATCTCTTCGCGAATCCCAGTACCTTCCTTTACAAAAATCGGATAAATCAGAGACGACGCATCCACGCGTGTCTCTCGCACCATTTTGCGCAGCAGCTCATTGCCGCGCAGCCGCCTTGGGCGGATTGTCATATCCATTTTTCCCTCACTTCTTCCACCGTTCATCAAATAATGTCATAAAATTGTGATTGACTCTTTTTCTGATAAGATCAACCTTTCAATCCGCGTGACTGGCGATCCATATCTTCCACTACAATATCATAAATTTCTCCCAGCGACGCGCAGTATTCCAGAACCTTCCACGGTTCATTTGTGTGGAAATGGATCTTAATCAGCTCCTCATCACCGACCGCCAGAAGACAGTCTCCTTTAAAGTTTTCTGTGAAATAGTCACTGATCACATCCTCATCCAGATCTTCTCCCTCAATTAATAATTGCGTATCATACTTAAATTCCAGCATAATAAATCACTCCTTCATCATTTTATTTGTCAAAAAGCTACCTTAAACACATATAGAAAATCACCCTGCAAAGAACGTGCAAAAATCCATGCTTTCACCGGTTATCTGCTGTCCCATGTATTGCTCTATAAAGTCAAAATATCCATCTGAGCCATTCTTTTCAAGCATCAGATCTACAGAATCCTTAATTCTTAAAAGGCACATAACAGGCTTCCTGTAATACTCGTGAAGCTGATCTCTGTCAGACAGGTCAAGATTATCCGGCATTTCCGGAAACGCTTCCCGCATAATAGCCTGATAAGTCTCCAGGTTCGTAAATGGATCAAACGCCATTAGCAGAGCCTTTTCCAAACGCTCATTCTCCTCATTTCTGAACGCAGATGTATCGAAGACTTCTCCGCTGTACCTCCTCATATAGTCAAGCGTTTTTTCGCTTAAATTCAAGGTTTTTTGTTGCTC
>JAJBUL010000282.1 GCA_020860365.1 Clostridiales bacterium | reverse complement strand
CCTCACGGAACCATTCATCACTTACACCGTATTCACTGCATATTTTTCTGCGAAGGTCTTCGCTGATCGGTGCAGGATCCTCTTCCATGGTATGTACATCCTATTTTTAAACCGAATTCCGTTCGTCTAAGACCCAGACTTTCTCTCAAGTACCTGATTTTACCTGCATCTGACATATTTTTTACACCTTATTGATTGTTTGTTTTTCCTGACCGGCGTATCTTTTCTTTTACCGTTTGATATATACCCATTATCAAACGCACTATATTCACTAGGAGGAAAACACCTATGGCAAAACATCTGACCATCAAACGTCGTTACCAGCTCCCACCAGAACTGGAGATCATCTCAGACGTAGAGAATCCGGCGCTGAACCGGATTGACATCCGCGTTAATTATCCAAAGCAGGAACGCGTCTGCCCGAACTGCGGCTTCCACCACTGTGTGGTCAAGGATTCCGGTCGCGACCAGACTGTACGGCATCTGCCAGCTATCGGCTGCTCTGTCTTTGCCACTTTCCACCGCCGGCGCTTTTTGTGCAAGGACTGCGGCTCTTCCTATAAAAAGGATAATAAACTCTTAAGGAAACATTCACCACTCCTTAGAGGTGCCTGACACCGGATTCACCGGATTCAATGCGGGGGTACGCCCCCAATGTGTTCACGGCACTGTTACTCAGCTAATTCAACCTGCGTCAGCTTCATCTGTAACTGGCTCATCTGTTCCTGCAACCATGAAACAGTTGCCAATAGTCCCTGATTTTTCTTCTCGGAATCCTGATACCTTAGCTCTGCGGCATCCGCTCTGAGACGCTCCCGCTCCGTGTTTGCAATCTCTTCCTGCCGACCTTCCTGTCTTCCTTCTCGTCTTCCTTCATCCATAATTTTTCTTGCTTCTGTTTCTATCAGTTTTCCACCCATTATTTCATCGACCCCTTTCACTACATTCCCATAATTCCTGGCCAGTTTCCCTACTACCTTGTTTGACAGCTCGATCAGGGTTCTGTGATAAAACTCACTCAGTTCATTCTTTTCAGTTAACTCCTCAAGATAAGACGCGATCCTACGGTAATCATTTGTAATCGTTTTCAGACGCTCCGGATTCTCATTACACTGTTTCAACCTATATTTACTGAATTTAAAAAGATAAAACGGAAACAGAAACAGCAGATCCTTTGCTATCATCTCATCCAGCGTATAATCCCGCACCTTCATTACAAGAACATCTACAGAAAGATTCCCCTGCGGAGATGTAATCTTCATCCCCATCTTATCCGGCGTACTTCTCGTACTTCTCAGAAATAATACCGCACAATAGGGATAATCTACCCTGAGTATCTGATCCTCTTCTATCCTGCACCGCAAAGCAACTAAGGTCGCATACTCAAACATCCTGACCAGCATACTATTATCCGGATTCACCTGGCATTCCAGTAAAAATCGCTTTCTCACTACCCCGATGATTTCAAATACGGAATCCGTCATCCGAGTCTCAGCTTTATCTGCCCGCCCGTTAAACTTGTATATATCCTTCGAAAATACAATCTCATCCTCTTTTGTAAAGTGTTCATTAAAAATCTCATTAATCATCGGAATAAGTAACCTGGGACAATCCAATACCAATGTACGATACACATCGTCGTACGGCGTACCAATCGGCTCCTTTTCGGCTGTGCAGTTTAGCGTGGGGTTTCTCCAGGATTTCATGGGGTTCCACCCAAACCGTACCGAAGTTCTCTTGTTTTTCATGGGGCATATCGAAATCTCTGGGATAACCTGGGGATTCTTTTTGCTTCCCCCAACCTATCCTGAAGTTCTCCAGTTTATCTTGGGTGCATCCATGGAAGCTAATTATGTTGCAATTATGTATATTGCTCGCATAACTTCACCAACAGTCCGTTCCACTCTGCGGCCGTCAAGCAGCTTTCGACGGCATATCCTCGCGCATAAATGCGCTCCGGTATTCCCTCGCCGGGTGGCATCCTCGTCCTTGCGGACGGGATAAGCCACGGTCTGCTTGACTGCCTTGTTTCCCCGCGTTGACAGTCAGGGCCGACACGGAAAGCTGATTCAAACTTAATAACATCGTGTCTGCTCATTTATTATACGCGGGGAAACCGTTCCACTTATTTCTCCACCAGCTTTTACTGTCAATTCGGGGCCTGCCCCGGACCCCGGGCCTCTCCAAAAAGCTGATCCTGCTCGCCTGCTACTGTTCATCTGCCTGCTTGCCTTCTTGTTCTGCCTTCATCTTTTCCTTGATTTCCTTGCGTATATCCGGATGCGTTTTTATAAACGTTAGCATTGCCTCATCACATGGATCCTCTTTTGCCCTCTCATCACCATACAGCAGCCAATCCATCCCTACGTCCAGGCTCTCCTCGATCTTTCGCGCGTACCGGATTGTCAAAGGCTTCCTCCCTGATATCACATCGCTCAGCATAGACGTTGCCGTATGTGTCTGCCTTCCAAACTCCCTCTGGGTCAGGCCACTTTCTTCATATACCTGCCTCATTCTGGCCTGCCTCATTTCATTGCTGTCTCCAGGATGGGGGCTGACATTTTCACCCTCTCCTTCCAGCCACGCCACGCTTATACCGTATTCTCTGCTAAGTTTTCTTAACAGGTCATCCGTCACCGGCGTCAGGTCATCCTCGACACGTTCCATCTGCTGGTATGTATACCCGATCTTCGCACCGAACTCCGTTCTGCCCAGGCCCATTTCTTCCCGCAGCTGTCTGATTTTACTTCCTTTTGACTTATTATTTACATACATTTGATAGACGTATGCTCCTTCCTGCCTTATTATCATTGTACCGTTTATAACATATAAACAGTTTATTCGGTATCAGCTATGTTATGCAGATATCTACAGGAGGTGACCTTGCTATGCCAGACTAAAAAACTTTCTGTCAGGCACCCATTATTTTATCTGTTAGCGGCTTTCATACCAGCCGCAGA
The DNA here is from genome assembly GCA_020860365.1 of Clostridiales bacterium. Lineage (GTDB taxonomy): Bacteria > Bacillota > Clostridia > Lachnospirales > Lachnospiraceae > Choladousia. The sequence continues at coordinate 2,802 of JAJBUL010000282.1, read as the reverse complement.
AAGGATGCAAAATATATGGCAAGACTCATAAGCGCAAACCGTCTCTACCAACTCCCACCCGAAGTAAAGATTATTTCGAGTGTGGAACATCCGGGCCTGGACCGGATTGATATTACTGTTGAACTTCCGCCACAAGACCGGATATGCCCCAGATGCGGCTCCCACTGCTGCACGGTCAAGGAATCCGGGAAAATACGGACTGTCCGGCATCTTCCGGCCGCAAACCGCTCCGTTTTTGTGGTGCTCGGTGAAATGGCGGTGAACCTCCGTGATTTCGCGGTATTTAGGTACCCGATTTCCACCGCCTTTTCACGGAGCGGTTCCGAGTCCCACAGATGCCTCATAACGTCTATACATTGCGATTCCTCTGGCTAAGATTCATTCGTCAGAAGGAAAAAAACCTCCACTAAGTTCCTTCAGCATCTTTACTTATCACAATCGCATCCGTTTCCATTCTCTCATAGATTTCTTTTCGAATTTCTGGATGTTTCTTCATATACTTTATCACTGCATCACTTAGCGGGTACTCTTTAGCTTCCTCATCCCCGTACAGAAGCCAGTCCGTCCCCACTCCCAACGTCTCCTCTATCTTCTTCGCATATTTTATGGTAAGTTGTTTCTTCCCTGATAGTATCTCATTTAAAAGAGACGCAGATGTATGCGTTCTCTTTCCGAATTCCCTTTGGCTCAACCCGCTCTCTTCCAGTATCTTTTTCAGTCTCTTCCTTCTCAGGTCCCTGTTCTCTTCTAACTGAGGCACTCCCGAACTACCGTCAAACCAGTCCTCGTTCACACCATACTCTCTGCATATTTTGATGCGAAGTTCTTCAGTGAGCGGTGTCAGTCCATCCTCCAAACGTTCCACCTGCCCATATGTACACCCTATCTTTAAGCCGAATTCAGTTCGTCTGAGGCCTAAATTCTCCCGTAAGCTTCTGATTTTACCTGCATTTGACATATTTTTTACCTCTTCTTGATTGTTCTTTTTTCCCGTCCGGGGTATCTTTGCCTCAATGTTCGCTATATTTGTTTTAGTGAGCATTGAGTGAAGCGGTTCTATGCTATTCCAAAATCGGCTTTTCGGCTTATCCGCTTTCATACGCATTATTATCGCTTTTAAGGAGGTAAAACTATCATGGCCAATCAACCCGATCTCAACAATATCCTCTCGGTTCCACCGGGTGTGATGATCCTTTCGTCGAAAGACTGCCCATCTCAAAACCGGCTCATCCTGGACGTTGACTTCCTGCCAGAAGAACAGTTCTGCCCCAGATGCGGCTCGCGCCGTTGTTCCATCAAAGGAACCTGGAAGCCACAGACCATCCGCCATCTACCTTCCGGTGGCCGCTCCGTTTTTATCCGCTATACGCCGCAGCGTTTCATGTGTGCAGACTGCAGCGCAGCATTTAAGGAATCAGTCAGTTGGATCCATCCGGGCCTGCAGATGACGAATGCCCTTTTCACGGAAATCTTTCTCCGGCTGACGGAGAATGTCTCCATCCGGGCCCTCGCAGACCAGGAGCATGTAACCCCGTGCGTCGTGAAAGACGTCCTCGACCTGTCAGCCGCCGGGCGGCCGGCGGAGTTGCCCGTTGTCCTCTGTATATTTGACTTCCGGGCACAAACCGGTACCTGGGATTCCGATCTCCATCACTGGAATACATACACGTATCTCTGCGGGATCGCTGACGGCACTACCGGCGTATTGCTCGACATCCTGCCACGGACGAATATGGCCTGCCTTGCCGACTATTTCAGCAGCTATACGGTCCGGCAGCTCAGCCGGGTCCGGCTCGTCATCTGCGGTATGAATGGCAGCTTTATTTCTGTTTCCAGGAAGTTTTTCCCATCCGCTGTCACCGGCATCGAACCCTGCTGCATGTCCAGCCGTCTTAACGCGGCCATGGACCGGATCCGGACGCGCACCTTAAGTGACCCAGCCATGTGGGAATCCGGCCAGTCCGTGGAATACCAGCTGTTCCTTAGGGAAACCGCCCGCTTTCTCAGAATCAGGCCATCCTCCGGGGAAATCCCGGTGCCGCAGAATGCTAACGCCCAGGATCGTCTTGCCCGTGTGTTAGAGGTTTTTCCCGACATCAGCGAAATGTACACCCTTTTGGTGGAATTCAGCACTATTATAGCCAGTGACTGGTCAGGCAACGTCCGCCAGGATCCCAACAGATGGCTGGAACGCGCCTCCTCTTCCGCCGCCCCGGAGATCCGGGATGCTGCTTCCACAATCCGGCACTGGCGCGAATATATCCTGAACGGGCTGGAATTCAGGGACCACTGTATCTGCTGCATGGAGCTCATGGTGGCCATCCGGACTTTTATGCGGATGGCCGGATGTCCGCGCAGCTTTGAGGACATGCGGAACCGTCTGCTCCTTATCTGCGGCACAGTCCATCCTGCCAGCCCATCTGGATGCGGCAGGGGATTCCATCCTGCATGTGGAGGCGAAGCCTGAAATGCCAGCCAAAACCGTCAACCTGCTTGTAGGCCTCCCGCAGGAACTCGACATTGGAAAACCAATAAAGCATGAACACAGCCTCGAACTGCCGGTGACGCCACCAAAGATAACAGCTGTCTGTTGCCCGCACTGCCATTCCGCGGGCTGCGTTTCCAAGGGAAGCGACGGGTTCCAGTCCATCCGGCATCTCCCCTCCGGGAATGTCGGCGTGTTCCTGACCTTCAAAAAGCAGCGCTTTTACTGTGCGGAATGCCGGGCCTCCTTTACCCATCACTGCTCTGTATAGCGTATAATGAAATTACCTGAAATCGGAAACAAAATTCCCTAAAATC
>JAJBUL010000153.1 GCA_020860365.1 Clostridiales bacterium | reverse complement strand
CACAAATACAATATGGTAAAACATAGTTTCCTCCCTGTTTATCATAGTAAACATATATGTTATGTAAGGAATCATATCATTATCTCTGAAATCTGTCTAATACATAAAAAAAATAACCCGCTATAGTTTCAATCTATAGCAGGTCATTCTTCATCACATACTCCGCCTTATCTGCTCGAGAGCCCGACGCTCCGCTGCGCAGTTCCTTACCGTATTTCACAATTCCCGATATTCCAGAATAATCTCTTCCATGCTATGTCCGGCGTCGCGTTCCCGCAGCATCCGCCGTGCCGGATTCTCTCTCGATTTTACGCGGTGATACAAAGGTTCAAGATAGCATTCCTCGCCAAACCCTCTCTCTCGCAGCCCCTCCTCTGCCAGCTTCACGATCCGGCCGACCAGATGATACAGATGATCGGCATCCACAAACCCCGGCAGATCTCTTTTCACAAAAAGTTTCCGCAGTTCCATCTGATTATAGCCATGGTGATAGATCACATGATCATTCGCCAGAATACCAGAAAGCTCCGATAGTTTTTCCTTAAGTCCCACGTAAAAAGCCGCCACCGCCATGCTGTCAGAAACCGGCTGGCAGCACGCGCTCCGAAACTCTACCGTTCCGCGGAATGTCAGATCCTCAAACTTAAATGTCCGCAGCCAGGCCAGATCCTCGATCTGCGGTATCACATCAACCTCATGATAACATCCATCTGCAAAATATTCTCCCCGAACCGATTCTTTTTGAAAGTAATCCTGAACGCACACGGGCCGGAAATTAATATACTTTTCCTCTCGTTCAACACAATAAATGCTTGTGGATTCTATGTATGACAATAAATCGTCCACCGTATCAAACTGACAGTCAAACATACCGATGTTGTGAGGGTTGATTCCCTGCGAACTGTTCTCCCAGAGCATATCCCGGCTGCAGAGCAGATCTTCATGCTCCCCCAAAAGAACGGAATTCCCAAAAAGAAGCACGGTAAGCGGTTCCAGGCGTGAAAATACATTCATGGTCAGCAGTAACTCGTCATAACTCACATCCAACTGCACCTGTGACGCGCTGCAGAACGTTCCAAACGCCGGATATTCATGAAAATACATCGGCTCCTCCTGCTGATATTTATCCCGAAGGCTCAGATGATGAAAAAGCATCCGGTATCGTCCGTTCTCAATAGGGACATTATGATTATAAATCCGGTATGGATTGATCCCCATCCCGGTCAGTGTATAATGAAAACGCCCGAAAAGCGTATTCAGACAGCGATAATATCTGCGGAAACGTTCATTCAGCGTATGAAGCTCCTTTTCCCGTCCCATGGAAAGCTCCAGATTATTATAAGAACAGTCAAAAGAGAGAATATCCCCAGTCTTCGGACATTCGGCGGCGTACATATGTCCCTCGTCATCCCACCCGGTCGGGCGGAATTGAAAATATTCGGCAAATTCCTTTGCCGCCTGATGGACTTTAGAAAAATCCACCGCCTCTCTGTCCAGATTCACAATGGGCAGTTCCAGTTCAATGCCAATATAATGCTCCCGTTCATTTTTTGTCGGTTCTATGTATTTCTGATACAAGCGCTCCCGCACTGCCTTTTCATCTATCATGGGTATCCTCCCAACTCATCATCCGCTCCCGGCTGCAAAATTTCTCTGACTGCTTGTACTCTCAGGCCATCCCTCCTACAGGCTCGAGAAAATCTGATACAGGAATTTCATATTTTCCTCATTATCCTCAAACACCTGACCGTGATTCGTTCCGGTATAAATCAGCTCCCCGTTCCGCCAGGCCAGAAGCGTGGTCATCGGCACAGGCTCCCACACATCCCGTCCCAGCGGTTCCGTGGAAAAAATCACCTGTCCCTTCCGCTTCCGGAAATGCAGGGAATTCTCATAATTTGTATGCACATACATATATTCTCCGTCGCTGATGATCAGATTCAGCTTATTCCCCTTCGCCATGTCAGTAATCAGGTCATCCAGAAGCCGAAAACGTTTCTCCGCATCCAGTTTCCCCTCCGACCGCGTCCTACGATTCACCTCGTCCAAAAGGAAGAGAAAAATCCGCTCACTGTCCATATCTCCGACCTGGCGTCCCACATAACGGTTCAGCGGCTCATATTCAAAAATTGTCCCATTGTGGATCAGAGTCCACTTCCGCCCGGTGCAGTCCGCACCCGAAAAGGGATGACAGTTTTTATACTCCACATTTCCGATGGTCGCATAACGGATATGCGCCAGGATCAGCTTTCCCTCCACCGGGACCGTCAGCCTCTCATGGAGATAACTGCTTTTGTCTGCCTCCAACGGCTCCTTTTCTATAACCGCACTGTTTCCATCCAGAATCGCCAACCCCCATCCGTTCGGGTGCCGGCAGCTGTGACGATAAAATTCTCTCAGATCATCCCGGCACTCAACCGGTTGGCGCGCACACACACCGAATAATTCACACATGACAAAATCCTCACATCGTTATTATTACGCAGTTGACTCTCCGCTCCATTTACATTCACCACAACAATCAGACGACTATGGCAAAATTTCATCCGCCCTGCCACCTTCTGTTATGACGATACCTGAAACTTTTCCGCATATCCTTCTGCGAGACGAATGCCTTTCTTCACATACCCTTTCTGAAACCGCTCCCGAACCTGCGCCGCATATCGTTTGGACGGATCCTCCACTTTTTCCCGTTGGAAAGCCAGGCACTCCCGAACGATATCCTCCTGTCCGGCAAAATACTCCGGCAGGATTTCTTCCATCGTGTTCAGAATCTCCGCAGCAGCTTCCCTCACCGGCTGACTCTGATGCCAGCCGCACTCAATCTGAATCTCATCCGCCTGAAAAAGAGCAGCCTCTTTCATATTTCGAATTGCGATCATCTGTTCCGCCGTCCCGATTGTTTCATCCTCCTGAAGCATCAGCCATACCAGAAGCAGATGGATAAATCGAAGATCCTGCCGCCGGATTCCCACCGGGCAGAGTGGGTTTAAATCCAACATTCGCAGTTCCACATGACTGACGCCATTTTTTCTGAGATTGTCTGTGGTATTTTCACCGCGGGCTTTTAGACGCACGGGATAATAGAGTTCCGTAGATGCCGTGATCATCCGGTTCTTCACATACCCGTCGATACTGTCCGCATAAGCATCCAGAAACGAAAAATCCAGAATCGGTACAAAGGCGTTCCAATAGCCGATCTCACTGCAGCGCGGGGAAGCATATCGGCTCACTACCGTTTCGTTCAAATCTCCGACCCGGTAATAAGAGCCGTCCAGAACAGGACTCGCCGCCGTCAGATATACGATCAGCCAGCTGTATTTGACCGCCTTTTTCCCCAGTTCCAGATACATCTGATCCTTGTATTCCCGAAATTCCTGTTCTTTCTCTCCGGCTGCACAGTTTTCTTCGCGTAAATCAGCCTTCTTCCGTTTGTTATTGGATACAAGATTCCTCTCGGTCTCACTTACAGCTTTTTTCTTCCCGCGACAGGCGAAATCCGCCCGCAGCAAATCCTCCGGAAAAGAAAAGTTATAGTGGATTCCGGAGTACAGCATTTTCTTCTTCCCATATTTTCCCGCCAGATACTCCCGATAGACACCCTTGCCCTCCTGTCTTCCGGTAAAGGCTGCAATCGGTATATCCGCCTCTCCGCAGACGTAGGGAGGATTGGAAAAAGGCCAGAGATACTCCCTGCCTGTCTCTAACTCTAACAGCCGATCCGCCGTTTCCCGATAAAGTCCGGCCAGCTCCGCCCACACTTCTTCAATACTGTCGTTCACACCGGTAATCAGTTCCACCTGATTTTCACAGAAGTCACGGTCAATCCGGCTGTTGTCAGGGAAAGGGTGCGGCGTGTGTGAAAGGTAACCGTGTTGATCCACGCGAAGGCTTTCTTTTTCTAATCCGAACCTGCCCCCTGAAATATACTTTTTTAATTCTCTCTCATCCGGCAGAAAACCCATAACACTCTCCCTTCCGCCCTAACAATTCATATTTTCGTTCTCCAAATCGATGGTAAGGCAACAGCTCATAGGTATAGTTTTGTCTTCCATTCAGGAAGTCACGAATTGCCTGAATATCTTCTTTCGCATCATTAAAACCGGGAATCACCGGCGTTCGGACATGCTTGTGAAGGCGGGGAAATTCACAGAATAACATATCCAGATTGTCCAGAATCAGGCGATTATCAGCTCCGATCACGCGCAAATGTCTTTCTTCATCCATACTCTTGACGTCGTACAGGATATAATCCAGATACCGCGCCGCTTCCCGTAAAATGTCCGTCCCGCAATATCCGCAGGTTTCCACAGCCGTATGAATATGACGCCGCTTTGCTTCCTTTAAAAGTGCCAGCGCAAACTCCGCCTGACAGAAAGGTTCCCCGCCGGAAAGAGTCAGACCGCCTTCACCGTGAGCATAAAAAACGCTCTCCCTTTCAATTCTGTCTATCACATTGTTTACTCCCACAGTCCGGCCATAAATTCCCAGAGCCCCGGACGGACAGACCGACAGACAGTCTCCGCAGGCAATACATTTCTCATGATCCAGCTGTGCGCCGGAAAGAGCATGACAGGAACAGATTCCATCACACAGGCGGCATCCTTTGTTCCAAATACATTTGCGCTCGTCCAGATATACCTCCGGTCTCATAATCTGAGACTCCGGGTTGGCACACCATGGACAGCGCAGCGGACACCCTTTTAAAAACACAATCGTGCGGATACCCGGACCATCATGCAAAGAATGTGGCTGGATGTTGAAAATAATTCCTTTTGGTTTATCTGCTTTCAATAGGTCTCACCCCTATATATCCCGAAGGTACTTTTTGATCGCGGCGACATACTTCTCTCCGACAGGACTTAAAACCATATTTTTCAACATGACGTAACCGATCTCCATCGTATCTTCCGCTTCTTCTTTTTCTCTGAAAGGCACTGCCACAAAATCGTCTCCATTCAACTCTTCACAGATAATGCCGGAACACAGGGTATAGCCATTCAGACCAACCATCAGGTTCAGCATCGTTCCCCGATCATTGGCCTTGATACTCTGTGCATATTCATTCGCCACGAGTACTTCCTCTGCAAGGTAAAATGTGCTGTCACTCCCCTGTTCAAAAGACAGGCAGGGATAGTCTGCCAACTGTTCCATCCCGATACTCTCTTCCATTGCAAGGGGATGATGCTTCCACAAATAAACATATGCGCGGCAGTCTACAAGATGATGGAATTCCAGATTGGCCGATTTCATCAGCCTGGTCATAGCCTTACGATTAAAATCCGAAAGGTATAAAATGCCGATTTCGCTTCTCATTGTACTGACATCCCGAATCACTTCTCTGGTCATTGTCTCCCGGATCGCAAACTCATACTGCGACATATCATAATCTTTCGCCATATCCACAAAGGCCTTCACCGCAAAAGAATAGTGTTGTGAAGACACACCGAATTTCTTTTTGTACGTGCCGTTTTTCCCGTATTTCCCCAAAAGCGCCTGGTATTTGCTGTAAATATCTCTGGCATACGGCAGAAACTCCATACCGTCATTCGTCAGAACCACGCCGCGTCCGCTTCTGTATAAAAGCGTGACACCCAGCTCTTTTTCCAATTCTTTCACCGCGTTGGTCAGCGATGGCTGAGACACTAAAAGCTTTTCTGCTGCTCTGTTCATGGAGCCCGTCTCCGCTATGGTAATGATGTAAGACAACTGAATCAATGTCATTGCCTCACCCCACCTCTCTGTAAATTCTGTTTGATATTATCTCTGTTTTTATATCCTAGTATTTATATCGGTATGATATTCTTTTAAATTATAAAAGGAA
>JAJBUL010000278.1 GCA_020860365.1 Clostridiales bacterium | reverse complement strand
GTAGACACCTGCGCGGCGGAGTTTGCTGCGACGACACCTTACTATTATGATGTGTTTGGCAGTGAGAACGAGGCGATGGGGGATCACGCGGCTGAAGCGGCTTCCCCCAGGAAGAAAGTCCTTGTCCTTGGTTCCGGCCCGATCCGTATTGGGCAGGGGATTGAGTTTGACTTCTGCTCGGTACACTGCACCTGGGCGTTTGAAAGAGAAGGCTATGAGACGATCATCATCAATAACAACCCGGAGACGGTCAGCACGGACTTTGACATTGCAGATAAGCTGTATTTTGAGCCGTTGACGCCGGAGGATGTGGAGAATGTTGTACGCCTGGAGCATCCGGACGGCGCAGTGGTGCAGTTTGGCGGGCAGACGGCGATTAAGCTGACGGAGTCGCTGATGAAGATGGGTGTGCCGATTCTTGGCACTTCTGCGGAAAATGTGGATGCGGCGGAGGACCGGGAACTGTTTGATGAGATTCTGGAAAAATGCAATATCCCGCGTCCGGCAGGCCATACCGTCTTTACTGCCGAAGAAGCGAAAAAAGCGGCCAATGAGCTGGGTTATCCGGTGCTGGTGCGCCCGTCCTATGTGCTTGGCGGACAGGGAATGCAGATCGCAATCAACGATGAGGATGTGGAGCAGTATATTGGCGTGATTAACCAGATCGCGCAGGAACACCCGATTCTGGTAGACAAATACATGATGGGCAAGGAGATCGAGGTCGACGCCGTGTGTGACGGCACGGATGTTCTCATTCCGGGTATCATGGAGCACATTGAGCGCGCAGGAATTCACTCCGGAGACAGTATTTCTGTCTATCCGGCAAAGAGCATTTCGAAGAAAATCAAGCGTGTCATTGAAGATTACACGCGCAAGCTCGCCCGCTCTTTGCATGTGATCGGGCTCATCAATATCCAGTTCATTGTCAGCAACGATGAGGTTTATGTGATCGAGGTGAATCCGCGTTCCAGCCGTACCGTGCCGTATATCAGCAAGGTGACAGGGATTCCGATTGTGCCGCTGGCGACCAAAGTGATTCTCGGCTCTACGATCCGGGAGCTGGGCTTTGAGCCGGGGCTGCAGCCGGAGGCGGATTATTATGCGATCAAGATGCCGGTGTTCTCGTTCGAGAAAATCCATGGCGCGGATATCAGCCTGGGACCAGAGATGAAGTCGACCGGAGAATGCTTAGGGATCGCCGCGACCTTCGATGAGGCGCTTTATAAGGCGTTCCTCGGCGCGGGCATCAACCTGCCGAAATATAAGAATATGATTATTACCGTGCGTGATTCCGACAAGCTGGACGCGGTCGATATTGCGAAGCGGTTTGAAGCGCTGGGCTATAATATTTTCGCGACTAAGGGGACCGCGCGCGCACTGATGGAAGCGGATATTCAGGTGCGTATGACCCGCAAGGTGGAGCAGGAGTCGCCGAACATTCTGGATCTGATCCTTGGCCACGAGATTGACCTCGTCATTGATACGCCTTCGCAGGGCGTAGGTCACGCAAAGGATGGCTTCCTTATTCGGCGCAATGCGATCGAGACTGATGTGAATGTGCTCACCTCGCTGGATACTGCGAACGCGCTGATCACAAGCCTGGAAAACAATAACATCCATGGCCTGACGCTGGTAGACATTGCGGCGATTGACAGGCGGATGTAGAGGCCGGAGGCTGTGAAAAACAGCAAAATGGCAGCAGTTTCCGGCCTGTTTCACCTCAATTTTACACTATTTTTCTTGCATAATGTCCCTGAAAGCGGTACAATGCACGTGGATAGGAAAAGTGAAAAGCCGTGCAGGATCAGCAGCAGAGCATATCGCACAGTGTGCCTGTATGCTTGCTGCTATGGAAAAGAACAGAGGACGATTCCACGGCGGAAAAGGGAGAATATTATGCGAAAAAAATCACATATAGCTTTATCTGTGTTCTTGGTGAGTGAGCTTCGGCTCAAAGAACTGGATCTCTACAGGAAAGCGTTTTATTTTGACTCAATTCAGCCGGATCTGAATCCTAAAATGTTTTCAGCGCCACACCAGTTTGATGAGACATGGGAGAAGATCCGGGAGCTGATTTTACAGATCGAGGCAGAGACGCGTGACGAGAACTATAACAGACGCGTCATCTGGACGCAGATAGGCGTGGTGTTGCATTATCTGGCGGATTATTTTACCTTTCCGCACAACACCTGTTTTGACGGAAGCCTGCGAGGGCACTGTATGCATGAGAGTGAGCTGAAATATCTGCTGCGCGCGTACTTATGTACATCAGAGGCCAGGGCGTCCTTCGAGAAGCAGCGGCTGTGGGCGGGGCAGATTCGCACGCCAGAACAGCTGTTTACATATATTGAAAAAACACATGAGGCTTATATGAAAGAAACATACCATTCGGTGCTTGACGACTGTCGTTGGATCACGGAGCTTTGCTTCTGCGCCGGGGCTGTCCTCGGTCGGATGGCATGCGGGGAGGAGAACCAGGCGGCGTGGCTGCGCAGCTGTGTGGCGTAAAGATACGGCATCGAGGTATCGCAGATGAACCAGGACAGGCATTCTTATTACAGGAGAGAGCGGGAATACCAGAGAAGACAATCTGAGATTGAGGCAAAGCGCAAAAAGACTCTTACGAAGCAGGCGGCAGTGCTGGTTCTGGTTCTTTTTGTGGTTTGCTTATTTTTGGGGGATTACCTGTGTGACCAGACCCATATGGCGCACTGGCTTTCGATTGATGGGGTCAGCGTATCAGGGCTGACGACGGAAAAAGCGGCGCAGAAGCTGGAAAAGAAATTTGGAGAGACCGAGCTGGTCTTTACCGAAAATGGCGAGGAGCTCTATCGGACAACCATGAGTGAGGCCGGATATTATCTGGATGGGGACGCGCTGAGAGAGGAACTGTCCGATGTGCAGTCTGAGATGCTCCGTGAGCGCGGGCTGATTGAGACGGGAAAAAATATTGCAATCGAATACACCGTGCTGGCAGATGAGGAGAGACTCGCGGAGACTTTTTCCGCGGAGCATTTTGAGGTGGAACTGGAACGGACGGAATCGACAGATGCCTGCCTGGAATACGACAGTGAAAAAGGCGAATTTGTGATTGTGCCGAGCTGGCAGGGGGATGTCATAGATGCGGATAATCTTCGCGAGGTAGTGGAAGAGGCGATGAGCGAAAGCTTTGAAGACGGACTGTTCCGGAAATCCATTACGGTGAAGATCGATGTGAACTCTTATCAGACCGTGGAGGTGACGGAAAATTCGGAAGAGCTGAATGAGCGCCTGGAGCAGCTGAACCAGAGCCTTGCGAATTATCAGACGACTTCGATTGTGTATACTTTTGGTTCGGTAACGGAGGTGCTGGATTCGGATACGATCTGTTCCTGGCTGGAGATTACGGATAATGGCGTGGAGCTGAACGAGTCTCTGATCTGGACGTTTATTGACGAACTCGCTTCCACTTATAATACCAAGTATAATACGCGTTATTTTAAGACGACGGCGGGCGATACGGTGACGGTCAGCAACAACGAATACGGATACCGGATTGACAAGGACGCGGAATTTGAACAGCTCTGCGAGGATCTGGAGAGTGGTACGACCATTGAGCGGGAGCCGGTATACAGTGAATCCGGCCTGTCGCGGGAAGGGACGGATGACCTGGCGGGCAGCTACATTGAGGTCAGCCTGGATAAGCAGCATCTGTGGCTTTATAAGGATTATACGCTGGTGGTCGAGACTGATATTGTCAGCGGAAAATCTTCGGAAGAAGAGAGAGAGACGTTGCAGGGGGCTTTTTCCATCACCTACAAGGCCAGCCCTTATACTCTGAGCAGCGAATACTATGGATATGAGACAGAGGTCACCTACTGGATGCCGTTTGCGAACGGACAGGGGCTTCACGACGCGACCTGGCGCAGTTCCTTTGGCGGGAACGTGTATAAGACGAACGGCAGCCACGGCTGTATTAATCTTCCGCTTGCCGCCGCGGCGACGATTTACAATACGATCACAGCCGGGTATCCGATTATTATTTATATGCGTGAGTAAGCATTTGTTACATTGTTACAGTTCACATCATAACCGGATTTATGGTATCTCAACCACTACAGGTGCGAATACTTGCCATATCCGGAAAAGTGGTATATAATGCGCAGAGAAAATCTTGTTACAGGTCACACTTTGATCAGTTCATGTTTTTTAGCCGCTACAGTAATAAAATCTTACAGTTGGCGCCGGGGATTCCAGGCGGTCAATGAGAAGGAAAAGGATGGTAAACAGCTATGGGATTATTAGAAACCTGGAGAAACACAGCTTATTCACAGGAAACGGACAAGAAGGCCCTTCAGAAGTTTTGGGCAGATTACTTCCAGAAGGAAAAAGCAATTTACGAACAGCTTCTTGAAAATCCGGAGGAGGCGGTGAGCGGTACCGTGAGGGAGCTGGCGGAAAAATACGGCGTCACAGTGATGGAAATGACCGGCTTCCTGGATGGCATCAATGAGAGTCTTAAGCAGCCGAACCCTATCGATGAGATGGATGAGGATACGCCTGTCAGTCTGGATTTTGATAATGAGATGCTTTATAAAAATATGGTAGACGCAAAGGCGGACTGGCTGTACAATATCCCCGCCTGGGAGAAAATCTTTGACGCGGACAAACGGCATGCCCTGTATATAGAGGCCAAGAAGATGAATACCGTTGTAAAGGGGAAAAAGATTGGCCGTAACGATCCCTGTCCCTGTGGAAGCGGGAAAAAATACAAATACTGCTGCGGCAGATAAAAACTGTTCGTGCGCCCTCTGGCGGAGGAAAAGAAATCTTCCACCAGTAACAAAACGGAGCGCGCAGGAGGATTTATGAGACATGCTTTCGAGATAGGATGCTTAAGTTTAGGCATCCTTTGTCTTTTTTATTATGTGGGAATCGTGGCTTATGCGGGGATCACGACAAGCTTTGCCTGGATCTGGATTCTGGGCGGTGTGGTTCTGCTCGCGCTTGGCGGGGGACTGCGCTGTTTGGAAAAGCATCCGGGGAGCTTTCTTCGTTTTGTGACAGGGGTAATATCCGTAGTTCTGTTTTTAGCTCTGGCGACTGTTCTGATTCTTGGCAGCCGTGTCTTTTCCACTTTGCGCACAGATGGCTGTTACACATTCACATCTGCCGCATTCGATGAAGAAAATCAGAAAACGCTGCCGCGGCTGACCTGGTCTGATTCCGAAGAAGAGGCAGAGTACCTGATTGTACTCGTCGCACAGGAGCGGGGGACGAAGCCCTCACGCGCGTTGAGAAAACGGCTGGAGCGTGCGGCCGCTTATGCGGATGGGCATCCGGACACGATTCTGATTCTCTCCGGCGGGCAGGGAGCGGATGAAGACATCTCAGAGGCGGAATGTATGTATCGCTATCTGGTGGATGCCGGGATAGAGGAGGATCGCCTCATCAAAGAGGAAGATTCGACCAGTACGCAGGAAAATCTGAAATATTCGGCAGCAATCCTTTGTGAACGGAATGAAAATGCCACAGAGGCTGAGGGTGAGATAAGTGCTTCTGTCGCTGTTGTCACGAATAATTTTCATCTTTACCGGGCGCTTTTGTATGCCAGAGAGAAGGGATTTACGAATGTGTGCGGCCTGTCCGCTGCTTCCGATATCGGTATGCTGCCGCATAACGCCCTGCGGGAAATCTGCGCGATTCTGGTGAAGTGTCTGCGCGCCTGATGTACTGAAAAAAAGCCAAAAAGGCGGAAAATTTATTTGATATTTTCTTGACAAATGTTTTTGTTTTGATATAATCCCGTTTTCGACACTTTGAGATTAGAAAAGAGGTGGAATCCCTTGTAA
>JAJBUL010000329.1 GCA_020860365.1 Clostridiales bacterium | reverse complement strand
TCTCACGAAAGTTCAAAATCTCAGTCCGTCTTCTCCACCCCGTGAATAGTAACCGTGAAACGTAACTGTACAGAACCGTTACAGGAAAAAAGTTGTTTTTTCCCTGCACATCGCTTATACTTGGAACAAATCAGAAAAGCGGTTAAGGGAGTACTTAAGTGATGTTTACAAATCAGCAAATGCAGGAAATCGCAATGAGGCAATCTGCCTGTGAGATGAATTGCGCAGTGGGGGATTTTCTGAAAAATGAACCGGTGATGAGTGAATTTATTCTTGGCGAGCAGGCAAGAAAATATTATAAGGAACCGATTGCCTGCAATTTTGTGTCCTATGGCAGTAATCTGGTTGCCTCAGTAAAACCGGAGTACGGGGAGATTGTCTGGGAATATATTCATAAGTTTGAGTTTTACCATTGTTTTGAGACACCGGCCATACACTGGCTGGAAGACCGAATCCGTCCAATGGGGCAGAAGGTCTGTTTTATGGCGGAATATTTTCTGCCGGATGTAGAAAAGCTGAAGCCATTGTCTTGTAAGTGTGAGATGAGAGTTCTCAATCAGGCAGACTTCCAAAGTCTCTATAAAAAAGAGTGGAGCAATGCTCTCTGCGAGGACCGAAAGCATTTGGATGTACTTGGCGTAGGGGCATATGAGGAAGGAAAGCTGGTTGGTCTGGCAGGATGTTCCGCGGATTGTGACAGTATGTGGCAGATTGGCGTGGATGTACTTCCGGATTACCGCAGAAAAGGAATTGCTTCCACACTGACCGGACGGCTGGCGATTGAAATCCTGAAAAGAGACAAAGTGCCATTTTATTGCTGCGCCTGGTCGAATATCCGCTCCGCAAGAAATGCGATTAAGAGCGGATTTGTTCCGGCATGGGCAGAGATGACGGTGAAACCTGCGGACGTAGTAGATGAAATGAATCAATAAAAGCCGACGGGCAGAGCGATACCTACAGTTCGATTGTTTCCAGATCATCCGGCACGTAAAGATTGCCGGAATAATATTTTTGGCCTTCTTCTATATACAGTTCTTTCCGGTTGTGAATATTTTTATCTTCTGTGTGGTAGAGCAGGAGATTTCTTACGTCAAGGCGTTCGGCTCTTTCACAGGCATCCTTTACGGTGGAGTGATGTTTTTCATAAGGTGAGAACATAGCTGCCTCTGAATAAAGGCAGAATGCCTCGTGCAGGAACCATTTGCTGTCTTTGGCATATTTTTCACAGCATGGACTGCAGGGTTCATCCCCGCAGCAGGTCAGCTTTCTTTTGTTAAGAGTAATGCGACATTTAGCGACAGTAAACGACAAAGGCAGACAGTGACATAGCGCACTGGATTCGCTAAAATGAAATCAGCTTCTTGCCCGGTATTCACTCGGCGAACAGCCGCAGGTCTTTCTGAACGCTTCTGCAAAATAGCTGGCGCCCCTGAACCCCACATCAAAAGCGATCTCTGTAATGGACAGGTCGCTTTTTTGCAGAAGCTCCATCGCTTTTTTCAGCCGGTATCTGATCAGATAATTTGCCGGTGTATCCTGCAGGTACTTTTTAAATATCACAAGGCAGGTACTGCTGCTTACATTTCCCGCAGCTGCAATGTCATTAAGCGTCACCTTATCGCTGTAGTTATCCTGAATATAAGACAGCATATCCTTCAGGATGGACAGGCGTCGGTCGTTAATGCCGGTTCTTCTTCTGACATTTTTCACATTTTCACTCATCTGCTCCCATATTTTATAAAATAAGCTCTGGATGAGCAGCGGCGCAAGAGGGGATTCCCGACATTCATAGATGGAGCAAATGGCATCCAGTATCTGTTTCTGCCAGAGAATCCGGCTATCAAGCAGGATATACGGAAGGGACTCATCCGAGATAATCGGCGAAATAAAGTCCCGGTCTATCTGCTGTGACGCGCAAAGCAGCATGGGATGCAGTAGTACACAGTAAAAATTACACTCTGTGTGCTCTGGTGAAAAACCGTAATGAAGCTGTCTGGCATTTACCCATATACCCTGTCCCGCATCAAGGTGTACAATTTCGCCGTTGACATTATAATACATATCGCCTGATAAAACAGAGATAAATTCCAGGTCGTCATGCCAATGGCTGTCAGCTGCAAATCCGGGGTAAGATGACAGCAGACCTTTGCGCACATACGCAAAATAGCCGTCATAATCGTATTTTACATTCTCCGCTCCGTCTTTTCGGATGTCTACTTTTACCATGTTTTTCCTCCCTGTTTCAAATCCTGACGATTCCCAACAGCAGACCACATGTCTCGTTTTGCGGTGCTGCTTACCGCTCAGAAGAATTGCTTAAATTAACGATATTGTTATATTAATATGCGAAATAATGAAAGTATTCCCTGCTCAATTTCAATATAATTATACAAAGAAAACGGCTGGAGTCAACAGGAGAAAAAAACATTGCGGAAACTATTTGCAGTATTTGAGGATCGGGAATTTAATCAGAAACTCGCATCGCTGGTGCTTCCCATAGCCCTGCAGCAGCTTATGCTCGCTGTGGTGAGTGCTTCGGATGCCTTGATGCTCAATCTGATCTCACAGGATAAGATGTCGGCAGTCTCCCTGGCCACTCAGGTTACATTCGTTGAGAACCTGTTTCTGGCCGCTATGACCATCGGCCTTTCCATGTTTGCGGCACAGTATTGGGGCAAGAAGGACGTAGCAGCGGTAGAACGGATTTTTGCCTATGTGATGAAAATCACGGCTGCGGTTTGCTTTGTGTTTTTCATTACGGCTCTCGTATGGCCAAAGCTTCTAATGAGGCTGCTGACAAACGAACCGGTACTGATCAATGGTGGAGCGGAATATCTTCGAATCGTTTCGCCATCTTATCTTCTTACGGGCGTATCCCAGGTTTGTCTGTGTGCATTAAAAAACTGCGGCAGGACCAAAAAGGCAAGACAGACTGCACACAGGGGAATTGTATCTGCCGGGCGATGAGGAAATCATGCGCGATCAGCTGAAACGGCTTGACCGCCTTTATGAGTTTAATCAGACCCGTCCCACACAGATGGACAAACGGCAGGCTCTTATGAAGGAAATGTTTGCTGAAATAGGAGAGGGATCCCTGATTTGTTCGCTGTGATGAATACAAAGCAGCTTTATCATGACTGGAATGCGGATTACTATTACAATGTCGTTCATACCGCACAGGGCGGTAAGGCATCCGACTGCATCAAATGCGGCAAGTGCGAAAAAGCCTGTCCACAGCATCTGCATATCCGGGAGCTGCTGGTGGATGTAGCAAAGGAATTTGAAAAAATAAGGTGAAATCAGAGAATAGACTGACGGATAGAGAGAAAATTCTCTCTATCCGATTCACAGACTTTCGAATACAACAACTGTTATATAATTTGTTGCAAATCTCGGGATCCCGGAACGCTATAATCCGTGGATTTGTTATGGATGCAATATTTGCCTCAATTACATTTGTTTGATTTTGGCATATGGCGTTACTGCAGCGGTACGATATACAGATTCTCATCCGTGAGCGTTGTTTCCCCATCTTCCGATTCTTCCGGATAGGATTTCAGGAACAGCAGACTCTCGATTTCATCCACGTCAATGACCCGTCCGTAGCCCTGTATCACATGGTAAATGATCATTTCCCCATTCTCGGCGTCGTTCCCGCCATTTTCATAGCCGCTTGATCCTCCGCCGGTCAGATAACGGATATCTGTGCCGTCCTTCATGCGGAAGCCGAGAAATGCCGGCGCTTCATCAAACAGAGAGGTGGTTCGTGTCGTCCCGTCCGGCTCGACCGTTTCTACGGTGTACTTGGAATAAGGAAATTCATAGTATATGGTTGCGGAAAGCGGTGAGAGAATCGCCTGAATGACAGTCGCATCGCTGTCTCCAAGCTCCGCGTCCAGATCAAAGGTGGTCGTGTTGGCGGAACCGGCCAGAGTCAGATCAAAGCTCCACGTACCGCCTATGTCTGTTCTGATTTCCTCTTCGGAATTTTCGATATACGCCCCCAGCCCCTGAAATTCAATGTGCAGCTCCCTTCCGATAAATGCGCCTTCTTCTGTAGAATAAAGGGTAATACAATATTCCAGACTTCCGTCGTCCTGCACATATTGCAGCAGAAAGTTTCCATCCGCATCCGTTTTGATTTCACTGCCATCCGCATTTACCGCTCTTCCGTTTTCGCCGACAATCAGGCCGTTATAGAAGTTGCAGGCGGTAGCTCCGCTTCCGTCCAGATACAGATCTTCTCCATCGGCCGCGCTCACATCCACATTTGTAAATTCCGGCTGTGCGCCTTCTTCCAGCGTGTAGCCTTCCACTTTGAATACGAGATAGGCATAATGATTGTCTACAATGGATTCTTCTGAGGTGATCGTCACGCCCTGGTCGGTCACCGATGTTCCGGATACGGACAGCATTTGCTCCGCTTCCAGATCGGCGAGCTGGTTTTCATCCGCCTGCATTCCCTTCTCTACAGAGCGGCTCCACTGCCGGTACGCGGCCACCGCGCCGACGCCGCAGACCATCACCGCGCACGCCGCCGCGATTCCGATGGTCAGTGCATGTCTGCGGGTGCTTCTTTTTTTGTGCCGGAGCGTCGGATTCTTTTTTGCGTCTGTTCGTCAGATCCATTGGAAGCAACGCTTCCGCTTAGAGAACTGTCGCGCAAATGTGTATTTTCATCTGTTCCCTGTTGCAATTTGGAAAAAATTTCGTTTGCATCCGCATCCTGCTCTATTTTGGAAAAAGCTTCATTTGCTTCTGTTTCCTGCTGTATTTTGGAAAAAGCCGCATTCGCTTTCTGTTTTACGGCTTCCGGAATCGCAATGTCTTCCCGCAGCACTTCGATGACTTCTCCGGGCTCCCATTCCTTTCGGGAACTTTGTTCTGCATCTTTTTGGTTTTCATCAACCTGCCAATGATGGGTTTTTATTTCTTTCATAAGCGCCTTCGCCTCCTATATATGTCCTGCATCAGGTTTTGATGCAGGACGTAGGCCGCGTCTCTCCGCTATCGCTCCGGTCGGTGCTTAACGAGCGCCACTGGCGCTCAGCACCGCCGCAGGCGATTTTTTATGCGCGGCTTTCTACTTTTTCCCTGTAACAGCCTGTGCCAGCTTTTCACGTCCTCTTGCCAGCTGTGTGCGAACGGTACTTTCGGTTATTTCCAGAATCGCACTTATTTCACTGGTTTTATAGCCCTCCACATAATACAGCATCAGCACCAGCCGGTATTTTTCATCCAGCATATTCAGCGCTTCATTCCACTCGGCATTTGTGAAGCCGGAATCTGCTGCGGATATCTCCGGTACATCTCCCGACATAGACAGATGTTTCCCCTGCCGGATGAGATCATTGCATTTGTTGACCAGAATCCGTGTCATCCATGTCCGAAACCAGGCCGGATCCTTCAGCTGCTCCAGTTTTTCCCAGCAGGTGAGAATCGTCTCAGAAATCGCATCGGCTATGTCTGACTCATTTGATAGAATCGCGCGTGCCGTCTTATACATGTTCTGCATCTGTGACTGCATCAGTGCTGTAAATGCATCGGCGTCATGTCCGGCTGCCCTTTCAGCCAGTTCCGCTAGTTCTTCCATGCTCTTCTTCCCCCTTTCATATATTAGACGGAAAAAGCTGCAAAAACGTCCCACACTGTTTGGAAAATTTTAAACAAAACAGGCGAAATTTTATTCCTGAGAGTCTCTAAACAGGTCAAGCATCATCATGGCTTGTCAGTCATGCAGCCCCTGACTTTCGCCAAACTGCTCTTTCATCAAATCAATCAATTTTTCAGCAATTGGCGTAAAGACTTGATATTTTTTCCATATAATATACATTATTGTTTCCAGTCTTGGAT
>JAJBUL010000241.1 GCA_020860365.1 Clostridiales bacterium | reverse complement strand
GGTTCCTTTTGAGTGGTGACTATTATTACAGTTTTGCATCAATCGTAGGAGGTAAAGCCTTAAATTTTTGCATTTAAAAAGGGCCATCACGCCCTGACCATCGGCCGCTCGGAGGCCGTACATACAATATAAATCGTTTCATATTTCTCCCTTTTTGAAGTCTATTTGAGGATAGGCTAGCGGTAGCATACCCATTATTAATAGAACATGGATAAACGCAGCCCTATCCTCTCCTATCCATGCCGCCTCGTTCAACAAACTAGCATGATATTTCATTGCCATAGCTATATCTGATTATGTAATATCCCGGTTATCAATCTCCCGTCTGAAGCATCCCAATCAGAATCACCCATTTATCCGGGAGATATCACCTATTTTTCCGGGAGAGCCGGGAAATGCTCTCCTACGTGCTGGAGCAGATCGAGGAACCTGGCTATGAAAAACCGCAGCACGGACACGGCGTCTGGGCGCCTTCGATCCGCTACCACGATGGGTATTTTTATGTTTATTATCCCATGCCGGATGAAGGAATTTTCATGAGCAAAGCAAAAGATGCGGTCGGTCCATGGTCCAGACCTGTCTGTGTAAAGGCAGCAAAGGGCTGGATTGACCCGTGTCCGCTCTGGGACGACGACGGCAGGGCATGGCTGGTCAATGCGTTCGCCAAAAGCCGCTCCGGCATCAAAAGTATCCTCCATGTCAGCCCCATGAGTCCGGACGGAGAACATCTTCTGGATGAGGGCGTCGATATCTTTGACGGGCACAATACACAGCCAACTATTGAAGGACCGAAGCTCTATAAGCGAAAAGGCTATTACTATATCCTGGCTCCGGCCGGCAGCGTAAAAACCGGCTGGCAGACAGCCCTTCGTTCCCGGAACATTTACGGCCCTTACGAAGAAAAAATTGTAATGATGCAGGGCGATTCTGCTGTCAACGGCCCACACCAGGGCGGGTGGACGACCACTCCGTCCGGTGAAGACTGGTTTATCCATTTTCAGGATGTCGGAAACGCGGGGCGTATCGTACATCTGCAGCCGGTGCGCTGGGAAAACGACTGGCCGGTGATCGGTGCGGACACAGGGGAAGGATATGGAGTGCCTGTGGACATCTGGCAGAAACCTGACTGCGGATCCGCAAATGAAGCTTCTATCCATGGAACCCCGTTTTCCGTAACCGGGACAGATGGTATCGTTTCTCCATGTGACAGCGACGATTTCACCGATGATCGCCTGGGCCTGCAATGGCAATGGAATGCCAACCACAAAGATCTCTGGTATCGCATGGAACAGCCGGGGCTGCGTCTCTTCGCGCAGCCCTACAGCGGGCCGCTCTGTGACGCAGCCCATCTGCTTTTACAGAAGTGGACCGCACCGGCATTTACAGTGCGCGTTCAGCTTGACACTTCTGATTTACTGGAACGAGATACGGCCGGGCTGGTATCTCTCGGACGATTCTACACTGCCCTTACCTTTGTAAAGGAGAATGGTGTCCTCTATCTGACCCTGGTTTCCGGAACGATTGGGGGAGAGGAAACGACTACTCGCTTTGGCATCGTTCCTCAGGGTCAGGTTTCCGTCGCCATGCAGGTATTTGCCGATGGTACCGGGCAATTTTATTTTCCCGACGTGACCGGCATCTGGCGCACGGTTGGTGAACGCTTCACCTTCACTCCTGGCGTATGGGTAGGTGCGAAATACGGACTATTTGCATCACACGGAGGAGATGTCCAACATGGTGCACCGGGAAGTCTGAAAGTATTAAAGGTCGAAGTGCGTATGGATGAGCGGATACAATGAGGGCCGCGTACGAAAATTTTGCTTCGCACATGGTTATCTGGCTCATTGCTTCGCGGGAATGAAGCCAGAAAGAAGGGAGTCGCTATTTATGAGAATCGGAATCAACACTTCGTTCCCCCATTCCTCCCCCGAAGAATGGGCGGACATTCTTAAGGAAAATGGCTGCCGCGCCGTCTCGTTCCCGGTCGACTATACAAAACCAGTCTCCGTGATTGACGCCTACGTAAAGGCTGCCAGGGAGCGCGACATTCGGATTGCGGAGGTGGGAATCTGGGATTCCCCTTTCCAGCCTGACGTCTATAAAGCCGCACAGGTAAAGAATCGCAGCAAAGAACAGCTCCGCCTGGCTGACTATATTCAGGCAGACTGCTGTGTCAATGTATCAGGCGCCTTTGGCGAAATCTGGAGCGGCTGCTACAGGGAAAACTTTGGAGACGACAGCTATAAGAAAACGGTAGAACTCGTACAATGGCTTTGCGATGAAGTAAAGCCAACCCACACCTTTTACACACTGGAACCCATGCAGTGGATGGTTCCAGACACGCCAGAACAATACCTGCAGCTGCTCAACGATGTAAACCGAAAAGAATTTGCCGTCCACATGGACGTTATCAACTTCATCAAAGACCCTTACAGCTACACACATATGGATGAACTGATACGCAAATCCTTTTCGCTCCTTGGCCCCTACATCAAGAGCTGTCACATTAAGGACTGCCTGCTCATGCCTGGAACAACCTGAAGTCCCCATCGGAGAAGGACAAATGAAACTGCCGCTCTATCTGGAGGAAATCGGAAAGCTCAGCTCCGATCTGCCTGTCCTGGTAGAACATCTCCCGAAGCTGGAGGACTATATAAAAGGCGTAAACGCAGTCAATAAACTGGTCGCCAGTAGCGTTTCCTATCCTGAAGGGACAACAACAACAGGGGCGTGATTTATGTTCCCCAATCCAAAGCCTTCCATAGTCCAGAAGCAACCGTCAACAAAAACCCCCGAAATTCTAACTATCCGATTTCCGGGGGTTTGGCTTGTTATTCAACAATTTGCTCAGAACAGTCAGATTTTCTTCCTTCACCACCGCGCCATATGCATTCAGAGTTCCAAGTGCAATATCCTTGCGGGAACCATGATAATCGCTTCCGCCGCTGATCAGCAAATCATGCCTCTTTGCCATATCCTGCAGAAAAAACACCTGCTCTTTCGAATACCGGGAATAATAGCATTCCAGACCCTTAATACCGCTCTCCATCAGGAATTGCAGCCGATCCGTGAACTGTTCCCTGGAAAGCAGCGGTTCCCCTTCCCCGCCAAGCGGATGTGCCCAGACCGGGATACCGCCTGCGTGTAAAATGCCGGAGATCGCCATATGCGCGGAGATCCGATCCGCCGTTTTGTTCGTCCCGTGATCCTTCTCATGGATATAATTGCGAATTACATCGTTACGATCCTTCCCAATCCCCCGCTTAAGCAGAATATCCGCAAGATGCGGTTTTCCAGGGCTTTTCATACCGTACAGCCAGTCCAGTTCCTCCTGTGTAAATTCGACATGATATGTCTCCTGCACATAAGCAAGTCGCGCGTCCAGCTTCGCCATCCGGAGATCCGATCCCTCCTTCAGTGCTGCCAGCAGCTGAGAATCCGTGGCGTCATATCCATATCCCAGGATGTGACATTTATCCACCGGTGAAATACAGGAAAACTCCACACCTTTCACATAACGTACCCCCGGTTCGACAGCCCGTTCCATCTCCAGCGCACCGTCAATCGTGTCATGATCCGTCACGGCAAATGTATCAATATCATACTTCTTCAGCCTCACAAGAAGCTCCTGGACAGAATCCGAACCATCCGATGCTGCTGTGTGAATATGCAAGTCAACCATAGCGGCCTCTTCCTCGCTCATTTATCAGCGCTTAATAATCATCTGCTGTTTCCATTCCCAAAGCTTACACCTTTATATACGCAGCTATGTTTCCTCACATATATTCCTTTTTCGTCTATGTTGTAATTGTAATTGAACGCTGTATTTCACCGCTGCGCGCAGCATAAACCTCATGTAACCCTTATTATACATTTGCAACAGTCTATGTGCAAGTATGTATTTTAATTTAAGATTGGTTCATGCATTTCCTTCCATATAAAATAGAATGAAGAATACTGCACAAAAATCTTCTTTCCTTCTTTTTGAAACCATTTGCATATCCATTCCGGGGGTTTTCATTTTTCTCATTACATGATAAAATCAGGAGGAAAACAAATGGCAGAAAAAGATATCACAGAAAAGCATCTGTTTTCTCGGTCTGGAAAATCAGTCATCACGCGATCCGGATATCGCCTTACGGGTAATTGGTTATGACGGCGCAGCGTACCGCGACGAAGTGACGAAGGGAAAGGACCGGTACCCCGTCGTAACCCTTGTCCTGTATTTTGGAACCGATGAACGCTGGGGGCAGAAATCCCGCAGCCTGTATGATGTTGTCGGCACACCGGATAAAGAGATCGGCCGTTTCGTCCACAATTACAGGGCGAATATATTTGAAATTGCCTGGCTCGACGATGACACCGTCGCCAAATTTAAAAGCGATTTTCGCATCATCGCAGACTATTTTGTACAGATGCGGAAGAACCACGAATATGTACCCTCCAAAGAGAACATCAGGCATGTAGAGGAAGTACTGAATCTTTTGGCAGCTGTATCCGGTGACCGCAGGTTCGAAATTTCGCAGAACGAAGCCGAAGAAAGGAAGGTAACGAAGATGGAAGACTGGTTAACGAGAGCATTAGACAAGGCAACGACAAAGGGGATGGAGCAAGGTATTGAGAAGGGTATTAATAGAGGAATGGCGAGAAACCTTGTGAAATGTGTCGATTCTCTTATGCAAAACGAAGGCTACTCGAAGGAACGTGCATGCAGAGTTCTGAATTTTTCTGTATCCGAATATGAGGCGGCAAAGAAGACTCTGGCGGATGAGACTGTTCTTGCCTGAATTTGCGTGACGGATGGGGCAATTCTGCCCCATCCATCAAACGATCCCTAGTTCCTCCTTTCCAACGGCAAAGCCGTTGAAAAAGCAAAACCTGTAACGCCGGAGCCCGTTAATGAATTTCGCATTTGGATTCTGGATAAGAAGAAGTTTCAATGCCTCAGCTACAAGCTGCTCTTGGTCAGTGAGCCACAGGCCGTTCATAATCTCATTCCATTTTTACTTATCTATCCGCATTTTTTCGCGCTTCTACAGCATTTTGAAGTCTATTTGAGGATAGTCTGATAGAAGCTACGAAAATAAGAGCCTGCTAAGAAACTCTTATTTTGGCTCCTTAATTTTCATAGTGAAATTCCACCAACCTCTATTACACAAAACGCATCTGTCCGATATTGTTATCCAACCTGTTCCAATGCAGCAATCTTTCTCTCCAGCTCCGCAATCCGGGTATCTTTTTCTTTTAATTGCCTCTGCTGTCCCTCGATCTGGCCTTTCTGCTCTTCGATCTGCCCTTTCTGCTCCTCGATCTGAGCCTGCTGCTCTTCAATCATGTACTGCACAGTATTCCTGTCCATTTCACGCAGCGCTTCTGAATAACATCCCATAATATCCTCCATATTCTCGCACAGACTGTAAATTTCATTGTACAGCTCCCGGAAAAACGGATACTGCCGGATCAAAAGCCCGATCATCTCCGGGGAATCCTCGCACAAAAACGTCAGCCATGCGTCAAGTTCACTTTTGATACCCTTATTTTGCAGAATTCCGCGGAAAATGTCAAGCGGAATATAAACGTACTCCTGAGGCATATGGACCGCAAGCCCCGTGTCGAAAAGCGGTTCTCCCATTTTCGTGGGTGATCTTTCCGTTTTCGTTGGTGTTTCACCCACATATCCGTAAGTTCTTCCGTTTCTATAGGTGTCCCTCGAAACTTTCCGTTTTACTCGGTGTTTTCCATCCAGCACCATTTTTTCCGGAAGTACTTCTGTTTTCTTCGGTGTTTCCCACATCCATAGCTTTTTCTAAACGAATGGTAGGATTGTTCTCCATCGGCCACTGCCTCCCGCATATATGATTACAAAACATCTGTAAAGGGGCTCTTCGTTATTTCGCGGCTTAGTTCGTTTCAATGCGCGCTCTTGGTCTCAG
>JAJBUL010000183.1 GCA_020860365.1 Clostridiales bacterium | reverse complement strand
TAAAATCACTCGTTATTTCGGTGTGCGTATAAAAAGACCCGGGAAGTCAAGATTAATATAAGCAATCAGACAACAGAACTTTCAGAAGATAGAGGAGATCAGAATGAAGAAAATTGTTGTGATTATATTATCCGCTTTCTGCGCTTTAACAGCACTTCCGGTGTGTGCCGAAGAAGAAACGGAGGCGAAAACTTTTTGTGCAGCTGTATTGGAAATACAGGATTCATCCATTCTTGTGCAACCGAATTCTGACACGGACGAATATGACAGCTCCGATCAGATGTATGTCGGTTTAGATGAAGTCGATCATGCACAGCTCGAAAAATCTCTGGGTACGGTTAAGGTGGATGATACCGTACAGATTACCTATAACGGTATAATCATGGAGACCTATCCGGCACAGATCATTGCATCGGACATTGAATGCCTGAAAATATCGGAGATAGCAGCGTCTGTGGCAGAACTGATTGAGAGCGAAGGCTTCCAGACGGAGTTTTCAAAAGGTGGGAGTGAGTATTGCTCTGAGTATGCGGAAAGCCTGACGATCTGGCCTTCGGCAGAAGAAGATGACCCGGAAGGAGCTCTGGATGAGGAAGTCGATTATATGGTAACTCTTGGATGGATAACTGTTTTTCACTATACGGATAGTGAAATGGCGGAGATTGTATCTGGAGCGTTTGCTCCGGACGATCCTTCCATGTTTGCGATGGAAGGCGAAAGTGTGGTCATAGACTATGTTGCGCCTATCCGCCTTTATCTGCAGGGAGAATGTATTGTCCTCTATGGCGGCACGAATGAGACGGTGATTTCTCTTTTGGAGGAAGAGTTTGGAGAGCCGTTTGCTTATAATGTTTTTTAAATATGGATCATCCAATCAGTATGTTCAAAGAGGATATGACAAGTCCGTCGCTCAGCTCTGCATCCGGTGGTGTCTGCAAAACGGCGTTGTTCCGTTGCCGAAATCTGTGACACCGGAGCAGCAGCGGAGAATGCCCCAACAGGCAAAAAACCGTCAGACCGCCAGAGAGCGGAATAGCGGTAGTTGTTTTTCAACCTGTCGCAAACGGCTCTCATCCATGCCATATGAACATTGGAAGTCAAAATGATATAGCGTGGCATCAGGAACGATTTTGACAAGGTTACTGCACAGAATATCCGGTGTCATGAAGCCCATAGGTACATAATGTCTGCGCTCGGATGAAACTTCTGGAATAACAATATAGGTTCCCTTTGGCATATAAAAATATTGATTCAACTGAACACATCTGTTTTTAGCTGTTCCCATGCATCCTCATGTTCAACGTAATATAATGGGCAGGATTTTCCACTCACGTCATAATGGCGGAGGATATCTTCTTCTGTCAAATGATACATCTGGCAGAAAGTACGAAGCAGGCGTACCAGAGAAGAATATGTTTCGGAAGTAAAAGCACCGTCTTCGCCTGGATGACAGCATTCAATGGAAATCGTGTCATAGTTTCGGTTATTCGAACAGTAAGCAACTTCATCCATAGGTACACATTGAAGAATTTCGCCGTCAAGCCCGATGATGAAATGGCTGCTTGCGTAAGTATCACCAGATGTCGCAAGCCCTGCAAAATAACTTCTGTTTTCTTCAGCTGTTGTTCCGGGATTCCCAACATAATGTACGACAATTGCATTGATCTGTTCTATCTTAATTCCAGGCCGGGAATACTGGTTTTCCGGGAGCAGCGAGACAGTTACCCAGTCTTCATTAAGTAGTGGAACTGGCTTGACGGAGCCAAAGCGGAAATTATGGATCAGCAATACAAGCAGGAGCAGTACAATACATCCAGAGAGGATAGCTGTAATTCTTCGTCGTAAGGAACGCTGACGGGCAATTTTCCATTGCGGCTTTGGTTTGCACGAGGATATATGCCTGCCTAATTCGTCCGACGAATCATTATTACAATTGTGTGAAACACTGTCAATATTATAAGAGTGGTTATTTTTGTTCGCGCTGTTATCTGAAATTTCTTCCTGACGTTCGTATCTCATGACTGTCCCTCCTTCGTATGATTTTATTTTATCATCGGGGGAACGATTCATGTCGGAATTTTTTCTTAAGTATTGTAATTCTGCTGTTGCCGAAATTACAGTGTTTTTGACAGCAGCAGGCTGTCTTTTTGCAATACTTCTGCCTGGAGAATTTTTTCTGACCGACAATTATGAAAAGCAGCTCAATGATTTGCTGTGGATTAAAAAAGCAAAATCATTGTAAAGAATGCGTTCAGGCTTTGCATTGATTTCTTCTCTCGCATCTATTACAATACGAGTTAGCCACCACTAACGACTGGCAGAGGGAGAGGATGGAATGAGCAGACACGAGGAAATCGAATTGAGATATTGTTCTTTGGGTAGAGACGTGGCTTCCGATCGTTTTACCTGCCGGCTGATAAATCGGAATATGTCGGAGGTAGAATATAGATGAGCGAAATTGTATTTTTAAAATGCGATGGGAATAATAAAGATTTCGTTGGATTTATAATTGTTCAAAATCTACTGAGGACGTCTTGAATAATACGGAGTGTTTTGTTATAATTCGGGCAAGGATTAAATCCAGGACTGGAACATTTTCGGAATAATTTCCGGGTTTTTAACAGGCAAAAGCAATTTGTCTGGTCAAGGAGGTTGAAAGGAATGACATTTGACGATATTACATCAAAGGTAAGACAGATTAGTATGGATACGGTTGCTGAGGTTCAGAAAATGAATGAAGTCAGACAACTTAATTCCAGTATTAACGCGGAAAAAAAGAAAATACACTCTTTGTATGCGGAAATGGGGAAAAAGCTTTATGATAAATACAGGGAGAATCCCCCGGAAGAGTTTGCGTCGGAGTTCTCTGCACTGAAAGCAGAGTTTGAAAGCATTGAAGCCTTGCGGGGGCAGGTTCGCGCGAAAAAAGGAGTGACGCTCTGTCCAAACTGTAAGATGGAGGTTGGCGAATTTGAGCGATTCTGCTCGAATTGTGGATGCAAGATGCCGGAAGTCTTTAAAATAGAAGAGGATGAACCGACCGGGGTTCTGGAGACGGATGAGAGTGCCGCGCAGGCCAGTGAAGGCGACGACCTGACAGAGGAGAAGGCAACGTCGGAAGTGGGTGAGACAGAGGCATTTGCCGAGAAAGAGGCAGATGATACTGAAACTTCTGCCGGGGAAGGGGCAGATGATACTGAAACTCCTGCCGGGGAAGAGGCAGGTGATACTGCGGCTCCTGCCGGGGAAAAGACAGACGAGACGGTGACATTGTCGGAGCCGGAAGCAGGCAAGGAAGAGGCAGAAACAGACACCGCACCGGAGGAAGCGCAATGAGTCATTTGGTTGACGGTATAGCAGCGGGTGATGTTCAGATAAGTATATTTGGCTGATTCTGAAATGGTTGATGTCAGAGGAAAGGAATTTGGAAGATGGAGGCAGTATTTAAACAGCAGGAGATGAGCGATCTGGTCGGAGAAATTCTGGAGAGCTACCAGGAGTATCCGAAGACATGCAGCATTGATATGGAAAACCGCCTGAATCGGGCAGAGATTGTGGATATTCTCGAAGAGATTCGCTGTTTGCTGTTTCCGGGTTTCCTTGAGATGAAGAATCTGAACCGTGATGCGATCAGCTATCACGTAGGTGAGTTGCTTGAGAATGTACAGTATCGCCTGCGCAAGCAAGTCACGCGGGCGCTGTACCATTCGGAGAACGCGCCGGAAAGTCTGGAAGCTGCGGATACAAGAGCAAAGGAGATTGTGCGTGCGTTTCTGCTGACAATTCCGTCTTTGCGCGCGATTCTTGCTACGGACGTTCAGGCCGCGTACGATGGGGACCCTGCGGCGTTTAATACGGATGAGGTGATTCTCTCGTATCCGGGCGTATTTGCAATTACAGTAAATCGGATTGCGCATGAGCTTCATAAGCTGGGAGTACCGCTGATTCCGCGTATGATGACAGAGTACGCGCATAATCTGACCGGGATTGATATTCACCCGGGGGCGACGATCGGGGAATATTTTTTTATTGATCATGGCACGGGAGTCGTGGTTGGTGAGACGACAGAAATTGGCAAGAGGGTGAAGATCTATCAGGGAGTGACTCTTGGCGCTCTTTCGACGAGAGGAGGGCAAAGCCTTCGGAATAAAAAACGTCACCCTACCCTTGGAGATGATGTGACAGTGTATTCAGGCGCTTCGATTCTGGGCGGCGAGACGGTGATTGGCGAGGGAGCTATCATTGGCTCGAATGCATTTATCACGTCCTCAGTACCGGCCAGGACGAGGGTCAGCATCAAGAATCCGGAGCTTCAGTTCAAGGGCCGCGTGAGCATGACGGAGCTTGGCCAGGAAGGCTTCTGGAAGAATAAGGCAGATATGGCTCCGGAAAATTCCGGGGATAAGGTTTCTGATATATAGAACCTGATGTTGTGACAACGTTGCCGTGGATTTACACGAGCATTCCGGAAGGAGGAATTTCTATGGAGAAAGAACAGGAAAAGAAGCTGAGAGAAGCACAGGAAACACCATCACCGGAAAAAGCCAAGACGGATGCAGCCCCGAAAGGTCCGGTCAGTGAGACCTGGGCGGAGGAGACCATTGCAGATTTGGATGATTACATTGAATCGCAGGGGATTTATCTTCACCAATGAGAAGAAGAAAAGCTTTTTAGCCGCAGTCGGCTCGTTGCGAAGGGCAGACTGCGGTTTTGGCGTTTCATGAAACGTAAGCAATGGGTGTCTTATGTGAGAGATTCATTCGCAGACTGCACAGGACTGGGAATATTCTGTCATCTGCAAAGCGAAAATGTATCAGAAAATACGCTGAGATTTACAGCAGCCGCTCTGCCATGTACACAAAAGCTGGAATAGTGAGCAGGGAGCAAAGTGTGGAGAATGCGTAAATCTCGGAAGAATAGGCATAATTCTTCTGGAATTTCAGTGCAAATGCGGTGCCGGTGGCCGCACACGGGCAGGCGGCGGCGACCAGCATGGTGTATGCCACGGTGGAGTTCACCCGCACGACCAGGAGGATCACGAACAGGATCGCTGGCATGACGATCAGCTTGATCAGGGAGACCAGATAAATGCGCCGGTTTTTCAACAGGTCGGGAATGCTGGTCTGCGCGACGGAGACGCCTGCGATGATCATAGCGAGCGGTGTGTTCATGTTGCCAATGTAAGTGAGTGTATCCGAGAGGACAGGCGGGAACTTAATCTGCAGAAAAAAGCAAATAAGTCCGAGAAAGCTCGCGAGGATCATGGGTGTACACAGATGACCAAGCAGCGTTTTCACGGAGGAGGCGGGATCCCTTTTGCTGTGCTTCTGGGAGTTATCTCTGGTCATCAGGCCAAGGCCATGTGTCCAGGAGAAGATATTAAAGACCGTCATATAGGCAGTCAGATAAAGGACGCCTTCACTGCCCAGAATGCTTTGCACCAGTGGAATTCCAATAAAGCCGCAGTTGGAATAGGTGGCGGCAAAGCGCTCTACAGCAAAGTTATCGTTTCCTTCTTCGTGAATGCAAAGGCTTGAGATCAGAACCATAATCAGGTGGGTGAGTATGGCAAGCCCATAGGAAATCAGCAGCCCGGCCACCAGTTCCGGGCTGTAGTCGGGCTGCAGTGCAGTGACGGCAACGATTGGATTTACAACCAGAAGAAGCAGGTTAGCGAGCCCTGTGTTGGCGTGATCATCGATCAGCTTCAGACGATAACACAGGACGCCGACAAGCAAAATCAGTAACATTTTGATAATCTGCATAATAATGATTGAAAACATGGAGGAATCCTTTCGCTTGTGAAATAATCATAATTCGTATGCGGGACATTCACGCTGCTAATACCCCGTATCAAAAGTGTCCGGAAACAAGGATACACCAGTTGCGTGGATTTCGTCAAGCGGGTACGGGCATAGGGGTGTAGATATAAATATTTGGTAAAAATGCTTTACAATCATCTCATATTGTGG
>JAJBUL010000014.1 GCA_020860365.1 Clostridiales bacterium | reverse complement strand
GTTGAACCAAACATCTGAAATTCCCGTGCCGCCTACAAGATACACCAGCGTATACCTGGCATCAGCTTTACCGCATAAAAGATAGCGGGTGCTAATCCCATCTATTTTTTCTTCTGCAAAGGGGTGCGTTTTGCCAAACCTTTGTATTTCTTCTGCAAATGCCATAGTTTCCTCCTTACCCAACAAGCACTACGATCCTGTTTGACAGATTACGCACAAACGGAATCCTTCCGATTACCCTGTAAACAGGCGCTATGACCTCCATGCCCTCCACAAGACTATGTTCTTCCACAAACGTAAAATCCGGCAGCAGCGCAGCCAGTGATTTACCATCCTTCACGCCCCAGGTGAACTTCGCATGGCTGCCTTCAATAGACTTCTCCTTTACCGCCTTTACGATGAAAGGAATCATGGTTTCTACGAACACCGTAACATTCGGAAAATGCGATGCAATAATGGCGAAAATCTGTTTGACATCTGGTTCCGTCAAATACATAGTCAGCCCTTCCAGGATGGCTAGCACAGGCTTTCCATCGGCGTCAATACCCTGCGCCCAGCGTGCATCCATAGTGGAAGCGGCAATCTGCGTGATGACGCCCTCCTCCGGCAACAGCTTTTCTCGCAAGACCATCACCTCCGGCAAGTCCAGATTGTACCAATGGGAATAGCCCTGCATCCGATAGCAGCGAGTATCCAGACCGCAGGCGATATTGATCACCACAGCATCCGGATGATTTTTCAAATACTGCTTTACCATCCGGTCAAGCACCAGCGTCCGGGCGATCACGCCACTGGACATGGTTTTATCCTTTTTGGCAAGAGAAAAATCATAATCCAGGCGGGAGACGAGCGCCACAGCCTTTTCATCCACAATTTTATGATTTCGCTTTTGCGTTTCCTGCGCGCGGGCGTACACGGTCTGCAGCATTGTTGCCGACACGCCGGTCAATGTGATTTTCTCCATATTCTATCCCTCTACCAGTCGTTAGTATTGGCTAACTCGCATTGTAACAGATACCAGAGAAGAAATCAATACAAAACCTGAACATTTGCACACCAAAACAGAGACTTTTCAGTTTCACCAGAATAAATTCCCTGATGATTTTTCATGGAAAAACGTGAAATGTCATACCTGATTTTTACAGAAAAACGTGCATATTTGTTCTTGAAAATATTGAAAAATGTGTTATGCTGTTAAAAGTGGACTATGTTTCCTTTGTTCAGAGAGGACGGTGATTTGTTTGAAACGAAATGCGATTCAGGACCTGATCAGCTGGAAATCCAGCGAAGACCGCAAACCAATGGTACTTAAGGGGGCTCGTCAGGTCGGTAAAACGTGGCTCATGAAAGAGTTCGGGCAGACCTGTTACGAAAGCTATGTTTATTTTAACTTTGACGAAGAAGATGAACTGAAATCAATTTTTGAAACAAATAAAAATCCACAGCGAATCATTGAACTGCTCTCCATGATTGTCGGTCAGAAGATTCTTCCTGGCAGAACCTTAATTATTTTTGACGAAATACAGGAATGCTCAGAGGCGTTGAATACGCTCAAATATTTTAAGGAAAAAGCAGACGAATATCACGTTATTGCAGCAGGCAGTTTGCTTGGAACTCTCCTCGCGCAGCCCAAATCCTACCCGGTAGGCATGGTAAATCTGATGGAAATCTGTCCTCTAACTTTTGATGAATTTCTGGAAGCAATTGATCCGGTTCTATATTCTTACTACTGTAGTATTCAGAAGAATCAGACTATCGAAGAAATCTTCCACAACCGTTTGCTTGAAGCATACCACAATTACCTCATTATTGGTGGTATGCCTGAATGTGTAGCTTCCTGGATAAAATACAAAGATCCTGCAAAAATTAATCAGATACAACAGGAACTTATTGAAATTTATGAAAATGACTTTTCCAAACATAATGGCAAAGTCAACAGCGGGCGTATTCTTATGGTTTTCCGCAGCATCGTTACTCAGCTTGCCAAATCCAATGAAAAGTTCATGTACGGAGCCGTTCGGGAAGGTGGAAGAGCCCGTGCTTTCAAAGAAGCTATTGAATGGCTGGTATCGGCTGGTGTGCTCAACCGAATCTATAATGTCTCAAAAACAGAGCATCCGCTGGCCGCGTTTGACAAGCTGGATCAATTTAAGCTCTTTGTATTCGACACCGGTCTTCTGAAACACATGGCTGGCATTGACAACAGTGCAATTCTTCTGAAAAAAGATTACCAGTTCAAAGGGCCGCTGACGGAAAATTATATCCTGCAGCAGCTTCGCGGACAGTTTGAAGTAGACCCTCGATATTTTTCTGACAAAAACAGTGAAATTGATTTTGTCCTTCAATATGGCGCGGAAATTATCCCTGTTGAAGCAAAAAGTGGGGTGGTAACGCCCCCTCGCTATGCTCGGCGGCAAGTCGCCCCGACCATGAAAGTTCGCTCCGCGAAGGTCGGGGCTGATAAATCTGCACCATCCTTTAAAAGATACGTTGCAGACCATCATCCCGAGTATGCGCTGCGCTTTTCAAAACGCGGATACCGGAAAGATGGAAATATTACGAATCTTCCACTGTACCTCGCACGAAAAACAAGGGAATTGTTGTGATGGAGACTGCCCTGCGCATGAAAGAAAAAGGCAGCCGCTTATGGCTGTCTCTGCTTTCTGCACATGACTTTTTGGGTTATTGATACCCATCTCCCTGTTTGAACACCGGCGGCCAATATGGCAAGACAGGGGCTCCAGACTTCAATTTAAAGTCACAATATTCCCCACCGGAGGCACAGGTCTGTTCACGGTACAGCGGCGCACCCAGCACCCCGAACATCACATAGTCCAGATTACAAAGATAGGGCATATATTCCATGTAACCGTACTCTTTAGCGAAGTTCGCTAACGGACATACAAGGTTATGATAGCTGAATGCATACCCTTCTTCCGGCGGGATCATGGTTTTTGTTTCGAAGCTGCCTGGATTCTTTTCCGCATTTGCTGCATTCTGCTTATCTTTCTTTTGAAACATTTTATTCAGCATCTTCGGACTGTTGAACATCTTTCCCGCAAGCTTTCGGGCAAATCCCGGAATCCGCAGAAAGGTTCGTTCGTAGGACAGCACCATCAAATGACCAGCATCATCTAAAGAAACGCCGTAGTTCCTCAAGACCTCACCCATCGCCACAAAATAATATGCTCCCGTCAGGCTTCCTGTACCGCTCACGTCATCCCCGCCAATGTAGGGAAAATGCTCAAGCAGATTTTTGTCATAGAAATCCCAGATTTCTTCCAGAAGCTCGGAATAATCCTTTCCGCTGGCCTGCTGCAATTCAGCAGAAATCAGTTTCAGGTATCCATTCATGGACTTCTTTAATTTAGCGTAATTTTTCTGATAGTATTCATGCATTGCCCTGTAATCCTCCACACACAATGTATTCTTTGTAAAGCACAAAAGCCCTGGTCTTCTCTTGCTTATTTTCTTCCCACCAGCATACGGGAATTCCCCAGCATCATCATTTTGGCGCGGCTTTCCATTGTGTACATCGTTCCGCCACCCTTGATTGACGTTTCTGCCGCTTTCTTCATGCCGCAGGAGACGTACTTTTTCACTTTCAGTTCTGTATCCGTATCCAGGACACAGGGGATATTCCGCTCCTGGGCGATGTAAAACGGTTCTTCCAGCAGCACGCGCAAAAATCCCTGCCCCTGAAACTCCCGTCGGACAGCGACCATGGAAATGACCACATAGTCCGGCTCTTTCTGATATATTTTCTCATACGGGTTGCTCATCAGCGGAAGCAGCTTTTTCAGTGACCCAAAGGAAAGCTCCCGCAGGAACCGCCACGCCATATGGAAGAATACACGCACCATTTTCATGCCCCATTCCTTCGCTTCGCCCTTTCGCCAATAAGCAAGATAGCACTCCTGCTGTTCAGAGGTCGTATAGAGGACGCCGAGACGATAGTAGCACTCCGTCATAATTTCCAGAGCCGTTATTGCATCCTCACGGTTAAGGCATGTAAATAAGCCCTCGCCTTCATCATAAAACGTCTCGCCAATGCGCCTGCCGATTGCCTTTATTTCTTTGTCGGTGAGGTTTGTCAGTCGAATCATGGTATCTCCTCTACATTTGCTCCGGCTCCTGATCTCCCACAAACCAGTAGTCGCAAACAGTCCCGCCGCCTGCCAGCGTCTGCTCGCGATAGAGCCTGGCGTGGTACAGCCCTGCCAGCAGGTAATCCAACTCGCACATCACCGGCAGGATTTCCAGATAACCGTAAGCTCTCGCGTAATCGTTTAACGGGCATCTTGTGAAATGATAGTATATGCCGACATCGTGAAGCGTGTCGTCAAAATGGAAATCCCAGGTTTTCTCCCGATATTCCGGATGTTCCTCCGCCCATTTTGCACATTTGTGAAATTTCTCGTTCAGCCTGTCCATATCCCCTGGCTTGTTGACATTCAGGCCGCTACCCATGACCGTTCGGACGATTTTCATATCCAACAGTTCCCTGGTCATGCCCCGCATATCGTCCGGCGTAATGGCTCCGTCAGCGGCTTTCCAAATAGCCATGAACACAAAGGACATATAGACGTT
Organism: Clostridiales bacterium; assembly: GCA_020860365.1. GTDB lineage: Bacteria > Bacillota > Clostridia > Lachnospirales > Lachnospiraceae > Choladousia. The sequence continues at coordinate 1,422 of JAJBUL010000014.1, read as the reverse complement.
GTGCGCCATGGGATTTTTCGAGCCGATGTTCTCCGCCTGGGCCAGCATTTGCCGGTAGATGGTCTTTGCTTTCTTTATGTATTCTCTTGCGGCCTTTCGCCCATACTTTTTCGCCAACAGTCTTCTCATAAATGGAGCGATTATGATCCAGTATTGTCCTGTGTATTTCATGCTGATGCTCCTTCCTGCTGCCGTTCTTCGCAGCAATTTCTATAATCGCCTGTTTTATTTCTCTGCAGATCCAATGCTTTTCCGGATTCCTGTGTACGGTGACGCCTAAGAAGCCCGCCTGTTTCAGAGAAGCGACAATTTCATTTTCCCTGTAAATCTTCATTCCCTGAATCATCTGTTCCCGCTTTGTATCCGCAGAGTTGTCGCCGTCGGATTCATTGCAGATGAAGAACCTGCCGCCATCCCGCAGAATCCGGTGAACCTGGGCAAAAGACTCTGTCAGACCCGGCCAGAAGTAGATAGTCTCAAAGGCGGTCGCCAGGTCAAATGTGCAGCCGGCAAAGGAAAGCTCCCGCACATCCTCGCGCTGAATGTTGCAGCGTCCCGCCCTGATCGCCTTGGCGTTGACCTTTTTACTTTTCTCCACGCTGACCTCGGAATAGCCATGTCAATATACTTCCGAACCACAGCACCATACTTTCACTCATCAGGCCGTTGGTGAAAGCCAGGCGGAATGCACTGTCCGGCATGAGCAGGGTTATCAGCTTCAATGCAAGATAGAAAATCAGCGGATTGGACAGAACCATCTGCCGGGGCAGGACGCTCTGTTCACGAAGTACCAGCCAGCCCCAATAAAGATAGGGTGGCAGCATTAATACCTCGCTCACTAAGACGAGCCAGGAAAAATGGAAAAAGACCGCCTCTGAAATCGGAATAGCCGCGGAGGCGTACTCGTTTCCGCTCATCCAGGTGAAACCATATAGAATCATGATGTAAAAAAGATGCAGGCATAGCCAAGGGGTCAAACTGAATGCGGTCAGATAATGATAAACTCTCTGCGTTCTCTCTCCTTTAATCAATTTCCCAATCGCAAACAGTGCGATCCCGTACAGGATGATGCCGGGGAAGGCCAGTGCCATAGCCAGATTATTGCGCCAGGGAGCGATTTCAGCCACGCCATGGGTCAGCCAGGAGATTGTCCCGGAATAGGCTGTGTCACCGTAGAGCATAAGCCAATCTCCTGCGCCAAAGCACACACAGCCCAGTAGCCCGCAGAAAAGGGCAAAGGTAAACTTTTTATATGTTCTCATAGTGTCTTATCTCCCGCTCTGTTTTACCGCTGGCGATTTCTTGCCTTTTCTTCAGTATCATCCGATTCGTCATAGGCATCGTATGGAGCCGATGGATCATGAGGCTTCTGTCGGAACCATGCATTGCACACCTTGTCCCGGTGGGCAAAAGCAAAATCCA
>JAJBUL010000123.1 GCA_020860365.1 Clostridiales bacterium | reverse complement strand
CCTTTAATATTTCGACGACGGCTTCTGTCGTGATCGCAGCGGGCGGTGTTCCCGTGGCGAAGCACGGCAACCGCGGGGCGTCCTCTAAATGCGGCGCGGCAGACGTACTTGAAGCGCTCGGTGTAAAGATTTCTCTTTCTCCGGAAAAATGTCTGGAGCTGATTAAGAAAATCAACATCTGTTTCCTGTTTGCGCAGACCTATCACACCGCCATGCGTTTCGTGGGACCGGTTCGCAAGGAGCTGGGCATCCGCACAATTTTCAACATCCTTGGGCCGCTTTCCAACCCGGCGGGTGCGAACATGGAGCTGATGGGCGTGTATGATGAGTCGATCGTAGAGCCGCTGGCACGCGTACTGAACAACCTTGGAGTGACGAGTGGTATGGTGGTTTACGGCCAGGATAAGCTGGATGAAATTTCCATGAGCTCGCCGACGACGGTGTGTGAGATCCGCGACGGCCAGTATACCTCTTATGTATTGACGCCGGAGCAGTTCGGCTATGAGCGCTGCGCGAAGGAAGAACTGGTGGGCGGTACACCGGAAGAGAATGCCGCGATCACACGTGCAATTCTCAACGGCACAGACCGCGGCCCGAAGCGTCAGGCAGTGTGCCTGAATGCGGGCGGCGCGCTTTACATCGCGGGCAAGGCGGCGACCATCGAGGAAGGCGTGCGCATGGCAGAGCAGCTGATTGACGACGGTTCCGCGAATAAGGTGCTAGAGCAGTTTATTGAGCTGAGCAATCAATGATGCACGATGGCTGGCGTAGGCAGGGACTGTCCCGTCCGCAGGACGAGGATGCCACCCGGCGAGGGCTTGCTATTTTATATTGTAACAGCACCGTCTCTATAGGGGTGGGACAATCAACCTTGAAAACCAGGGAGAAAATAAACGATGAATATTCTGGATGAAATTGCCGGGCGCACGAAAGTCCGTATTACTGAAGAAAAAGAGAAAGTACCACTCGGAGAGCTCCGCGCACAGGCAGAGGAGGCGTACCGGAAGGGAACTGCATTTGCGGACGGCGGTCCCGCGCAGGAGGCATACGCGTTTGAAAAGGCGCTGCACCCCGCAGCCGCGGATGAGGTCTTTTTACAGGAACGGGCGGCTGTCGAAGCTGCCGGGCAGAACGGCGCTAAAACGGCGGATAACCGGACGGCAGCGCCGGGAATCGCTTTTATCTGTGAGGTGAAAAAGGCTTCTCCTTCCAAAGGCCTGATTGCGCCGGATTTTCCCTATCTGCAAATCGCAGGGGAATATGAGGAGGCGGGCGCGGCGGCGATTTCCTGCCTGACAGAGCCGTATTATTTCCAGGGGCAGGACAGCTATCTGCGTGAAATCGCGGGGAGTGTGCATATCCCGGTTCTCCGAAAGGATTTTACTGTGGATGAATATATGATTTATCAGGCGCGGGCGTTTGGCGCAGGCGCAGTGCTGCTGATCTGTTCGATCCTGGATGATGCGCAGCTTCTGGCTTATGGGCAGCTTGCCGCAGAGCTGGGGCTGTCGGCACTGGTGGAGGCGCACACAGAGGAGGAAGTCCTGCGGGCAATGAAAGCGGGTGCGAAAATCCTCGGTGTAAACAATCGCGATCTGAAGACCTTTCAGGTAGACCTGGGTACAAGCGCACGCTACCGCAAACTGGTGCCGCCAGAAACAATTTTTGTCTCAGAGAGCGGCATCCGCAATGCGGACGACATCAAAAAGCTGGTGGAGAACGGCACGAATGCAGTACTCATCGGTGAGACGCTGATGCGTGCGGCGGATAAAAAGGCGATGCTGCGAGAATTGCGTGGGGAATGACAAAGGGCTAGTGCGGGCAGATGCAATTATGACTTAAGAGAGATGGCATCCTGCGTTTACATGAAAGCCGGACGAACCGAAAAGGAGGAAAGGGCGAATATGAATGAAAGTCCTGTAAAAATAAAAATTTGCGGCCTTTCACGTACGGCAGACATCGATTCTGTCAACGAGGCAAAGCCGGACTACTGCGGATTTATTATAAACGTACCGAAGAGCATCCGCAACACGACGCCGGATCAGGTGCGTGTGCTTCGCAAAAACCTATCCCCGGAGATCATCCCGGTCGGCGTGTTTCGCAATGAATCGGTTGAGACAGTAGCGGAGCTGCTGCTGGATGGGACAATCGGGGTGGCCCAACTGCACGGAAGCGAGGATGAGGAATATATCCGGAGGCTGCGGACGTACGGGACGTTTTTTATCATTCAGGCGTTTCGAGTGCCGGTACCGGAAGAATTCAGTGATATCCGGACGCGATCGCCCGAAAATCCGTTTCATATCCGGAATGCGGCAGAACCCGGAATCGGAGAGTCGCCCTGTCAGGGGAAAGCCGCTTTTGAACCGATAGGCCGTTCGGCCGGGAATGCTTTTTCGGGCTGGGCAGATATGGTAAACAAAAGCTCCGCCGACCTGGTTTTGCTGGACAATGGGGGCGGCGGCACCGGTCAGACATTTGAGTGGACACTGGCAAATCAGATTCAGCGGCCGTATCTGCTGGCCGGGGGCATTGGACCGGATAACATTACGGAAGCACTGGATCAGCTGCACCCGTGGGGCGTGGATATGAGCAGCAGTGTGGAGACGGACGGAAAGAAAGACCGTGAAAAGATGCTGGCCGCAGTGTCGCGGGTGCGAGAGTGGAACATGGTTCACAGAGAACCCGGCTAAAAGACAGGCTGGGAATTGGAGTGTGGCTTATAATGACACCTGAAATAAGAACAGGAGATGATAAAATATGAGTGGCAGATTTGGAATACACGGCGGTCAGTATATCCCGGAGACACTGATGAATGCCGTGATAGAGCTGGAAGAGGCTTACAATCATTACAAGGATGAACCGGAATTCAACCGGGAACTGACGGAGCTGTTTAACAATTACGCGGGCAGGCCATCGCGCCTGTATTATGCGGAACGTATGACGAAAGATCTGGGCGGCGCGAAGATTTATCTCAAGCGTGAGGATCTGAACCACACTGGCGCACACAAGATCAATAACGTGCTTGGCCAGGCGCTTCTGGCGAAGAAGATGGGCAAGACCCGTCTGATCGCGGAGACCGGAGCGGGGCAGCACGGCGTGGCGACAGCGACAGCGGCGGCTCTGATGGATATGGAGTGCGAGGTCTATATGGGCGAGGAAGACACCAAACGGCAGGCGCTGAATGTATACCGCATGAAGCTGCTCGGCGCGCAGGTACATCCGGTGACGACGGGGACAAGCACGCTCAAGGACGCCGTTTCCGAAGCGATGCGCGAGTGGACCAGACGGATTGACGATACGCACTATTGTCTTGGTTCCGTGATGGGACCGCATCCGTTCCCGACGATTGTGCGTGATTTTCAGAGCGTGATTTCCAAAGAAATCAAAGAGCAGCTGCAGGAAAAAGAGGGGAAGCTTCCAGACGCGGTGTTGGCCTGCGTCGGCGGCGGCTCCAACGCGATCGGTACCTTTTATCATTTCATCCCGGACGAGAGCGTGCGCCTGATCGGCTGCGAGGCGGCGGGGCGCGGCGTCAATACGGCCGAGACCGCGGCAACCATCGCGACCGGAAAGCTGGGCATTTTCCACGGGATGAAGTCCTACTTCTGCCAGGATGAATACGGCCAGATCGCGCCGGTTTATTCGATTTCCGCCGGGCTGGATTACCCGGGCATTGGGCCGGAGCATGCTTACCTGTATGATAAAGGGCGCGCGGAATATGTGGCAATCACGGATGACGAGGCGGTAGAGGCATTTGAATATCTGTCCCGGCTGGAGGGTATCATTCCGGCAATTGAGAGCGCCCATGCGGTTGCTTACGCGAGAAAGCTTGCTCCGACCATGGACCCGGATCAGATCATCGTCATCACGATCTCCGGGCGCGGCGACAAGGACTGCGCGGCCATCGCGCGTTACAGAGGGGAGGATATTTATGAATAAGATACAGAGCGCATTTGCGCACGGAAAAGCATTCATCCCGTTCATCACCTGCGGCGACCCGTCGCTGGCAGTGACGGAGCAGCTGGTCTACGCGATGGAAAAAGCGGGCGCAGACCTGATTGAGCTTGGCATTCCGTTTTCTGACCCGACCGCGGAAGGTCCGGTCATCCAGGAGGCAAACAACCGCGCCCTCTCTGGCGGTGTGACCACGGACAAGATCTTTGACATGGTAAAAAAAATCCGCGAAAATACGCAGATCCCGATGGTGTTCATGACCTACGCAAACGTTGTATTTTCCTATGGCATTGAGCGATTCGTGAAAGCAGCGGCGGCGGTCGGCATGGATGGCATCATTCTTCCTGACGTGCCTTTTGAGGAAAAAGAAGAGTTTGCCGCTACCTGCCGTGAAAATGGACTGGCGCTGGTCTCTCTGATCGCGCCGACTTCTCATGCGCGTGTCGCGCAGATTGCGTCTGCCGCAGAGGGCTTCATCTACTGCGTCTCTTCCCTGGGCGTGACCGGCGTCCGCTCCGAGATCACGACCGATATCGGTGAGATGGTGCGGCTGGTGCGTACTGCCTCCGACATCCCCTGCGCGATCGGCTTTGGCATCTCTACGCCGGAGCAGGCTGCGAAAATGGCCCAGGAGGCCGATGGCGTCATCGTCGGCTCCGCGATCGTAAAGCTCTGCAAAGAATACGGCGCGGACTGTGTGCCGAAGGTCGCGGAGTATGTGAAGAGCATGAAGGATGCGATCCGTGAGCTGTAAAATATACGTTTTATGTATGCTTCGCAATGAATAAAGGTATTGTCTTACATTTATTTCGCGAAGCAATGAGCCAGGAAACCGAAGCCATAAGGTATCCGTCGGCAGGCCGGTATCTCCGCTACCGCTTCGGTCGGCGCTAAACGAGTGCCACAGGCACTCAGCGCCCCTTATGGTATAGCTTGTACGGATATTTGGCGAGTGCTTGCGTATGACATAAGAACTTAGTTATACAAGGATATTCAAACGAAAAAGCCGCGGAACATGGATTTGTTGCACGGCTTTTTCTGGAATGGTCTTTTTCGCGGATGATCCTTTTGCGTTTCTGTCATAATTGATTCCCACCAGGAGGAGATTGCCGGAATAATCCTTCAGCGCCCCATCATAACGGTTCTCCTGAATTTGACGAATGGCGGTATCGGCATCTTTGTCATATTTCAATTCTACGATTATAGCTGGCTTATTTTCTCAACCTTATTTTCTGAGGAGAAAAATTCAATTGTTTCTTGCGCGAAAAGATTGTAGAATAAGGCGAAGGCAGATGCTCTCTTGAACAGAACGAAAAGAGCGGCTGCCATATACCGCATAGAACAGAATCGGAGATTGGAGGAGCCTATGCAGAAAACTTTTAAAATAAGAAGAAACAGGTTGGAGAGAAACAGGTTATTCTTGGCGACAGAATGCTGGTAGAAGCTGTCGTGTAACGAACAAAGTGTTTTAGCCGGGGCTTTATCCGGTTGCAGCAGATTCAGATGTTTTTATCTACTGCATATTTTTCCTGAATCTGGTCATACTCCAAGGGAAACAGTGAAATGCCCCTTGCATACGCTCGGTGGCAGGACGCGCCCATCAATCAAGAATGCTGTGCGTTGGATGGGCGCCAAAAAGGAGTGTGACTATGTCTGAAAAGAAGCTTATTTGGGAGGAACTCAGTCCCGATGACAAATTAAAGTATGAGATAGCGGAAGAACTGGGTTTGCTGGAAAAAGTGAAGACGCTGGGATGGAAATCCCTGACTGCAAAGGAGACTGGCCGCATCGGCGGCCTGATGACGAAAAAGAAAAGAGAGAAAGACCAGACGAAATGAAAACGATAAACGAGGATATCAAAACAGGCCAGTTTCGCCCGGCCTATCTTCTGTACGGAGAGGAAGCCTATCTGAAGGTTCAGTATAAGAATAAGCTTCGCGCCGCGATTCTGCCGGAGGATGACACGATGAACCTCAGTGTCTATACGGGTAAGGGGATTGATGTGAAGCAGGTGATCTACCAGGAGGAGACGATTCATTTTTTCGCGGAGAATAGGCTGATTATGATTTGGGACAG
>JAJBUL010000234.1 GCA_020860365.1 Clostridiales bacterium | reverse complement strand
TTTTTCAGGTATCGAAAAATCTCCTGAAAAATTCCCGAATTTCACTTTCCCCTGCCTTCACAGATCCCTGCGCAAAGAACGGTTTGCCGCCGCCGCGTCCGCCAAGCGCCTGGTTCATCTCCTTCACCAGCGCGCGCAGATCGCCATCCTTTTCGCCGACCGCGTACTTGAAAGTGCCGTCTCCATTGTCGGAAAAGACCGCACAGCGTCCGCCGCAGGTCTCCATAACTGCGACCGCCAGCTTACGTACACTGTCGGAATCCATCTCTTTTTCAAACAGAAGCACATCCCCTCTGCCCGCCAGGCGCTCTGCCTCCTGCGCGAACAGCTTTTCCTCCAGCGTAAGCAACCGCCCTTTCAGCTGATAGTTTTCATCCATGCTCCGTTTTACCGCCTCCGCAGTCTTATCCGACTTTGCGGAGAGCAGGACCGAGATCTGATGATTCTGCGCGTTCACCATGTTCAGATAATCCAGCACACGCTTTCCGCAGATCATTTCCACACGGACGCCCTCCCGGAACTTTACCACCGACAGAAGCTTTACCATGCCGATTTCCCCGGCGCGCGCCACATGCGTACCGCAGCAGGCGCACAGGTCTGCGTAAGGAAGACTCGCAATGCCGCTGTCATTAGCGCCTGCCAAACACGCAGTGTTTCTTATATCGCAGGCGCGATCTGCCCTCGCCGCATCGGAAAGGTTTTCCTGTCTGACCGGAAACTCCACGATCCGCACCGCGCCGGTCAGTTCTTTTTTGCTTCGGTATGGCAGTGACTTTAATTCTTCAGCAGATGGATAAAAGATGCGCGTCTCCTGGTTCTGCCAGATGACCTCATTCGTTCCGGCCTCGATCTGACGCAGTGCTTCCTCATCCAGTTCCCCATTGAAATCAATCGTGATCACATCGCTTCCCATATGGAAGCCTACATTATCGTAGCCATACGCGGCATGCACCAGGCCGCTCACAATGTGCTCGCCGGAGTGCTGCTGCATCAGGTCAAAACGGCGCGCCCAGTCAATCATTCCATGCACCTGCGAGCCAATCTCCAGCGGCGCGTCTGTGTAATGGATCAACTCGCCCTCTTTTTCATGGACCTCCAGAACATGAACCACGCCTGCCATCCCCGGCTGCAAAATTCCCATATCATATGGCTGTCCGCCGCCTTCCGGATAAAACGCCGTCGCGGAGAGCACAATCTCATAGCCTTTTTTCCCCTCGCGGCAGTCAAGTACCGTCGCGGTAAATTCTTTTATATATGCGTCCTGATAATACAGTCTTTCTGTCTCCATCTTATTCGCTTCCCTTCCTAAGCAGCGTTCCCCGCACAAAACCCTTTCTTCAGGCAAACTCGCTTCTCAGTCATGCCGCTCGTCGTTCTCCCAGCACTCGCAGAACCGCGCAGAAAATGCGGGCGGTTCGTCTTTTACATAGAGATGTGACGTGTCCCCGAATGAGCTCATCCGGAAGCTGACAATGCCCTTCCGCCGCTCCTCCGTCACAATCGTACTGACAGACGTCGGCGCTGAACAAAGCCCATGCCAGAGCGCCATCGGCGAAACGCCAATCAGATGCCCGATCAGGACACAGGTCACTCCGAAATGGCAGAAAAATACAAGCGTGTCATTGTTCCCCTGCTCCGCCCGATAGACATGACCATCCCGCACGTAGCCATACTTCGCCAGAAGCGCATCGAAGTTCTCCGTCACCCAGCGATATTCTTCTCCGACTTTTCCCTCACTCATAATCGACGGCTCATACCACTCGTCATAGCGGTAAAAGCGCTCGTCCCCTACCCAGTCCTGCGGCAGCCAGTCCCAGCAGACCGGGGAATCCTCACGGTCCGGACGATTAATCCGCGGCGCAAACTCGCGCAGCCAGGCGCATTCCGTCGCCGTCCGGTTCATTCGTTTCAGTGTCAGCGACGCGGTATCCCTTGCCCGGCCAAGCGGAGATACATAAAAATCGCGGACATCCAGCTTCGCAATCCGCTCGGAGAGATATTCCGCCTCTTTCCAGCCCTTTTCTGTCAGAGAGTCAATCGTATAGTCCGGGTCGCCGTGTCGTATCAATATAAGTTTCAAGATTCCATATCCTCCCCTGTGCATTTCAATATCATGATTCGTGCGACAAAAGGGTATGATACTACGGATTGCTACGTGCTTCGCACTCTCGAATCTCCGCTTCGCTCCGGTCGGCGCTAAACGGATGTCCACTGGACATCCAGCGCCCTAAAAACATTCGGAATCCGCTCATTTTTCTTCGAAAAATGGCTACTTCCTCATGTTTTTTGCGATCCCCAAGGTCATGAATTGGAACGCAAGCGTTCCATTCCTGACCTTTTGTCCCTTGTATCATACCATTTACTGCAAGCAAAGAATATCATAAATGGGCAGGTTGTTCAATGGGATTTTTCTTTCTGAAACCATCTAATCATTCTGACCCGTTACGATCACAATACTTTCAGCAGCTGAACCAGCTTATGCTCATTTCCTGTACAATACTTCGTTTCTCTTACATCAAAACGCTTGAAATGATTCTGAGTACTGACCCTGGCAATTCTCCGCTTAACTGTATTGCTGAAATGATCTGGATTAATAGAAATTGGTTTTATCGTTAAGGTAAAATATCCAAGCAATGCCGCATCATCATTTGAAAATACAAGATATGTAACCGACTGATTCTTTTTGGTGAATTCTGTAGACTGTGCTTTCAAAAATTTTTCAATATCCGGATTCTTTGAACAGGAGAAATCTGAGAGTATATCCTGTATAGCATTTTCCCCGATTTCTCCATCTATGATACCTGAAAAGCAATTCCGTATATTGAAAACAGTCACATTGTTAATCATACGCTGTTTTCCTCTTTCTCATAAACTGCTTTACTTCTTCAGGCGTTCGCAGGTATGTCACATTAATATCCGGACCGGGTTCCCTTTGAAAAGATTCCTGGTACGATTCCTCAATCGCCGCGGCTAATTTTTCCACTTGCTCATCGCCAGTTACAGAAAAATATTTCGTAATACTTGAAGTTGCCAAATTCAACACCTCCTTTATTTTATGTCTTTTATTCTTCTAATCAACATCTCATAAACAGAATAACATCTTTGTTGCATAATTGCAAGCTTTTTTTCACAATCATCCGTGGTCTATACAAAGGAGCTGTCATTCTATCTGCCAACCTCTTTTAATCCATCCGCCGTCAGTTCATATATCTTTGTGCATACCTCGTCAATATATTTCCGGTCATGAGACACACTTATAATCGCTCCTGGAAATTCCCGCAATATCGTTCGAATCACTGGTCCGGAAAGCGGCGAAAAATTTCTGGTCGGCTCATCCAGTATCAGCACATTCGCTCCGGACAGACTTAACTTTAAAAGCAGCACTTTCGCTCTCTGTCCTCCAGAAAGCTCATCGAGCGGATGCAGCATCTCGTCCTCTGTAAATTTTAGTGCGCCCAAATACGTGCGCAGACGGGTCTGCTCCTCTTTTTCGCCAGTTTCCGATAAATACCGAATCGCATTCACCCGCGCAGGCAATAATTCCTCATAATTCTGCGGCATATATCCGGCTCGAATATCGGAGCGAGATAAAAGCTCTTCTGCGATTTTACGAAGCAGTGTGGTCTTTCCCACGCCATTTTTCCCAATAATTACAACCCTTTCTGCGCCCCGGATGCGCAGGCGGACATTCTTTGCCAGCAGCCGGGAGCCATCCATTGTAAACAGTTCCGGGATTTCGCATTCCAGCACCGTTTTTCCCGCAGGGATTTTTGTCTCTTTGCCGCCCATTTTAAAGAAAATCGCTTCCTCCTGTACCGGCATCGACACCATTTCGGCATTTTCCCGTTCAAAACGATGTTCCATGGATTTTACCGCATGCATTTTCTTTTTCAGGAGCCGGCCGGCATGGTCATTTTTTGTCTCTCTCAGATTGTTCTGCACCTGCTGCTCCATCCGACGGTATTTTTCATCCCGAATCCGTTTTTCTCTCTGGTCATTGACCGCCAGCTGCCTTTGCTTCTGGAACTGATGCAGCCGCTCCTCTGTGTAAGAAAGCCAGGGCATCCTGACGACTGTGCAGCGGCTCTTCTGTTTTCGATAAACCTGCTCCAGATGAATCACCATATTCGCCGTATGTTCAATCAGAACCTCATCATGCGAAATAAAAACAACAATATTCGGCCATCCTGCAATCAGCTCCTCCATCCACTGCAGCGTTTCTATATCAATATCATTCGATGGTTCATCCAGGAGCAATACCGTAGGCTCTGCGAGCAAAAGCCGCAGCAACTGTACCTTCACCTTTTCTCCCCCGGACAGACACCCCATCCGCTGATCAAGATAATAGATTTCGGCCGTAAGTCCCACCGACTTAGCCAGCTTCGCTAGTTCCCCCGGATTTTTTTCCCAAAAGCACGGTTCTTCTGAAAAGAATTCATATACCGTTTTGGAAGCATCGCTCAGAGAAAGCTCCTGCGGCAGATATGCGAGCCGTTCATGAGAAATCACCCGTTCCCCCTGATACTGCGCGTAGCCATCCAAAAGAATTGGCTCATACATCCACTTCAATAACGTTGACTTTCCATTTCCTTCCTCACCAATCATGACTGCCTTATCACCAGCATGCAGGGCACAGTGAAAGTCCTCTAAAATCACGCGCAAATCCTTCCGATGCGTGATTGTCACATTTTTAAATTGCAGCATACAATCACCTTCCTTGCGCGGCCGTTTGCATAAAATCGGAATCGAGTAGGGAGATTTTCTCCCTACTCGCCCGCGCGGGCTGCGTCCGGCGACAGCCGGAAAATACCTCTCGCAGCCCTGCGCATAAAATAGAATCCCGCCTTGCGGGATTCTCGCGCTGCCGCGCGTCTGCGTAAGCAGACAGTTTCCTCTAGCGCGGCATGTGCATCCCCCGGAGGGTTTTTGTCCGATAGGGAAGTTCGGAGAACTTTCCTATTGGATAAAAAAAGCCTGATTTTCCCAAATCAGACTCTCACGCAAATTTATCCCTTTATGAATCAAGCAGGACACATAACACAGGCCCATGAATCCGCCCTGCACTTAAAAAGCTGTCATAAACAGCTGTAAAAAGGCTAAATTGAGGAGAAAGATTGTCTGATTCAGTGTACACAAATAAATAACCGCAAACGGCAGCTATTATAAGTCTGTTCGCATCACTTAAATCAAACTATCTATTCGTCATTTCCTCACCATTTAACCTTCCGTGAATTTGTTTGGACTATAGCATTTTTGAAGATTCGTGTCAAGACATAACTACGGGCTTTCCGCTGAAAATACAATATCAGCAATACAATATCAGGTTAATTGTATATTCCCGTTATAATTCCGCTTTCTGCGGCTCTATCGTTTTCACACCCAGGAAAAAGTACAGCAGATGGCACACCCATACAACAGCCAGAATCGCGCGTCCCACAGGAACCCTCGACATCATAGCGAATCCGAGCGCCATAATGACCGTCACTGTGCAGACAATCCGCAGCTTTGTCTTCATGGTCATCCCCTCGCCTTTGACAAAAGTCTCCAGATTATTTTTGTACAGCTTCGTTCCCTTGAACCAGCTGTTCAGCTTTTCCGAGCTTTTTCCGAAACAAAATGCTGCAAGCATCAAAAATGGAACGGTCGGAAGAATCGGCAGAACCGTGCCAACCGCGCCTAAGCCTAAAAATAAAAATCCCAATACTGTGTATACTACCTTCTTTACTCTCATGAAATCCTCCTGTGATTCTGCGCTTCCAGTTCCATTGAGACGTCTGTCCGAATACATCATCTGAAGCATTGCAATAGGGCGCTCCATCAGGACAGCCCAAATTTTTGTTGACAGATAAAGCTATCTTTTGTTATATTTATCTAACCAAAACAAGACGATTCTAACATGAATATAAAAATCAGTCAATTATTTTTTGCGTCAATGCAAAACGACATGTAGTAGAAACAAAGAAAGAAATGAAGGAAAGAGGTACAAAAAATGATGATTGACAAACGGCTGATCGGCACGGTCAGCGGAAGCATGAAATACATCATCGGGAATGTGATCTTTCAGTGGTGTTCGTTATTGGCAAATATCGTCATGATGACAGGTGTATTTTGTCAAGAGGAAATCCCCAAAATCGGAAAGAAAATTCCCTATT
>JAJBUL010000031.1 GCA_020860365.1 Clostridiales bacterium | reverse complement strand
AACAGATGATACAATGAACCAACGAGCAACAGTTATGATTTAGTATGAAGTTAAAAAGGACTAAGCTTGCAGCCGCGGCATTGACCGCTTTAATGGCTGTGGGCGCAATGTCATCTTTTGCTTATGCAGAAGATGCTGGGGATGTGGCTTCTGCAGTAGCTACATCAGCGACAGGTGCTTATACTGTCGATGAGTCAAGTATTGAATTTGCGTATACTGTTTCAAATTATGTAGTTACAAATTCCAGCATGAACGTAACGTATACAGCCAGCTACGTTGATGATGAAGGAGTAACGTACACAAAAGATCTGGAAGCTACAGCAGAAATTTATGAAGTGATTGATGCTACCTGTACTACTCCGGAGTATACGATTCTGCGGGTTCAGCTGGCAGATGGGAAGTATTATCTGTCCAATGATTACGAAACAGCGAAAGCACTTGGCCATAATTATACTGAGACCAAACGAGTGACTACCGTTTCCCCTACCGATACAACGCCAGGAAAGGCGCATGTTTATTATACATGTACCAGATGTGGTGATGTAATAGATGATTATATTGTTCTTGAGCCGACAGAACATGTATATTCAACGACACCTTCCTTTATTGACCTTGACAATATCCTGGTTGATGATGATGGTGATCCGATCCTCGGCGCGGATGGACTTCCGCAGATTGCGGTTCCGACTGCTGATGGCTCTTACAGGACAGTATACTATTGCGTAAACTACGATGGAGTCGATGACGTTGCATATCTTGATGCAGGTGTGACTACTTTGTTAGCTACAGAGGGTTCTTATGCGAAAATAACATATGTTTCAGGTGTTGTAGCTACATCTACATATGGTATTGGCGCGGATGATCTGTATGCTTGGGAATCTTATGAGCCAACCGTAGATATTAATGATATTGATCTTTATTCTATTGAGTTAAAGAAATGCACTACTCCTGGATATTTTATTGTTACGTATTATAACAACAAGACCGATATGAAGGCCATTTCGTCAGAGAAGATTACGATTCCGGCTCATCATCTGGAAACTGGTGTGACGATTGAATTCAAGACCCAGGATGACGCAGATCTGCTTACTGTTGTTTACAACACAGACGGTTCTGTGAAGAGTATTACCAATCAGTCTTGCTATCTGACCGCATATTATTATGAGGTGGTTCACTGTGCAGCAGCTAATTGCCCGGAGGATGCGTGCAAAACGGATGATGCGCTTGTGGCAGATAACCTTTCCGCATATGGCGGACACAGCAGCGCACTGCATGTGGTAAGCAAAACACCGAAAGAGAAAACTCCGGATGGAGATCATGTAATTAATACCGTTGTAAAGACGAATATTGACGCACTGACTGCAAACGGAACAGCCACAAGAGACAATATTGACGCTTATATTACAGCGTATGAGACAACAAATGGTACCGGCTCTGCTTATATCAATATCAAGAGCGATACATCTGACTGTGAGAATGCGGGTGTAGTCACAATTGAGTATCTCTGCAAGGTTTGCAAGACCGTTGTGAAAACAGTAGAGTATAATGTGGCAGCCAGAGGACATGTGCAGGGTACTCCTACAAGAGATGAATCTACGTATGTAGCACCGTCCTGTACTTCTACAGGCAGCTATGTTGCGGTTACAACCTGTACAAGATGCGGAAAAGTTCTGGATGAAAGAACAGTTACGATTCCGAGAACAAAGCATACGAATGAGATCAAAGTAACATCTGCTGGTGTTGGTACAAAAGACCATGATGATACAGAAGTTGCATCAAAGGTTGTCTTTGAAGTGACGAATACATTTATCGTTGATCCGGATGATGGTGAGTATCTGACATGGGATAAATCAAAGGCAATTAACAATTTAGTGGATGACATCGATTACGGTGCTCATATCGGATATACAGCAAGACCGTCTATGCTGGGTGCGTATGTTTACGCTGTATCTCAGTGTGATGTATGCGGGTATGAAGTAACACTTTATAAGGATGTTGAAGTATATATTACCAGCATTTCAAAAGAAGCGAACAATGGCGAAGCCGGCACAATTACACTGAAACTGGTTTACAATCAGGAACAGAAAGATGGTACAACAAAAGAAATCAGCGATACAGTAACGCTTGATTATTTCTCAACTGTAGAGGCATATGAGGCAAGAACAGAAGCTACCTATACAGGTCTGAAGCAGGCAAGCGACGGCAACTGGTACTATTATGTAGACAGCCAGATTGTATCCTATACCGGAATTGTTGATTATCAGGGTGGATCGTTCTTCGTAGCAGATGGCATGCTTTGCAGCACAGCAAACGGCCTGAACCTGTATAACGGTACATGGTACTTCTTATCACAGGGTCAGATTCAGAAGGATTATACAGACGGTCTGGCACTCTACGATGGTGAGTGGTTCTATATCACAGACGGTATTCTGGATACCACGATTAATGGTCTAGTGCAGTATGACGGAGGATGGTTCCTGATCGCTGCAGGACGTCTGGTATCTGAGGCTAATGGCTTGTGGCAGGATTCTGACGGAACCTGGTACTTCCTGTCAAATGGTCAGGTACAGACGCAGTACAGTGGTGTAGCATTGTATGATGGAGAGTTCTTCGTAGTTGAGAACGGCGTATTCCAGAGCAGCCTGAACGTTGATGAATATGAGTATGATGGAGCTGTATTCAAGGTGGTTAATGGCCAGCTTTATGAAATCGGTTAATCAGAAAGTAATAAAAGAAAAGCTGCAGTAGGATATTAAAAGAATATAGGGGGGCGCTGTCAGGTTTCCTGATAGCGGCTCCCTGTTTTCTTAAGGAATAAGGAACCTAAGAACAATTTTTTCGAAAAAGTCAAATCGTGATACAGGCTTGTCTGGAATAGGATTAGAACTTGAATTATAATAGAAAACCAGGAGACAAATATGTACAGAAAAACGGATAGAGCAAACGCAACATCATATTCCTCCCAGCGGTCAGGTCAGGATTCGCGTGACAACAACTTCAATATCATCCGCCTGATTGCCTCGATCTTTGTCTTTGCCGGACATATGGAGATGATCCGGAGTGGTAGCCCGCTGCTTTTCGGAATCCACAGCGTGCATGAGATGGGAGTCTGGATCCTGTTTCTGGTCAGTGGCTACCTGATTACGAAAAGCTGGCTGTCTGGCCCACATCCGCTGCGCTATGCCATCCGGCGTTTTTTCCGCCTGTGGCCGCCGTTCGCCGTGATGGTGCTGATCATGGTTTTTATCGCCGGGCCGCTTGTCTCTGAACTTGGTGTAAAGGGATACTTCCAGAGCTGGTTCCACCTTTATCTTATGAACCTGTGGTTTTACATTGTCTACGCGCAGCCGGGGGTGTTTACCAACATGATCCAGGCATATGTAACCAACGGTTCGCTCTGGACGATGCCGGTAGAAGCATTTGCCTACATTATTACGCCGCTCCTGGCATGTCTGTATGGGCTGAAAACACGTAAAAATGCTACAACAAAGTTACCATCAACGCGTCCATCAGTGGACTCCGTCCCGGCAGCCCTGACGTCATCAATAACGTCGGCAGCTTCATCAGAGGCAATTTCCTCTGGGGCAGCATTTGCAGGCCGTCGCAGGAAGAATCCTGGCAGCGACCGCTCTTTTTATATAGCAGCTGCCGTAACGGCTGTCGCTATCGCATTTGACCTCTATCTGCGTGTGTTTCAGGCAGACACGGTGGTGGTGTTCTTTGGGACGAAACTGATCCCCGCCTATCACCTGATCACCATGTACATTATCGGCATGTTTTTCACTTTTGAGCAAACCCGGAAATACCTGAACCTGCAGATGGCCTGCATTGGGATGTGTGTATTGATCGTGTTCGAGTCATCGGGGGTGTTCCTGCAATATTTGCTCCTTTTGATTATCCTGCCGTATTTTGTATTTTCGCTTGCTTCCGCGCCAAATGCGGTCTTCCGCAACTATGGGAAGAGATTTGAGCCATCGTATGGGATTTTCCTGTATGGATATTTTTTCCAGCAGCTTGTCGTTTCTTTCCAGAACAAATGCGGAGTTACGTTGAGTTACACTGTAACATTGGTTCTCAGTGCAATTCCCACACTGATCGCGGCTACCCTGTCCTATTATCTGATTGAAAAGCCCACACAGCGGCTGAGTAAACGGCTGTTGAAGAAACTTGCAGTAAAGAAAAACAGAAAGTAGCTAAAAACAGGCAGGAGATTTTTCTTGCGAAGCGCAGCCGATCGTGATAATCTAAGTCTACCAGAAAGGATTGCAGTCTGTTCCGGAACAGGCTGCCGGAGCGGAGGTGGCAGCGTGAAGAAAAAAATCATGCCGGTTGGCATAGACAATTTTGCTGAATTTCACCAGATGGATTATTACTATGTGGACAAAACGGGGATGATTCAGGAATTGCTGGAAAGCCCGGGGAAAGTGAACCTTTTTACACGCCCGCGGCGTTTTGGCAAAAGCCTGAACATGAGCATGCTCAAATATTTTTTTGAAATCGGCACAGACAAGAGCCTGTTCGATGATTTGGCGATTTCCAGGGAAACAGAATTGTGCGAGAAATATATGGGGCAGTTCCCTGTGATCTATATCACGCTCAAACAGGTAACCGGGAATACGTTTTCATCGGCCAAAAGCCAGTTGTGGGAACTGATTGCCGAAATTGCGGACAGTTACAGTTGTCTCCAGGACAGTGAAAAACTGAGCCGCCGGGATAAAACCATCCTGCAAAAACTCAGTGACGGCGAAGGGAACCTTGACGCAAGCCTGAAACAGCTTTCCGGCATTCTTTACCGACACTATGGTAAAAAAGTAATCATCCTGATCGACGAATACGATGCCCCATTGCAGAGGGCATATGCGAAAGGCTATTACGACGCTATGGTGGATCTGATCCGCCAGATTTTCGGTTATGCGTTAAAGTCGAACGACTCGCTGTTTTTCAGCGTCCTGACGGGGATCCTGCGGATTTCAAAAGAAAGCATTTTTTCGGACCTGAATAACCCCAAACTCTATACCATACTGGATGATCGGTGTGATGAGTGGTTCGGATTCACAGATGATGAAGTCAGAAAGTTGCTGGACGATAATGGCATAAATGAACACTATGACACGGTAAAAAACTGGTATGATGGCTACCGGATTGGGCAGAACAACATTTACTGTCCCTGGGACGTAGTCAATTACTGTGACCAGCTTTTAAACGATTTGGACAAGGAGCCCCGGAATTACTGGGCAAATGTGAGTGAAAACGGCATCATCCGCACGTTCGCGGAGAAGGCAGACAGCATCACGCGCGATGAGATCGGAAGCCTGATGGAAGGCAAAACCGTGAACAAAAAGCTTGTGCAGGAACTGACTTACCGGGATATGACCAACAACATTGACAACATCTGGAGCATCCTGTTTACGACCGGCTACCTGACACAGCGGGGACGCAATGCGGACGGCACCTATGAATTATGCATCCCCAACTGCGAAGTACAGGATATTTTCAAATTCCAGATCGAGGAATGGTTCCGGGAGAAAGTGCTTGATGACATGGACGGCATGAAAATCCTTTACGCCGCCCTGGATTCCGGCAACGCGGAAGCTCTTGAAGACAGCCTGAACTACTATCTGGGCGCATCAGTCAGCTACATGGACGGCGGCACGCTGGATGATAAGGAAAAATTTTACCACGGGCTGCTGCTGGGTATGTTGCTGCCAAGGAAGGACTGGGAATTCAAGTCTAATAGAGAGGCAGGCAGGGGACGGTCAGACATCACCGCGTTCCAGCTCCGCACGAAAGACGCCTTCATTATTGAGATTAAATATTCAAAAGAGGAAACGGATCTGTCTGCAGACGCGCAGGAAGCGCTCGACCAGATCAACCGGATGCAGTACGACCAGTATTTCCTTATGCGGAACCCGCGGTCGCTCCGGCATTTCGGGATATCGTTTTGCAAAAAGCTCTGCAAAGTTATGGTGGAGTGATATCTCTGCCACCAGAAAATTAAAACAATTGCACCCTCATATGAAACAACTGGCAACACCACGTGGGAAAAGAAAATATTCCGGATGCTTCCAGGGAAAACGGTTGACAGGGGACTTTGGTTCACCCAGTCCCCCCGACAGTCACGGTTACCCCGGTACCTTGTATCACATTGTCACTGTGGACATTGTACGCCA
>JAJBUL010000326.1 GCA_020860365.1 Clostridiales bacterium | reverse complement strand
CGGCATCCATCGTATCGATCACTGTCGCCGCATCGTCAGATGTATAAATATTCACATCATTCCACTCGGCACGGACGCCCTTCGCTCCGTAAACATCAGCAATCTCTTCCACATCCGCATTGAAAAGCAGATAATCTGTCATGACATATCCAGTAATACCATTCGAATAAAACTCGGTCCAGGTATTGCCCCGCTCAAGCACCCAGACTGCAGTTCCTTTATAAAGGTAGCCAAGAACTTCACTCTCTGAGTCGGCAGCGCTCCGGATAATAACGCCTGTCTCTACGTACGCACTGTTCGTAATCGCAACCTGTGCCCAGGCGTCGTCTTCCTGATATGCCACGGAAAGATATCGAGGTTCTGTATCCTCTTCTGCCTCCGTCTCTTCCTCTGCGGTCTCCTCTTCTGTGACCTCCGATTCCAAAGCCGTGGTCTCCGTCCCCTCGGTCTCCGCCGATTCGGTCTCAGAAGCAGCCGATTCAGAAGCTTCCGTCTCCTCCGTCGACAGCTCTGCACTGATCGCGGTGATCTCACCGTTCGCCATCGCCAGAGCACCTGTCACGGATGCGACGCTCAGGATCGCTGTCATACCAAGGGCAATTCCGATTGTCCTTTTTTTCATAAAAGTACCTCCCAATAGCTTGCTACATTTTTATTAAAAATTATTACATATTTGTTAAATCTTAATGACAGAGCTATTGTAATATGATTCGGCACCTTTGTCAATAACTTTTTTTGTTTGCGTGATTTTCTTCTTTATCTACATAGCAGCCCCATCAGCTCCTCAAAACACACGCCATCCTCCAGCGGCAAATCCAGCTCAATGGATTTCTGAATACACTGCTTGATAAAGTGAGATGCCCCTCGCACAGATTTCTGAAAATCAACGCCATTCACAGCATCCGCGGCAACCATAGCTGCAAACACGTCCCCGGTTCCGCAGCGCTCCGTCCCCACCCGGTGTGTGCGCACAAAATGCGGTTCTTTCCCTTTTTCATAGCAGAGATTCGCAATAAATTCCCCCTGAGGGATCCCGGTAACAACGACCCTGTCCGGCCCCATTTCGGAAAGAGTCCCTGCCAGGGAAACTACCTGATCGGTTCTCCACTTGCCCTCGTGATAAGTCTGATCTGTCAAAATACATGCCTCCGTCAGATTCGGGGTCAGGATATCCGCACGCACAGCAAGTTTTTTCATCTCAGAACACATTTCCGGCGTGTAGGTTGAATATGGTACTCCATCATCCCCCATCACCGGGTCTACGATGACGACCGTATCTTCCTGCACGAAATCATCCAGAAAGCGGAGCACAATCTGAATCTGCTCTTTTGAGCCGAGAAACCCGGTGCTAATGCCATTGAAGGTAAGGCCAAGCTTTTTCCACTCGTCAATATACGGCTGCATCCGGTCGGTGTAATCCTCAAAATAGCAGCTCTCGTACGCTGTATGATTCGAAAAGATGGAGGTTGGCACCGGGCAGCACTGCACCTTCATTGCGGAAATAATCGGAATTGACACAGTCAGCGAGCACCTGCCAAAACCGGTGAAATCATTGATAACTGCAATTTTCTTCTGGCGATTGTGATCTTGCTGCATGGAGCGTCCCCTTTCTCTACCATATAATAATATACACTCAGAAAACAGCAGGCCGCACACTGCCTGCTGTTTTGAATTGAGAACGATTGTATCTCATTTTTTTACAGATTGCAAGAACAAAAGAATTATCCTGCCTGTTCAGAGCTGCCACGCCTGTTTTTTTTACTCTTATAATTGTTCCAGGCCGCAGCACCCGCAATCATCAGGATAAGTGCCGCCACCGCGACCGCGTATCCGATCAGAGAAACCATATTACCTGTCATACCATTCCCCCCTTTCATAGACCCTTTCATAGACCATTTCACGTAACTGTTCAGTTCCTTCACAGTTACCATTTCACAACAATTTTAACCGCGAGGCTCTGCGATCCTGTCCTCTGCGATAAAATATTCAAAATTCATCTGGTTCATTGCGACTTCCGCCAGATTCACACAACTGTTGCCCATACGGTCAATGCAGTGCAGAATCCGCATAAACGGCGCCGACAGACTCCTCTTACACTTGCCTTCCGTTACACGCTGCATATGCGACTTGCGCATATTAATGTCCAGATCCAGCACCTCATCCTTGTGTTTGATAATCTTCTGCATCGCTCCTTCATCTCTTCCGTACAACGCCGTCAAAGCATTCGCATA
Source organism: Clostridiales bacterium (assembly GCA_020860365.1). Classification (GTDB taxonomy): domain Bacteria; phylum Bacillota; class Clostridia; order Lachnospirales; family Lachnospiraceae; genus Choladousia. The sequence goes on along the minus strand of JAJBUL010000326.1, from coordinate 3,988 downwards.
CATTTTCTCGATCTTTCCCAGACTGTTCTCCAGATCACAAATCGCTTCTTTCGAATAAGAATAGCTTTTTTCAATTTTTTCCTGCACTATCTCCGCCATCTCCACGGAAAGACTGCTCATGCGGTCCATATCGCTGAGTACATACATCAGCTTTGCAGTCTCTGTCGCCTGCTGTTCCGTCAGGGCGCCCGAGGAAAACAGGTCAGCCAGATACTCATTTATTTCCCCCTGCAGAGAGCTCACCGCCTGTCCGTACTCCCGCACCCTTGTCAGAAGCCTCGTGTCCTCATTTTCCACCGTTCCATGTACATCCTGCAGCATCGTCTGCACGATCTCACCGCAGTGGAGCGTTTCCTTCGCTACCAGCTTCAGCGCGGCCGCTGGCTGGGCAAGAACATTTTTATCCAGGTAAACCGGCACCGCCGGATCCGCTTCTTTCACAGTCCCATCCGGGATAATCCGCATAACGAGCTTCACCATAATCCCCAGAAGCGGAATCCAGAGTACCGTCATCGTGATATTAAAGATGGTGTGCGCGTTCGCGATCTGCCGCGAAATCACATCAATCTCTGCCCCACTCGGAGAAATGCGCTGAATCAGCGCCGCATACGGCTTTACAAACCATATAAACAGCAATGCGCCGGAAATATTAAAAAGAGAATGCGCGATAGCCGTCCGTTTCGCGTCCTTCGACTGACCAACAGAAGCCAGAAGCGCCGTGATCGTCGTACCAATGTTATCGCCCAGCAAAATCGGGATTGCCCCGGTCAGACCCAGAATACTGGTAACGCCGTCCGCTCCTGCCTGTGAGGCAAAATTCTGCAGCACAGCTATCGTCGCGCTGCTGCTCTGCACCACCAGAGTCATCAGGGTACCCACCAGAATACCAAGCACCGGCATATCCGCCACCTTTGCAATCACATTCGTAAAGACCGGACTGGACGCCAGCGGCTTCATCACATCTCCCATTGTCTCAATCCCAAGGAACAGCAGGCCAAACGCGAACAGCGTCAGGCCGATGTTTTTGATCCGCTCCTTTTTGCAGACAAAGGAAATGATAAAACCGGCAAAAATAAATACATAAATGTAATCGGTGATCTTAAAAGCAATGATCTGCGCAGTAATCGTTGTGCCGATATTCGCGCCAAAAATGATCGAAATCGCCTGCGGCAGCGTCATTAGCCCCGCGCTGACAAAGCCAATCGCCATCACCGTCGTCGCGCTGCTGCTCTGCAGTACCGCGGTTACCAGTGCGCCCGCAAGAACACCGAGCAGCCGGTTCCTCGTCAGAAGCCCAAGAATCTGCTTCATCCGCTCGCCTGCGGCTTTTTGCAGACATTCACTCATCATGTTCATACCATAAATAAAAATCGCCAGGCCCCCAAACAGGCCAAAAATGATCTCAATTGTATCGTTCATCTCTTTCTCCTGTGTCCCCTTCTTTTATTTCATCTTTCGCTCCACAGCCGTCCAGCATAAATGTATTTTCTGTACATAGTTAGTTTATCGTATTTGCAGAAAACAGAATATCGGGTGGGAGTAAAGGAATTGTAAAATCTGTGTAAAGCTCCCTCATTCGCTGACGAATTTCCTCTGGTAATCAGGCAGGACTGATGTTATAATTCGAGAACAGCCAATCAAAAGAATTATATATAGAAGGAGTTTACCATCATGGATTACGCAAAAGAATCTTTGAAAATGCACTATGACCTGAAAGGCAAAATTGAAATAACCGCCCGCGCGGCTGTCGATTCCAGGGACGCGCTGAGCCTTGCCTATACCCCCGGAGTAGCGCAGCCCTGCCTTGAAATCCAGAAGGATATTTCCAAAAGCTATGATCTGACCCGGCGCTGGAATACAGTCGCGGTTGTCAGCGATGGCACCGCAGTCCTGGGGCTGGGCGATATCGGCCCCGAGGCTGGAATGCCGGTAATGGAGGGAAAATGTGTGCTGTTTAAAGCGTTTGGCGATGTAGACGCCATTCCGCTCTGTGTGCGAAGCAAAGATGTGGACGAAATTGTCAACACAGTGGCGCTGCTTGCAGGCAGCTTCGGCGGAGTGAACCTGGAAGATATCTCCGCGCCCCGCTGTTTTGAGATTGAGCGCAAGCTGAAAGAGCGCTGCGACATCCCGATCTTTCACGACGATCAGCACGGGACAGCTGTGATCACACTCGCCGGCCTGATTAATGCGCTGAAGGTAGTCGGTAAAAAGCTCGGGGATATTAAGATCGTTACCTCCGGCGCCGGCGCTGCAGGCATCGCGATCATCCGTCTGCTGATTTCCATGGGGCTGAAAAATGTCATCATGACAGACCGCCAGGGCGCGATCTGGGAAGGCCGGGACGGTCTGAACCCGATCAAGGAAGAGATGGCAAAAATCACGAACCAGGACCACGAGAAAGGGCGCCTGGCAGACGTCATTCGCGGCGCGGACGTCTTCATCGGCGTGTCCGCACCCGGCACCCTGACCGCAGATATGGTGCGCACGATGGCAAAGGACCCGATTATTTTTGCCTGCGCAAATCCCACGCCTGAGATTTTCCCGGACGAAGCAAAGGCCGCCGGTGCCGCAGTGGTATCCACCGGACGTTCCGACTTCCCGAACCAGGTCAATAACGTACTCTGCTTCCCCGGCATCTTCCGCGGCGCCCTGGATGTGCGCGCTTCCGATATCAATGATGAGATGAAGATCGCGGCAGCCTACGCGCTGGCCTCCCTTGTAAGCGAAGAAGAGCTGAACGCAGACTATATCCTGCCCGCGGCCTTTGATCCCCGCGTGAAGGACGCAGTCGCGAAGGCCGCGGCAGAAGCCGCGCGCAAGAGTGGTGTGGCCCGAATCTAAAAATAGAGCGGGCGGGTACGTCTGTCGCCACAAATCGCAGACAGACACGTATTCCCGCCCGTATAAAATCTACTCCTCCGGTCTCTGGTAGAACCGCCCAGACAACTGTTCCGTCCGAATCGCGTTCACGAAAGCGCCCGGATCCGTTTTTTTCACCGCCGCGATAACCCGTTTGCTGTCCGCGCCTGATACGACAGAATATACCACATTGCGCTCCTGACGGTCATGCGCGCCAAGCCCGTCCAGAATCGTCGCCCCGTGATTGCTGACCTCATTAATCGCGTCGCAGACTTCAACGGGAATATTTGTCACGATAAACAGAGTCTGCTGCTGGTATTTCCTGTACAGCATATGAAGCGTCTGCGTCGAAGTAAACTGAAAAATAATTGAGTACAGCGCCTTATCCCAGCCAAAAAGAAACCCGGCCGCCGCCAGAATCACCGCGTTAAATCCCAGAATAAGGTTAAAAGAATCCATCCCGCTTCGATCCGAGAGGAAAATCGAGATAAAATCCGTCCCTCCCGTCGTAGCTCCCATACGGAGACAGAGACTCATGGCCAGACCGTTGATCAGCCCGCCAAAAATGCTGATCAGCAGGGTATCATAAGTAATCACAATCCCCGGAAGCAGATCAGTAAGCGTACTCGTCAGCACAATCATCAGGCATGAAAACAGCGTAAACTTCTTTCCGATAAACCGGAACCCGATATACACTGGAACCGCGTTTAGCAACAGGTTTACCAGCGTATACGGTATCTCCACCTCAAAATACAGCAGCGCTATCCGCTGAATCAGGATCGTCAGTCCCGTCGCGCCGCCCGGATAAAGGCCGCCCGTCCTGACAAATGTCTTGATGTTCGCAGCCATAATCAGCGCCGCAAAGCAGATGATAATTGTTCGCTTCACGTCCTTTTTAAAGTCGAATTTCACAGCATCACCCTCGCAGACAGACCAGTATGCGTACTTTTTCTGTGATCCCTTTGTCACTGCTGTCCTGCGTTCCCTTCGGTATATTACTTTGCGGAAAGTATAGCACGAAAGAGAAAGGCAGGCAATAATAACTCTGAATATCTACATCACTTTCTTCGGTCGCGGTTACTATTCACGGGGTGGAGAAGACGGACTGAGATTTTGAACTTTCGTG
>JAJBUL010000324.1 GCA_020860365.1 Clostridiales bacterium | reverse complement strand
GATGAGGAACCAAACACCTTAGATATCATCCCCACCCCGTGAATAGTAACGAATAGTAACTTGCTGTTGCTGCTTTTTGAAAATTTTTCTTGACACAATCCCATTTTTGAATTAATATACCGATAAGGCAACGGAGTCTGGATTTATTCAGGCTCCGTTTTTTTTCGTCTATCGTAAAGCAAAAAGGAGAAAATTTATGATAAAACTGGAGAATGTCAATAAATATTTCGGCGATCTGCATGTTCTGAAGGATGTGAATCTGGAGGTGCAGGAAGGTGAAAAGCTGGTAATCATTGGTCCATCGGGTTCCGGCAAGTCGACGACGGTTCGATGCATGAATTTTCTTGAGACGCCGACAAGCGGTCACGTTTTTATTGATGGTCAGGAGATTACCGCGAGAAATAAGACGAAGATTGTGCGGGATTCCATGTCGATGGTGTTTCAGCAGTTTAACCTTTATCCTCACATGACGGTGCTGAAAAATCTTACGCTGGCGCCGATGAAGCTGCACCATAAGAGCAAAGCGGAAGCGGAGCAGCTGGCTTACCATTATCTGGATGTGGTTGGACTGACGGATAAGGCCCATGTCTATCCGACTACGCTCTCTGGTGGACAGCAGCAGCGGATTGCGATCGCGCGGGCGCTGTGTGCGCAGACGAAGATCATCCTGTTTGATGAGCCGACCTCGGCACTGGATCCGGAAACGATTCAGGAAGTGCTGGATGTTATGATTAAGCTAGCTCATGAGAAGATCACGATGGTTGTAGTGACCCACGAGATGGGATTTGCGAGGGAAGTAGCGGATCGGGTGGTATTTATGGCAGACGGGCAGATTCTCGAAGAGGGGACGCCGGAGCATTTCTTTGAACATCCGGAGAATGAGCGGCTGAAGCAGTTCCTGGGGAAAATTATCCGGAAATAAGCTCAACTGAAACAGTCTTCAGACAAGATGATTCGCAAACAGGAGGGGCAACAGAAAAATTTAAGCAGATAGCAAACGTCGGGGTTAGCTGTTTTTTTACAATTCGGCTCCCACGCCGGCAAGGCAGGACGATTTACTATAGTAACCGTTGACAGGAATCAAAATGGAAAGAGCAGGAGGATTTATTATGAAGACAAGAAAACTGGCAGCACTTGGACTTGCGCTTACGATGTCTCTGTCCCTTTTTGGAAGCATGGCATATGCGGAGGAAGAGACGGAAACTGAGACCGAGGCGGAACTGGTCATCACAGAGGACATTCAGGAAATCATTGACAGAGGTATTTTGCGTGTGGGCGTGAAGAACGCGGTAGAAGGCTTTGGATATCAGGACACGCTGACCGGGGAATATTCCGGAATGGAGATTGATATTGCGACTATGATCGCGGAAGAGCTTGGTGTTGATGTGGAATTTACGACCGTTACGGCGGCGACAAGAACGGAGCTGCTTGACTCCGGCGATATCGACTGTGTGATTGCTACGTTCACCATCACGGATGAGAGAAAAGAAAGCTGGGATTTCTCAACCCCGTACTATACCGATCATGTAACGGTTCTGGTAAAGGATTCCAGTGAGATCACGACACTTGAAGATCTGGTAGATGCGACTGTCGGCGTATCGTCCGGTTCGACTTCTGCACGGTCTCTGGTAGAAGCTATGATCGAAGCGGAAGTGATCAGCGGAGAAGATTATGACGCGGAAACTTTTGACGCGGCACTCTGGACCGAGGGCGTATCTTTCCGTCAGTATGACGATTATCCGGCAATTTCCACGGCTCTTGAGGCGGATGAAGTGGATGCGTTCTGCGTAGACAAATCCATCCTGGCAATCTATAAGACCGATGGACGTTCTTACATCGATGCGGAATTTGCTCCGCAGGAATATGGTGTAGCGACCACGAAGGATTCCGGGTTCTCTGATTATGTAGAAATTCTGATCAACCGCTGGCTGGATGATGGCACCATTGATGGGCTGATTGAGGAATATGCGCTTGACTGATTGAGAACCATTTTATCGAATTGGAAAGATATCAGAGCTTCCAAGTACGATAAAGATTCATGCGTACAAAGCACGAATGCCTCGCGGGAAGGCTGGTCGGCATTTCCGCGGGACATTATGGAATTGAGGAGTTGCCGAAGAATGAGATGGGGACGTCATCGGGTTTCTGTTTGTAAAAGACACAGAGAGATGACCGGAGCTCAGATATGGAACTGGGAGGATAATCAATGTCAGGTATTTTTTCTGCGACAGCATGGCTGAAGGTCTGGACATATCGGGCAACCTTTTTGCACGGGCTCCTTACTACAATCCAGACTGCCGTTCTTGCGATTCTGCTGGCGATGGTCATCGGCATCGTACTGGGCCTGTTTGCGACGGGACACAATCCGGTGCTGAAGGTGATTGCGCGTGTCTATGTAGAGTTCATTCAGAACACGCCGGTGATGCTGCAGCTTTGCTTTTTGTATTACGCGCTTGCTTTTTCCGGGCACAGCATCGGAATCATCCGGACAGGCATTGTTTCACTCGGTATTTACCACGGCGCTTATATGGCAGAGGTAATCCGGGCCGGGATTGAGGCGATTCCGAAAGGACAGTTTGAGGCGGCGCAGTCACAGGGGTTTACCTATTTTGGAGAGATGTATTATATTATCCTCCCACAGAGCATCAAAATTATTCTCCCGCCTATGGTAAACCAGGTGGTGAACCTGATTAAAAACACTTCCTGCCTGTATATCATCGGCGGAACAGATCTGATCTCACTGACCTACAGCTTTGTGACCGGCGCGACGACTGGAGGCGCGTATGGCCCGGCTTATCTGGTGAGCGGAGTGCTGTTTTTTGTGATCTGCTTTCCGCTCTCGAAGCTGGCAAGCACCTGGGAGAGCAGACTGAAACAGCGTGATCAGAGAGTAATGGTTGCGGGAAAGCCGCACACTTAAAATCGCGCTATGCGCGATGGTGCGGCCTGTATCCTCGATTTGCAGGCAAATCAAGGACAAGTTCGGGAAAGGGGATGGAAAACGCATGAGTACTTTAAATGCAAGCCTCTCAATGCTGCAAAATACAGCGATCCTGCAGTACCTGATGAAGGGAGTCGTTTTCACGCTGATCATTTCTGTGGTCGCGGTTGTATTTGGCATCCTGATCGGGTCTGTACTGGCGTTAGTGCGCAACTACTGCAATTCCGGAAGAACGCGCGTTTTTCGGATTCTGGCTACTTTCTATATAGAAGTATTTCGAAATACGCCGCTGCTTCTCTGGATTTTTATCTGCCTGGTATTTTGTCCGACTCCGTCCTTTCTGAATCGCAAGATGTTCGGTCTGAACTCAGCGGCGGATGTGAAGCTGCTCTTTAAGGGGGCGGTTGCACTGATTCTGTTCACCTCTTCTGTTATTGCGGAAATCGTGCGCGGCGGTCTGAATTCCGTGGCACAGGGGCAATTCGAGGCGGGACATTCCCAGGGCTTCAATACGATACAGATTATGATATATATCATTTTGCCGCAGGCTTACCGGAACATCATTCCGACTCTGCTTTCCCAGGTCATTACGACAATCAAGGATTCCTCGTATCTGGCGAATGTGGCGGTCATTGAGCTGATGGCCCGGACCAAGCAGATCATGAGCTCTGCCAACCGCTATAATGGCACGGGGGTGATTAATGTTTCTGACGTATTTGTATTGTTCGGATTTGCCTGCGTGATCTATTTTGTGATCAATTTCACTTTGTCCTGTATCGTGCGGCATATGCAAAAACGTATGAAAGAAGGCGCAAAGCGCCCGGCAGACGTGGTAGCGGCCGAATGAGGCCGGGGCGGCAGGAGGAACCAAATCAGGCGTCGGAAAACGAAAAACGGCGACGCAGGAGGATAGCTATGGAACAGTTTGTAATTACAATTTCGCGTGAATTTGCTTCGCTTGGCCGCACGGTGGCGCAGAATCTGTCTGAAAAACTGGGAGTGGAATTCTGGGACAGGGATATCATAGAGGCCGCGGCAAAGAGAACCGGTCATTCCGTTTCGCTGGTCAGTGATGAGGAGGAGACGGCAAAAAGCTCCTTTTTTCTCCGGAAGAAGGACAGAATGAGTCTGACAACCTATAATATAAACGATGAAATTTTTGAAACCGAGAAGAATATTATTTTGGATGCAGCCAGAAAAAGCTCCTGTATCATAGTAGGGCGCTGCAGTGATTATATTTTACGCGATTTTCCGCATCATCTGAGTGTGTACATTTATGCGCCGTATGAGGAGCGGCTCAAAAACTGTGTGGAAACCCTGATGATGGAGGAGAAAACTGCCCGCCGGATGATCCGTGAAGTCGACATGGCGCGCACCTATTATCAGAGGAAGTATTGCCCGGACATTCGCTCTGTGCGGGATTGCTGTGATCTGATGATTGACAGCTCCCGGTTTGGCGTGGAGGGAACGGCGGAGCTGATTGCGCAGGCGTTAAAGGTTCTGCCAGAGAAAAAGTAAACAGGCAGGTACGTTTGCGGAAAGCCTGAGAAAAACCGGTTATCATATAGGGGAAAGGTAAGAAATACAGGAAAAAAGGATCTCTGAGAAAAACAGTCAGAGATTTTTTTATTCCGACAACGCAACGAGCCAGGCAGCAGAAGTCTCTAAGTGCTGGTTACTGGTCACAACCCGACCACGCACTTGCTGCGGGGTCAGGGCTTATCCCGCACGAAGTGTGGGATGCCACCCGGCGAGGGTTGAAAACGTAGAGGTAGCAAGCATCCGGCTCATCGCGTAGCGATTTTAATTGGCCGGATGCCGTTATAGGTCACACCTGTAGTGGTTGAAATAGGGTAGATTTGGCTGTGGTGTGACCCTGTAACAAGTGCCGTCCGAAGCGAGAAAAAATATTGAAATTATGGGGAAAATAGAGTATGATGGTACTATTGTTTTGCGATTGATTTGATTACGAATACTGGAGGAGAGGGCATTGTGGTACGTAATGCAGGTTCAGACAGGTTCAGAAGAGAAGATTCGGACACAGTGTGATACTTTGATTCCACAGAGTGTGCTGCAGCAGTGTTTTATCCCATATTATGAGGAACAGAGAAAGCTCCATGGCAAATGGAATGTTCTGAAAAAGGTTTTATTTCCAGGCTATATTTTTATGGTTACTGACGAGCTTGATGAGCTGTGGTTTCAGCTGAAGCGGATACAGGGAATGACCAAAATTCTCGGAACAGGCGATGAGATTTTGCCGCTTACCGAGGAGGAAGTCACTTTTATGCAGAGGTTTGGCGGAGAAAAGCAGGTTGTGGAGATTTCGAAAGGAATCCTTGAGGGAAACCAGGTGAAGATTCTGTCCGGTCCGCTGACAGGTAAGGAGGCTCTGATCAACAAGATTGACTACCATAAGCGAAGAGCCTACCTGGAGCTTGAAATGTTTGGCCGCATGCAGAAAATCTGCCTGGGACTGGAGGTGAAGATGGAGAAAGTGGATAAGAACGATCCGGCGGATAACGCAAATAACACGAAACACGAATAGCACGGAAAACAGCGCCGCTTCCGGCTGAATTCCGCTTAGAGAGGCAAAACAGAGGACTTCGCTCAGGATGTACCTGTTACCTGTAGTCAGCCCCGGCTCAGTTTCCGGTTCTGACTCCAGTATTCGATCAGGGAAAAAATCATAAACCCGGTGCATACAACGACGAGTGCGTTGGAGAGTCCCTCTGGTATTTCACGCCAGAGTACGTGCAGAATGACCGTGAAATCCAGCAGAAATGTATTTACCTTTCCGTGCCATTTCGCGCTATAGGGCTCGCCGGTCTTTTTGATCACCTTCAGACCGGTGAACGCCATGATAAATTCCTTGATAAACATGAGAACCACCAGAACGCTCACACGGCGGTGCTCCGCCATGATACAGATCAGCAGAGAAACCTGTGTCAGCTTGTCCGCTATTGGATCCAGTACCTTTCCAAGCTTGCTGACCATGTGAAACTTCCGGGCGACCCATCCGTCCAGAAGATCCGTTGCTCCGGACAGCAGAAGCCCCAGAAAAGCGTACAGGTATTGCTGCTTCCCAATATACAGCCAGACGATGACTGGAATCAGCAGGATGCGGAACATCGACATGGCATTTGGGATTGTGAGAATCCGGTCTTCTCCGGACGCGTTTCTGTCTTTTGGCTGGCTCATGATAGTATCCTTCCTTTTCTGTCTCTTACCCTCAATGATCATTTCTCCCTTAACGCTAATAGAGGCTATTATACCACTTTTTTTAAAATCCACAACCTTTATCGCATTCACGGGTGTAGATATAAATATTTGGTAAAAATGCTTTACAATCATCTCATATTGTGGT
>JAJBUL010000094.1 GCA_020860365.1 Clostridiales bacterium | reverse complement strand
GCCGAGGCAAATCACGGACATGAATCATCGGAGTCTGTTTTCCATCATTTTTTGGTTCTGCAGGAGCCAGTCTCTGACGGATAAAATCGCATGCATGTGAGCGAATCGTATCCATTCCCTTATTCCTGGCATACGCGACATCGTCAGATTTCAGAGAAAAGCTGCTGCGGAATTTGGAACGCGACAGCCGCTCAAATAAGTCAGCAAAAGGCTCTGCAGATCGATCTGAGAAGCTATCAGAAGCGATATCCGGAACCCCATTAGCGCCGTCCAAACACGAAGTGTTTCTCTCATCGACGGCGCGCCTTGCCACCGAAGCGGAGCGAGGGGGCGTTTCCACTGAAAATCCATCCGAAAATCTGATTTTGGAATTATCCGATTTCCTTCCATAAGTGCTATCTGCTCGGCCACCATAGGCAAATCTTCTGCATTCTGATCATTCTGATCGTGACTGTAAGACCCAGCAGCATCTTTCTGCGTCATTCCTGCTTTGGCTGCATCTTTCCATCCGTTCGCAATCCGCTCCGCGAGCTTTGTATTTCTGGATGTTGTTGTTTCGTTGTGTGTAGCATAGGCGATCGCTTTTTTCTCGCCAATCAGCACAAGAATCTTTTTTGCACGGGTAACGCCGGTATATAACAGATTCCGCTGCAGCATCACATAGTGACTCATGGTAAACAGCATGACTACGATCGGGTATTCAGACCCCTGCGCTTTATGAATTGTAGTCGCGTAGGCGAGAGTCAGCTCATCCAGCTCTGTCACATCATAGGTAATACTCCGTCCATCAAAGTCTACGGTCAACTCATTTTCTTCCATTGTTTCTTTTGCAGCAAAAAAGAAATCGGAATCCCGACCGCCGCGCAGATCCGGCATTGCGCCTTTTTTAATTCGATGTGCGTTCCTGATAATCCGGCTGCCCTGCGCCAGCGCCAGCCAAACGCGAAGCGTTTCTTGCATGGCTGGCGCGTTCTGCCGCCGAGCAAAGCGAGGGGGCGTTTCCACCTGCCGGAAAATACGGGTGAGGCGGACAACCGGAATACTCCCGGATGCAATAATGTCCTTCAGTACATTCCCGGCTCCTACACTCGGAAGCTGATCGGTATCGCCGACCAGTATCAGCGTCATTTCTTCCGGAAGCGCTTTCAGAAGATTGTACATGAACATAATATCGATCATCGAGCACTCATCCAGAATCAGGACATCACCTTCCAATGGCTGATCCTCGTTCTTCTGATAACCTTCCGGCGGTTTAAGTTGCTGCCGGACAGCAAAGCAATGCCCATTTTCAGATAGCTTGTTGAGCGTATACATGATACCGCTTCGCAGGCGGATAAAGCGGTCTTTTTCAATCCCAAGCTTTGATGCAATCGTGTCCGCCGTTTTAAAACCGATGCCCCATATATCATCCGCTAACTTGTATGGATTTTCTTTGACAACCCTTATGCTCTCATTTCCATAGGTGCGGTAAATCTTCGCTGCGTGGGCAGTGCTGACATCATTACTCTGCAGGAATAACATGATATTCTTGATCTCTTTCTGTTCCTGCCAGCTTTTCTTGACCTGGTTCACTCGTTTCTGCCCGATACCAGCCACTTCAAGCAGCCGATCCGGCTCCGTCTCGATGATCTCCAGCGTATCCTTTCCGAACTGCTGAACAATTCGTTTCGCAAACTTCGGGCCAACACCTTTAATCAAACCGCTGCCCAGATACTTCTCGATTCCGTAAGTTGTAGCCGCAATGTCTCTTCCCACTTTTCCGCAGAAAACTGCCGTCCATACTTGCCGTCAATCTTCCACTGCCCCTGCATTGACAGTACCGAGCCAACATGGACATCCTGCATGTTTCCGACCACCGTCACCAGATCACTGTAGCCCTTTGCGCGGCATTTTATTACAGAGAAACCATTTTCCGCATTCTGATATGTAATTCGTTCCACAGCGCCAGTCAAACGCGAAGCGTTTTCTGCATGACTGGCGCGTCCTGCCCCCGAACGAACGTGAGGGGGCGTTTCCCGCACACAGCGAAGATTATCCATAACGCAGCCACCCTGCCTTAATGATTTTGTTTACAAACGAATGATTTCCGGTTCATGGCTAAAGGATGAAATCGTCGCTACAGCATCCTTAAAGTAATATACCGCCGTATTTCCTTCCGAACCTGTCGTATACATTTTTCTCAGATTCGGATATGCGTCCAGCATGGATTCCTGTGCTTCTACCCGCTCATCTAATACTAACGTTCCGCAAAGGCGAATCCAGTCCCCTTTTGACATTGCGCAGATTTCCACGACCACTGTTAGCTCCTGTGACAATAATCACCTTTCCAGAAAGAGCCGGTATATCATTCAGTTCCCAGCCATTCCCTGTCCTCCTGCGCTTCTTCTTTTCTATATGGAATTCCGACTGCATCATATCCTTCAGGGTGACGTTCGGGTTTTGATAGCGTCTGCGATTCTCAGGCACATTGGGGTGACGAATGGCGTGGTTTGGGCACCACATGATGCAGGCCATGCATTGTTGGCAGTCATGTCCCCAAACCGGACCGTCTTCGGTCAGCCGGATGTTCCCATTTTTACAGAGTTTTTCACAAACACCACACTTTGTACAGGCATCGGATGTATAGAAGCCGCCCTCAGCAGAATCCCGGTCAACACCCAGCAGTTTCTTATTGCCAGTTGTCACCTCGGTTCCGTCCAGCGCGACTGGAAAACCGAAGTCTATCGACTTCCCCCCGCGTCCGTCCAGCTGTCGTTCCGGAAAGATATCCACTCGCTCGATAAAACCTTCCACGATCTCGCGTTTCGCGGCATCGTCCAGCGTATCCAGATTTCCCGCACAGAACTCAAGCCATTCGTAAGCCGTCTCGATTGTCGCCTGTGCGGAACGCGCGTCAGCAAGACTCCGTTCCACATCTGATATGTCTTCATCCACCCGGGCTATATCCGCATACAGACCGTCAAGCCGCTTCTCCATGTCGGCGTACTTCATGTCATACGCCGGATCGGTATAATCAAGCGTGTCCAGGCGTTCCACAAGCGTATCTTTCGCGGCGGCGTACTGTTCACGGCTTTTTGTTAAGGCTTCGCGTCTTGCTTTCAGCGTTTCCTCGTCCGTCCTTTCGTTCATGACTTCCTGCATAATCGCGGCAAAGTTCAGATTCCGAAGCGTATCTGCTATCACGGCAATCACTTCGCGATCCACTATTTTCTGCTGCGGCTGTCGCCTGAAAGAACACTCTTTTCCACGCTGGGTTTTGCGGTATTTACACACGTAATACCACTGATCCGGATAATACGTCCCGTCTTTCCGCTTCTTTCTGTTGACCGATCCATACATCTGCGCGCCGCAGACCGGACACCGCACTATCCCGGACAACACGTGTACATGATCCAAACTGTGCGTCTTCTCGCGCTTCTTGCCAGTCTCCAGACGGCGTTCATGCACAACATCCCATTTTTCCGGATCAATAATCGCTTCGTGCTGCCCTTCATACGTCTCATATTCATCCTGCTTCACTATTCGGTATTCATTCCGCGCACCCTGTATTTTCTCATGCGCCCGCCGCCCATAAGCGATTTTCCCGGCATAAACGGGAGCGTGTATATGTAACACCGCTTCTTTTTATCCATCTTATTTCCCGTTTACTCCTGTGCCTTTTTACTCCCTTTGTATGCCACTATTCATATCACTTTAGCTTAACGATAAACTAGAATTTAATCAATTAAAGTCTTCCAATTCTCTGAACGATATGCGTCAAAGCACATCTTAATCTGCTCCTCATTATTTTTTTCTATAGCTAAAAGCGGTAGTTCATCTAAGCCAAAATACCTGCTTTCCGTTGTTTCGGAATTTGCAGAAAACTCTCCCCCCTTTTACGAAGCAAAGAGCAAATATCTTGCATACCTTGTACGCATAAATTGGCAAATTGTGTTTTTCTCTGTCCTGAACAGCAATTACAGTATCGACTTCCACATCCAGACCAGCTTCTTCCCGGACTTCTTTTATAAAATTTTCTTTCACAGATATATCAACATCAACCCATCCTCCCGGCATAGACCATGTACCATTTTTCTCGTGAACCAAAAGAATTTTATTGTCATCAAAAATAGCCGCTCTTGTGTCGAGTTTCGGTGTTTGATATCCAGTTTCGCAGCAAAACAAATCCTTTACTTTTTCCAGTGATATATCTGTTTTACTGTTCACCATCTCAGCTGCGATATCACAGATTCTACTGTAACGTTCTATATCAAATTGATCTTTTGCGTAATATAAGCCTGCCTGTGCCAGACTCTGCAGTTCTACTGCCTATTGCAGCCATTGCTCGTTTTGATTCATGCATGTGCCTCCAAATTTCGATTTATCAGCATGTGTTCAATCAGAACCCATTATACATATAAAGCACCAGCTAATTTATCAGTCAGTGCTTTATACAAAATAACCATTAATCCAATCCTGAAGTTCTTTTTACAATATTTTCGATATCTCTCCCGCCATAAAACACTCGAACAACATTAACAACGTTCTCTTCAGCCTTAACCTGATAATATATAATAAAATTATCCACCGGCAATTTATGTACTTCCATCGAGTGCCAAGGTTCCCATTCAACCAAAACATAGCGTTCCGGCATGCTTGCCAATGAACGTGCTTTTTTCGAATACGTTTTACCTGAGCAGCAGCATTTTCCGGTGCCAAAAGTTCATTTGCTATGTAGTTATAGATCTCTCTCAAATCTCCCAACGCATCCGCAGAATAATTAATTCTGTAGTTTTCTGTCATATGCCGAACTCCTTTGCAAGTATATCATCCACTTCGTCCGCAGAATATACATTTCCAGCATTGATGGAATCCATACCCTTTTGAAGTTCCGCATCCAGCTGTTCCCTGCTCATCGCGCCGACAGATAATGGTTTAGACGTTGGTAAACGCAAATCAAATGGCATGCCATTCTTTAGCACAATCTGACTATACAACATTTGAATGGCACTGGATGGAGAAATTCCCAACTTAGAAAGAATTCCCTCAGCACTATCTTTCAGATTAGAATCTATTCTTGCGTAAACAACACTAGTATTTGCCATAATACCGCCTCCTTTTTTTCTTGATATTGTACCATCAAACGCTTGCGATTGCAAGCATTTATTTTAGTTGTATGACCCTGCCGATCGTGCAGACCATCGGCGGCGCAGCCGCCCTCATATGAAATACCCGTTTTTATCATGAAATCGCTTAGGATGAATAAAAACTGGTACTTCATAAAGTTTTGGCCTTCTCGTCGATTCTAATGAGAAATAGCCGCAATATTTAACGATTTTTAAGAGTATCTGCTAACCTACTGTATGTTCTTTATCTGCGCCGTTCCACATACTGTCATATTTCTCTGCGATCTCTGCGAAATGCCTTTCGGAATCTTCTCTAGCTTTGCGCCAATCTGCAAGATGCGCCTGATACCTGTCTTCCGCTGTACTACCGTCTCTGTAACGAATTTTCTGCATCCATTCCTGACGTGACGAATCTTCCTGCATGACTTTTGCTTTGTGCTGCTTCACTTCGCTGATATCCGTATTCAGTTCGTCCTGTTTCTTCTTTAAATCCGCTTCCAGTTCTAACTGCTCTTCGAGACTTCTGTAACTGCTCGTATGACTTCATGATAATTAAGATTGCTGACAATCTCGTCCATTTCGTATTTTTCTTTCCCATCACGAATAGCGTCTTCTGTCTCATGCGTCAGATATGTCGCATATCCGGCAAAATTACCAACCGTCTCGACACCATGATTTTTCCAAAGTTCATCATCCAAACCCGGTCTGAAATAAATCCCCAGCTGCTTCAAAAGACTTGCGATCCGTATCCTCCTTTTTCTGTCCGTGCAGCGAAGTATCAAATGCAAATGGTATTTCTCGTATGCCGTTTTCCAAAATTCTTCGGCATATAAGTCTTTGTAATGCCATATAGCCAAAACATGAAAAAGCTTCGAATCTGTATTCAAAATCACATTTTTTGTATAATCCCAGTTATATTGCAACTGTTCCTCATATATCTTTATAGCAACAGAATATACCTTTGCATCTATAGGCAAAACCTTCTGCTTCTTTTTCTCCCATTCCTTGCGATTTCCTGACACTCCATTCGCCAGGGTTGTTTCATGAAGAAAAATTAAACTTGGGAAAAACGTAGATTTTATCGAGGGTTTTGACTGCTATACAAATCTTTCAAAACCCTCGACATTTTTGACTTGTAGAGGTATAATATCTACATAGTATAGGTATATTCCATCTATACAGGAGGATATTATGCCAGTAACAGAGAAGAAATATCCGGCCTGGGTTCAGGAGTA
>JAJBUL010000264.1 GCA_020860365.1 Clostridiales bacterium | reverse complement strand
TACTGGCCGATTTTCCTGATGGCGCTGGATCTGCCGCTCCCGAAGCAGGTGTTCGGACATCCATGGCTGCTGCAGGGCGGCGAGAAGATGAGCAAGTCAAAGGGCAATGTGCTTTACGCGGACGACCTCGTGGACGTGTACGGCGTGGACGCAGTGCGCTTCTTTGTACTGCATGAGATGCCGTTTGAGAATGACGGCGTGATCACCTGGGAACTGGTGACCGAGCGCGTGAATTCCGAGCTGGCGAACACGCTGGGCAATCTGGTGAACCGGACGATCTCCATGTCAAATAAATATTTTGGCGGTGTGGTGACAAAGACGGGCGCGGCGGAGCCGGTGGACGAGGATTTGAAGGCGACGGTGCTGGCGGTACCGGGAAATGTGACGAAAAAGATGGATGCGCTGCGCGTCGCAGATGCGATCACGGAAATTTTTACGCTGTTCAAGCGCTGCAACAAATACATTGATGAGACCATGCCATGGGCGCTGGCGAAGGACGAGACAAAGAAAGACCGTCTGGCAGAGGTGCTTTACAATCTGATCGAGAGCATCACGATCGGCGCGTCCCTGCTGGAATCCTTTATGCCGGAGACCTCGGCGCGCATTCTGACACAGCTGAACGCGAAAAAGCGTGCGCTGGATGAGATGGATACGTTTGGACTCTATGCATCCGGCACGAAAGTGACGGAAAAACCGGAGATTCTGTTTGCGCGGCTGGATGGGAAGGCTGTGCTGGAAAAAGCGGAAGAAATCCGCAAGGCGCAGATGGCGGAATTTGAGGCGGAGAACGCGAAAAAAGCCGCTCCCGAAGCACAGGCAGCTGAGACGGAGAACCCGGCGGACAAGGCACAGACGACCGGGGCACAGAAGCTGTCTGGCGAATCCTGCGGTCAGGATACGGCCCAAACCCGGACGGGCGACGCCGGAAATGCGGAAAACACCGCACAGGAGATCGCTCTTGCGTTAAAAGAGGAAATTTCGTATGATGATTTCGACAAACTGCAGTTTGCAGTTGGCGAGATTATCGCCTGCGAAGAGGTGAAAAAATCCAGAAAGCTGCTCTGCTCGCAGGTAAAGATCGGAAACCAGGTGCGCCAGATCCTTTCCGGTATCAAGGCGACCTATTCGCCGGAGGAAATGGTCGGCAAGAAGGTAATGGTACTCGTAAACCTGAAGCCCGCGAAGATGGCCGGTCTGGTATCCGAGGGAATGCTGCTCTGCGCGGAGGACGCGGATGGGAACCTGTCCCTGATGACGCCAGAGAAAGATATGCCCTCAGGAGCAGAGATCTGTTAAATACCACAAACCACCAGTTCAACTGTAACGGTTTCGTACCTTCATGGTTACGGGGCTTATCCCTCATTCTGTGCGGGATAAGCCCCGGCGAGGGGAAAAGCCCATTTAAAATCGCTGCGCTGTCAGATATTCAGCACAGAAAAATCGATCTGTAAATCTCCATCATAGATACCAACCGGAACTACATCCGACATGGTATAACTGCCTCCGCTCTCACCTTTAAAATCGTATACCGTTACCGAATCCTTCTCAGGGTCGACGATCCAATATTCACGAACCCCCGCCGCGCTATAGCGAAACATCTTCACAATGTAATCCATGGATCTGCTGGAAGGGGACACGATCTCGATGATCCAGTCAGGTGCGCCATGACATCCTTTCTCATCCAGTTTTGACGAGTCACACACTACGGTTATATCTGGTTCAAAGTAGTTGTAATGATCCTGATTCAGGTACACTGCAAACGGAGCGGCGTATATCTCGCACCTTCCTTTTCCAGAGGAAATATAATTATTTATGGTAGTTGACAACGACATACTGATTCTCTGATGCTGTCTGGTCGGCGTTGCCATGTTATAAATCACGCCGTCGACCAGTTCCGCTCTTTGCCCTTCCGGTAAAGTTTCAATATCGTCTATCGTATACATTCTCTCTTGTAGTCGAGTTGACCTATTCTTTTCCTCCTGTTCTCTGAGTTTTTCTTTTGTCCAGTATAGCATAGAAAAACGGCTGTTTCCATATCTTTTTTGAAATATGGAGCAGCCGCCTTGCCTGGCAACTTTTTGTGCATTTTGACGGGGAAATTTGCCTCAGATTATCCCTTAGTACGACATTAAGGGAATCGATTTTTCCGGAAGAATTAGCCGTAAAATTCCTTAATACGCATGAATTTTACATCACAATGTCCTGTCTGTCAAGATATGTGACCGAAATTACCTGATTTTTACAAGTTATTAAGCAAAACAAAATGTTGCATATATAAATAGAAAATAAAAGAACTTTTAACGTCAGTGGTCAGATTCGTGGTCAGAAATCTGACCACTTTTTTTGGTGCGCAGAGGCTGGAAAAAAGACTTGCGATAATCGCCGGAAGCCGCATGTACAGCGGCTTTCGAGCAATTTTTCCCTTTTTTGGGCTGACCACGAATGGCGCTTTAAGTTTTGACCACGAATGACTTTTATAAGTGCTCGTCAGTGGTCAAATTAGTGGTCAAATCCGTGGTCAAAAAAGAGCCAAAAAGAAAAAAGCCTGTAAAATCAAGGGTTTTGGGGCAGATATTCCCTTAATGTCGTACTAAGGGATAATTTTGGTACCTAAAGAAATTGCAGGGAAGCAATTTTGCCTGCTTACGGAAATACCCATTGGTTTATGTGTGTCCGGAAGCTCCGGGGATCAGGAGCCAGAACGGGGAGGTGAGGGCTTTGGAAATCGTGCTGTATGAGCATAATCAGTCTGCTTATAACGCTGCCGTGGACATGATGAGGCAGACCGGCAAGGCCGCGATCGTCCATCCGACGGGAACCGGGAAGTCCTTTATCGGCTTCCGCCTCTGTGCGGATCATCCGGACGAGCAGATTCTCTGGCTCTCTCCGTCGGAATATATTTTCAAGACACAGCTGGAAAATCTGAAATCAGCTACAGGTGGGGAAGTACCACAGAATATTATCTTTTGCACTTATGCGAAGCTCATGTGGATGAGCGATGCACAGGTGGCTGCAATCTGCGCGGAAGACACTCATGCGCCTTCTTATATTATTCTGGACGAGTTCCACCGCTGCGGCGCTCAATTGTGGGGGCAGGGTGTGCAGAAGCTGCTCGCCACATTTCCGGATGCGCCAATCCTCGGTTTGTCCGCCACAAACATCCGCTATCTGGACAATCAGAGGGATATGGCAGATGAGCTGTTTGATGGAAATATAGCATCTGAAATGACCCTGGGAGAGGCGATTGTCCGGGGGATTTTGAATCCTCCGAAATATGTGCTTTCCGTCTATTCCTGCCAGCAGAGCTTAGAGAAATACGAGCAGCGCGTCCGAAACACGAAAAATAAAGTGGTTCGGGATACCTGTGAACGGTATCTGGAGGATCTGAAGCGCGCGCTGGAAATGTCGGAAGGGCTGGATGAGATTTTCGACAAGCATATGAAAGACCGGACAGGAAAGTACATTGTATTCTGCTCAAATAAGGAACACATGGACGAGATGATGGGACACCTGGAATGGTTCGAAAGGGTAGACCGGCATCCGCATGTTTATTCGCTCTATTCGAGCGATCCGGGCGCGGACCGGGCATTCGATGACTTCCGCGCGGATAAGGATACCTCCCACCTGCGGCTTCTCTACTGCATCGACGCCTTAAACGAGGGGATCCATGTCGAAGGCATCAGCGGGGTTATTTTGCTGCGGCCGACCGTGTCCCCGATCATCTATAAACAGCAGATTGGCCGGGCGCTTTCCGCCAGCAAAAGCAACGATTCCATTGTTTTCGATATAGTCATGAACGTAAATTGTCTGGAAAGTATAGGGCTGGTGGAAGACGAAATGCAGCTGATCACCTCTTATTACCGCGACCGGGGAGAGAGTGACCGCATTGTAAACGAACATTTTCGCATTATTGATGAGGTAAAGGACTGCCGGGAACTGTTTCATAAGTTAAATGATACGCTGTCCGCCTCCTGGGATTTGATGTTTGGCCTGGCAAAGGCATATTACGAGGCGCATGGAAACCTGGAACTCCAGGCAGGCTATATGACGGAAGACGGTTATCCGCTTGGTCTGTGGGTCGCCACGCAGAGAGGAATCCGAAACGGGGCGACCCATGGATGTCTGACAGAAGAGCGGATCCGGAAGCTGGATTCCATCGGCATGATATGGGAATCCTTCCAGGACCGGCTCTGGAAGAAAAACTACGCGGCGGCAAAGGCATATTACGAAGCGCACGGCGACCTGGACGTCACATGGGATTACGTGACGGAGGATGGGGTGCCGCTTGGCGAATGGCTCTGCAGCATCCGCTCCTATGAAAAGGTCGGTGCAAGGCAGAAATATCTGACCAGGGAACGGGTCAAAATGCTGGATGACATTGGCATGATCTGGGGCAAGACCGATTATTTCTGGGAGCGGAATTACAAAGCTGCCGTGGCCTACTACAGGGAGCATGGGAACCTGGACGTCCCGGCCCGCTATGTAAACGAAGATGGGATAAAGCTTGGCAGCTGGCTCTGTCGGCTGCGGAAAGAGCACAAAAAATGCAGCGAAAACACTTCAGGGAAAGAAAACACACTGACCCGGGAGCAGATTCGCCGGCTCGACGCGATCGGAATGGTCTGGTCAAAAGTAAACGAAACAAAATGGGACAAAGGCTACCGGGCAGCAAAGGAATATGCCGATGCACACGGCGACCTTCTCGTCCCGGCGCGCTATGTCACGGAAGACGGATTCAGCCTGGGAAACTGGATATGCAACCAGAGGCAGGCTTATCAGACGCAGAAAATTTCCGCCGCACGGATCGAAAAACTGAATGCGATCGGCATGGTGTGGCAGGCGGATTCCTGGGAACATCGGCTGGAGCTGGTAAAGAAATGGTACCGGGAAAACGGGACGCTGGCAATCACCCAGAACACAGTGATAGACGGCGTCTGGATCGGCAAATGGCTGATCTCCCAGAAAAAAGCGCTGGAAGAGGGCAAGCTAAGCCAGAGACAGGTGGAGCTTTTATCAGAGCTTCCGGTCGACGACATGGCCAATGCCTCAGCCCACTGGAAAGAGATGTACCTGGATGCGAAAGAGTATTCCGTAAATCGCGGGAACTTCACCAGAGTACCCAGGGATTACCGCGGCAGAAGCGGCGGCAACCTGAACGTCTGGGTGCTCAACCAGCGCAGGACAAGACGCGCCGGAAAGATGAGTCAGGAAAAGATTCGTCTCCTTGACGAGATCGGCTTCGTCTGGGATCCCCAGGAAGCGCGCAGCTGAAATTGGTTTTCCATCAGATCCTGCGAATCTATTTACAAGACACCGGATACCGGCAGTGAGTCGCTCCGCCGCCATTGCCGCACCGGCCGTCATACAGGCACAGACAGCCGCTTCATGGGTGAAAGCGGTATGGCGAAGCTATGCCTCAGATCAGGCTATAGCGGATTATGCCCTGGCGAGAATCCACTGGTGCAGCGCTTCTTAATGCCATTGATTCTCCTGTTGGTAAGATACAGTTTCACCAACCTTTTACAAAAGAGAAAACAATGGGAGTCTCAATGGCAGTAAGAAGCGCTGAGGAAATAGGTGAGTTCGATGTATGAGAAGATAATGTGAAATTACAAAGAAGCAGTGGTTACCACGGTGAAGGGTGATATTTTGATAGAGAATGTATTTAATAAAAAACATTAAATTCTGGCATATTTCTGTCTGAAATTCGTTCTACTTCTTGTAAGTACTTCTATTGAACCGGAAAACATCACTTGCGTAGGGGCTTATTTTCCTTTATAATGAAATCACACCAAAGAGAAACAATGGAAGGCGTACAAAACCAGACAATTGTTTACGGAGGTGGGAAAATGCAGAGAGAAACAAGAGGAAAAGCAAGAAAAGAACAGGGAAAAGCGGAAGAAGAAACAAAGGAAAGAACAAAGATAGCGAAGTATACGGCGAAGGACAGTGTTTTCACGGATTTGTTTCGCGACAGGAGGTACCTGCTCCAGTTGTATCAGGCACTTCATCCGGAGGATAAGGCAGCGACAGAGGATACTCTGTCGGATATCACAATTACCAACGTATTGGTCGATGGACAGTATAATGATCTCGGTTTCATGGTTCGCGGGAAATTGATGATACTGACGGAAGCACAATCAACTTGGACAGTGAACATCATTGTCAGAGCATTGTTTTATTATGCACAATCTTTGCAGGAATACCTGGACAGGGAGGGCGAAGATCTGTACGGCAGCCGAAAGGTCAGACTGCCGGAGTCGGAGCTGTATGTGATCTACACCGGGGATCGCATAAAACATCCGGAAGAAATAACCCTTCAAGAGGAGTTCTTTAAGAAGGGAAAATCGGCGATTGACGTAAAAGTAAAGATGCTTTATGGCACAGTGAATCCGAACC
>JAJBUL010000313.1 GCA_020860365.1 Clostridiales bacterium | reverse complement strand
CTTAAGTTTATCTGGAATCTTTTCCGATTTTGTGATATTTTAATAGGCAGAAGAAAAAGAGGTCTTATTTCTTATGAAAAAATTACAGCTAATTTTACTGGTAGCGGTTTTACTTTTGACCGGATGTGAAAAAAATGAGCAGGCTGTCGCGTCAGCCGATGTGTTCACGATCGAAAACGGCGTCACTCACGACGGGGTTTCTATTGGCGATGGAAAATCTGAGTTTATTGACGCCTACAGCGACTATGTCATTCAGGCCGCTTACACAGACGTCGATTTCAGCTACCTTGTCATGTCCATAAACAAAATTCCTTACGATGAAAATATTTCGACACTCATCGCAAACTTTTTTATTGATGAAGAGCCCATGTCGGAAGAAACGATCTGTAAAGAAAACGAGATAGAAGACGAAGATCTGTATTCCCTGTTAAGCTCCTCCACTTACCTGCGTGCGCACGAAGTCATCTACCGTTATCTGCGCTTTACCTGGGAAGACAGTGTGATCACCGATATCGACATCGGCGAGTTCAATTACAATGAAACTTACGAAGTGCCGAAGCTGGAAACATGATCCCCTCTCGCCCTTCCAGCCTGAAATTCGTATCGGCCAAAATCTTTCCCATACCTTCTCGTCAAATCAACGTATGCGAACCATTTTTTTGCGCAGCCTGCTTTTTCTGCTCCTCCCTCGCAACAAAATATACTCGCTCGCTCTCCGGACGCGGCTGTTCCAGCGTAAATGCATCGTAGACCGCCTCCAGATGGAGCCCCGCCTTCTGAAGCAGTTCACGCACACAATCAATCGTGTATGCCTTTTGGTAATGCACTTCTTCATACCGCTCATAGGAACTTTCACTGCCACATAGACTCGCACTATTACTTATAGCACAGTTACTTACATCGCCATTACCGCATCCCCTGCTCCTGTCACATTCCTCATTGTGATCGCGATACCCATTGCTCTTACTCTGAATATATAAAGTCAGGTCATACTCATTGATCTGTGTTTCAGGATCGTACCAGTTTTCCCAGATAAAGCTGCCCTCATCCCGATTTTCCGCGAATACGTTTTCCGCAAGAATCTCTTCATATTTATACAGGGTATTCAGATCAAAAATAAGCACCCCGCCAGGATCAAGATAATTATTAACCAGGCGAAAGACCTGCAGTAAATCCTCTTCCTCCGTGATATAGTTCATAGAATCACAGATGCTCACCACCGCGCGCACCGTACCATAGAGTTCAAATTCGCGCATATCCTGCAGCAGATAGAGGATATCCGGCTCCATTTCCTGTTCCAAAGTCCTGCCTTTTTCTTCCGGTTCGCACCGCATGGCAGAGTCAGAGTGTTCCTCATCGTCCCGCCCGGCACCGCTTTGCCGCTCCGTCATCTTTTCACGGGCAATCTCGAGCATATCGAGTGAATTGTCCACGCCGATCATGTCATAGCCGCGCGCGGCAAGCCGCTCCGTCATCTGCCCGGTGCCGCAGCCAAGCTCCAGCACAAGCCCCTCCGCTACCCCATAACGCAGCAGCAGGCTGTGCAGATACTCGCACCACTCATCATAAGGAGTGTCCGACATAAAAATATCATAGACTCGGGCAAAGCTTTCGTAAGATGCCATAGTTCCTCCCTTCTATGCGTTCCCATGTGTTTTCCTATAGCATGCGTGTAATCCTTCACGCATCATGATAGCATATCACTGTTTGCCCCCTGCTTCGACCTAATACTAATACAGACTTTAATGCGATCCGAGATACTCTCTCAGGAACGCATACAGCTGCTCCATTTCCTCATCCGTCCCGATTGTGACGCGCAGATAATTGTCAATCCGCGGCTTGTTGAAGTAACGCACATAAATCCCCTGATCTTTGAGCTCCGATAACAGTACTGCCGCCGGAACGCGCTCGTGTGTCACAAACAGGAAGTTCGCCATCGAGTCCGCGAAAGAAAAACCCAGTTTTCTCAATTCTATTTTCGCGCTTTCACGGGTGGTAATAATTTTCTGCCTGGTCTCTTCAAAATACGCGTGATCCTCTGCCGCTGCCGTTCCCAGCGCGATCGCCGTCTGATTCATCGTGTAAGAGTTAAACGAATACTTCACATCATTCAGATAGCGAATGAGCTCCGCACTCGCGATGGCGTATCCGATGCGCATACCGGCCATCGAGCGCGACTTGGAAAAAGTCTTCACCACAATCAGATTTTCATACTGCTCCAGCAGCCCTGTGCAGGTCGTCCCCCCAAAGTCGATATAAGCCTCATCCACTACGACAATCACGTCCTGATTGTGCACGAGGATATCTTCCACCACATCCAGGCCCAGCAGCGCGCCGGTCGGCGCGTTCGGGTTTGGAAAAATCACACCGCCATTTTCCGGATAGTAATCCCCGCTCTCGATCTCAAACGCTTCATTCAGCGGCTTCTGCTCATAAGGAATCCGCAGCATATCCGCCCACACGTCATAGAAAGAGTACGTGATGTCCGGGAAAAAAACGGGCTTCGATGAATTGAAAAATGTCATAAAAATCATCGCCAGCACATCGTCCGAGCCGACGCCGACAAACACCTGCTCCGGATCAACGCCTTCTTCCCGGGCAATCGCCTCCACCAGCATCCGCGCCTCCGGATCCGGATACTTGCGCATCGGCTCCGTGCCCATCTGCCGCAATGTCTCCGCCACCTTCGGAGAGGGAGGATACGGATTTTCATTGGTATTCAATTTGATCACATCCGTGCGCTTCGGCTGTTCACCTGGCACATAGGGAGTGACCTTGCGGATGTTCGATTTCCATGCTTTCATCATCGTATGTTTCCTTTCCAATCACATAATGGCATATCATTTCTGTCGATTCCCATGAAGTATCCGGTCTTACCGGTTCTCATACAGCTTCGTATATACCCCGTTTTTCGCGAGCAGCTCCTCATGCGTCCCCTGTTCTTCAATACCCTTTGGCGTGAGAACGAGGATCTTCTGCGCGTTACGGATCGTGGAAAGCCGGTGAGCAATGACAAAGGTGGTACGCCCCTTTGCCAGTTTTTCGAGGGACTGCTGCACAATACGCTCGCTCTCATTGTCAAGCGCAGAGGTAGCCTCATCGAAGATCAGAATCGGCGGGTTTTTCAGGAACACTCTGGCGATGGAAAGCCTCTGCTTCTGCCCGCCGGAGAGCTTCACGCCGCGCTGTCCGATGTTGGTATAATAGCCGTCCGGCAACTGAGAAATAAATTCGTGCGCGTTCGCCAGCTTTGCGGCCTCAATGACTTCCTCATCGGTCGCGTCCGGCCTGCCGTAGCGGATGTTTTCCATGATATTTTCGGTAAACAGGTACACATCCTGCTGCACAATCCCGATCTGTCGGCGCAGATCAGAGAGCTTAATTTGGCGAATATCCTTCCCGTCAAGCAGAATTGCTCCGCTGTCCACATCATAAAAGCGCGGAATCAGACTGCAGAGGGTCGTCTTCCCGCCGCCCGACGCGCCGACAATCGCCAGATAGTCTCCGGCCTTCACTTCCAGATCGATGTGACTCAGGACAGTGTCCTGGTTTTCTTCATATTTAAAAGAGACATTTTTGAAACGGATGTCCCCCTTCGCCGTATCGATGCTGACCGCGTCCGGCGCGTCCTGGATATCCGGCTCAATATCCATCACTTCAAGGAAACGCTCATATCCGGAGAAACCATTCTGGAACTGCTCCGTCAGAGTGATCAGCTTTTTAATCGGCTCGGTGAAATTGTTGATATGCAAAAGGAACGTCACCAGATCCGCGATCGCCATCAGGCCGGTCGTGATCAGACCGGTGCCGACCAGCAGCACAACGATGGTGACCAGGGTCGTCATCATGCCCAGGCCGGAGTTGTACATAGCCATGAACTTATAGCTGAGCTTTTTTGCCCCTACAAAACGCTCATTGCCAGCATGGAACTTTTCCTCCTCAATGTGTTCGTTGCCGAAGGATTTGACCACGCGGATGCCGGAGAGGCTGTCCTCAATCTGACCATTAATGTCCGCCATCCGGCGGCGGTTTTCCTTGAACGCGACCTTCATCTTTTTATTGAGGAACATCGCATAGGCGGCGATCAGCGGAATAAACAGGTAGGTCACCAGAGTCAGCCGCCAGTTAATCTGCGCGAGAATCACGCAGGAACCGATCAGTTTGATCAGCGAGATCAGGATGTCCTCCGGACCGTGATGCAGCAGCTCGCTGATATCAAAGAGATCCGCCGTGATGCGCGAGAGCATCTGCCCGGTCTGGTGGTTATCGTAATAGGAAAACGAAAGCTTCTGATAATGCTCGAAAATCTCATTGCGCATATCATGCTCAATCTTCGCGCCCATAATATGCCCATAGTACCCGATATAGAAATTACAAAAACACTCCACCGCCGCCATCACAAGCATGGCCGTCCCCAGCTTTACGATGATCGGCACTGCCTCAGACGAGGGCAGCTCGATGACATTATAGGTGATATAGCGAACGATCAGCGGGATTATCAGCGTCACAGCGGCTCCCAGGATCGCAAAAAACATATCCGAGAGAAACAGGCCCAGATATGGTTTGTAATAACTCAGAAGCCGCTTCCATTTGTGTTCCATTTTTCTTTTCCTCTTTCTTCTCTCTTCTTTTTCTTCTTCTGATGTAACCGTTCAGTACCTTCTGATGCTGTGATTGAGCGACAAAAAGGATAATAATGTGGAGCCAGATGAACTGGAAATGTTACTCCGTCACCAACCCCTGCTCCTTCATCACCTCGATAATCGCGTTCACATGCTTCGCGCAAAGCTCGTCGGTCTGCGCCTCCGCCATCACACGGATCACCGGCTCGGTGCCGCTTTGCCGCACAAGGATACGTCCGTCGTCGCCGAGCGCCGCTTCCGCTGCCGCGATGGCGTCTTTTACCGCCGGATTGCCCAGAGCGGCCGCTTTGTCCGCGACATGCACATTCTTCAAAAGCTGCGGGTAAATCTCCACCTCAGAAGCCAGCGTCGCAAGGCTCACCTTTTTGTCCATCATCACTTCCATAATCATAATAGAAGTCAGGATGCCATCGCCCGTAGTCGCGTATTTGGAGAAAATAATATGGCCGGACTGTTCGCCGCCAAGGCAGTGTCCGTTTTCACACATGTTCTCATAGACGTATTTGTCGCCGACCGCCGTCCGCTCATAGCGGATACCCTCGCGGTCAAACGCCTTATAGAGACCAATATTGGACATAATGGTCGTGACAACCGTGTTGTTAAACAACTGGCCGTTTTCTTTAAAATATTTGCCGCAGATATACAGGATCAGGTCGCCGTCGATGATTCGCCCATTCCCATCCACCGCGATGCAGCGGTCCGCATCACCGTCATAGGCAAAGCCAACGTCCAGCCCGTTGTCCAGCACAAACTTCTGCAGCTCTTCGATATGTGTCGAGCCGCAGTTGCGGTTGATATTGGTTCCGTCCGGCTCATTGTGGATGACATAGGTTTTTGCGCCCAGCGCGTCAAACACGCTCTTTGCAATCGAGGAAGAACTGCCGTTCGAACAGTCCAGTCCGACTTTCGTATTTTTATAGGAGCGCGTCGCAAGAGAAATCAGATGACCAATGTAACGATTCCGGCCGGCCTGATGGTCTACGGTACGTCCAATCCGTTCCCCCGTCGCGAGTGGAATCTCACCAATCTCGCCGTCGATATACGCTTCGGTCTTCTCCTCGACCTCGGCCTCGATCTTCTTTCCGCTGCCGCTGATGATCTTCAGGCCATTGTCGTAGTAAGGATTGTGACTCGCAGAAATCATGATGCCACAGTCAAAATCCTCCGTGCGCACTACGTAAGATACGCTCGGTGTCGTCGTCATATGAAGCAGAAATGCATCCGCGCCCGACGCAGTCAGGCCTGCCGCCAGCGCGTACTCAAACATATAGCTGGAACGGCGCGTATCCTTGCCGATGACAATCCGTGCCCTGCGGTGCGGGGATCCAAAATACCATCCCAGATAGCGTCCCACCTTGAACGCGTGCTCCACCGTCAGCTTCACATTCGCCTCTCCGCGAAAACCGTCTGTGCCAAAATATTTTCCCATTTTATATCACTCCTCCTTTTATGACAATTACCTTGACTTCCCGGACTCGTTTGTACACAAAAACGAGTCCGATGAAAACCAATGTTCGTTTCCTTTGCTAACAGTATCCGCAATGTTCTGCGCGGCCAGCTGTGCCTCACGTTCCGCAATCGCAATCCGAATCACGTGCTCCCGCCTCCCTTATCTGCCCGGTTTCTTCTGCTTTCGCGCATGTAATCCATCCGCTGCTATTATTACATAAATCGGGAATTAAAGCAACAGTGCCTGATTTAAAAAAATATAATTTGGCGAGCCTCGTTACTATTCACAGTCCAAAGTGGTTTAAATTACTCCATCC
>JAJBUL010000070.1 GCA_020860365.1 Clostridiales bacterium | reverse complement strand
CCGCAGACCATGCGCTCCTGCCGCCGTCTGCAACCGATCTTGCTACGTGCTAAGAGTATACCATATCTTTTTCTTTTTGAACCTACCCATTTTCGCAAAAAAATGGGTAGGTAAACAGATGTTCTTATATAGAAACTTAAAATTATCGTATAACCAATCTCCAGCCGGATGCCCTTTTTGGGGTAGCCGGCATTTTTCTTTTTCGATTATTTCGCAGCAGGCGTGAACTTTCCGCCCCTGCCGCCTGTGATTAGTGAAAGGACCTGTTCACGCGCCTTATCCCGCCATAGGAAAAATTTTTTCAAAAAATTTCATCCGCTGCCTTGAAAAATACCCCTCCTGGCATGGGTTAGGCAGAAGGACAAATTTTTCAAAGGAAATTTTTAAAACCAGCTTGTCAAAAGCCGATTTTGAATCGAATAGGTGAAGGTTCCTTATTATGGTTCTTCAAAAAAACCAAATGACCGGCTGCAGCGGAATCTTTTCCCCGGAGGGAATCCGCTGCGGGCAGAACGGCAATGCAGCTTACCAACCAATGCACAGCGGCTGGGCTACCAGCCGGAAATCACAGGAGGACAGATTTTTATGCAGGACAACAACATGATCCACAGCCCGTTAAGGGCAATCCAGGAAGAGATCGAACAGACAGAAAAGGAAATCCATCATCTCGAACAACAGGTAAAGGCGAAGAACAACGTCGTCTCGAAGCTGACGCGCCGGGAGCGCACAAACCGGCTCTGCACACGCGCCGGGATGCTGGAGAGCTTCCTTATGGAACCGGAAGCGCTGACCAACGAACAGGTCATGGAGCTTCTGAAAACCGCTTTCCGCCAGCCGGAAGTGAAGCAAAAGCTAAAGGAGATGCTGGATGATGCAAAGGGAACTATGTAAAGACAGGAACACTTCCAAACCCTCGACTTTTGGAGAGGGCGCAATTATACCCCCATCCTGGGGGAATTGCGCTCTCCGAGGGTTCTTGGGCGGAAGGCCAATGAAGATTACGCAGCTTCCGTCGCTGCTCCACTTCATAACAGGGGGCTGCGCTCCCCCTGCGCCGGTTCCCGGCTACCCCCTGGCTTTGCTGCCGTCCGGCAGCATGGCTCCGACGATTCCAGAGAACGGAGGTGCTGATCATGCCATGCCCGCACTTTAGCATCTCACTCGTGAAGCGGAGCCTGAACCAGTCTGCCGTCGCGGGCGCTGCTTACCAGAGCGGCGAGCCGTTATTTTCCGAGTACGACCAGAAACGGAAATCCTATTCCGAGAAGCGGGGCATCGTCCATGCGGAGATTCTGCTCCCGGCACACGCGCCACCGGAATACGCAGACCGCGCCACACTCTGGAATGCCGTCGAAGCCGTGGAGAAACAGTGGAACTCCCAGCTTGCCCGCCGCATCATCCTCGCCCTTCCGAGGGAAGTGCCTCCGGACCAGTATGCACAGATGCTGCGCGATTACTGCAACGAGCATTTCGTGTCCAAAGGGATGTGCGTGGATTTCGCCATCCATGACAAAGGCGACGGCAACCCACACGCCCATATCATGCTGACCATGCGGGCGATGGATGCGGACGGAAAGTGGCTCCCGAAAATACGCAAGGTTTACGACCTGGACGAAAACGGGAACCGGGTCAAATGTGAAAACAGCCGTTACTGGAAAAGCCATAAGGAAGACACCGTAGACTGGAACGACCAGAAGTACGCGGAGATCTGGCGGCACGGATGGGAGACGGTCACGAACCGATATCTGGAAAGGAACAGCAGGCCGGAGCGCGTTGACCTCCGTTCTTTTGAACGGCAGGGCACCGGCCAGATTCCCACGGTACACATGGGTGTCGCAGCCACGCAGATGGAAAAACGCGGTATCAGCACATTCCTTGGAGATTTAAACCGGGACATCCGGGCGGCAAACAGCCTGATGCAGTCCATCGGGAACCGTATCCGAAGCCTGAAAGCATGGGTCACGGAGTTAAACGGGCGCATGAAGCTTTTCCTGTCGGAAATGGCATCTGCGCCGGAGCCGGGGCTTGCTGAGCTGCTGTTTAAGTATCTTTCTGCAAGGGAAGACGAGCGGGACGGCTGGTCCGGCATCAGCAAAATCAAAGGGCTGTCCAATGACGTGATGAAAGTCCAGCATTCGATTGATTACCTGAATGCGCAGGGCATCTCCACTCTGGATGACCTGGACAGACGGCTTGACGCTGCGAAAGAGAAATCCGCAGGCATCCGCAAAACAGTGAAATCCCACGAGAGCAAAATTAAGAACCTCACCGGGATTATCACGGCACACGAAACCTGCGAACGCCTGAAACCGGTCATGGATGCTTACGGGAAAATCTGGTTCAAGGGCAAAAAAGAAAAATACGCAAATGAGCATAAGGACGACCTTGCCGCTTACCGGAAAGCAGCACGTTATCTGAAACAGAACCGGCTGGAACCGGACAGCCCCATCGAAAAAGCGAAGCTGCTTGCCGAATGCGGGCAGCACCGGGAAGCAATCCAGGCACAGCAGGCGGAGCTGGAATCCGTGCAGGCGGATTTAAAAGAGATGAAAGACGTCCGATACTTTATCTCCAAAGTTTTGCCGGAGCAGGAAAAGGCGGGCACAGAAAAATCCGTGACGGAGCCTGCAACGAAAATAGCAAAAACAAAAAGGCACGCGCCAAAGCCGGAACCGCAGGAGCGCGAATCCGTGCTGGCACAGCTGCGGCAGAAACACCAGGCACAAAAGTATCGGGATCAAAACCGGGAGACTCCCGGCCAGACAACAAACAGGAAAAAGGAAATGGAAATCTGAAACGGCGGAGCGGTTTTTCTATAAAACCGCAACACCGGCAGCTTTCCGGGAAGGAACAATCCATGAATGTATATGACGCGGTGAAGCAGTCTGTCACGACCAGACAGGCAGCGGAACTGTATGGAATCAAAGTAAACCGGAACGGGATGGCCTGCTGTCCCTTCCACGATGACCGGCATCCGAGCATGAAAGTGGACAGGCGTTTCCATTGCTTCGGGTGCCAGGCCGATGGGAGCGTGATTGATTTTACCGCCGCGCTCTATGGGATGAGCGTGAAAGACGCGGTGGAGAAACTGGCTTCGGATTTTAATGTCAGCTATGACAGGCGCGGAAAGCCGTCCAGAGCAAGACAGGCAGAACCAGTGCGCTCCGTAAGGCGGAGGTTGTCCGAAAAAGAGCGTTTTCAGCAGGCCGAGCAGAAATGCTTCCGTGTTTATTCCGATTATCTTCATTTGTTAAAGCAGTGGAGAATGGAATATGCGCCAAAGCCGGATGATGAGGAATGGCATCCGCTTTTTGTGGAAGCACTCCGGGAACAGACCCATGTGGAGCATCTGCTTGACGTCCTGCTGTACGGCACGGTGGAGGAAAAGGCGGCACTTATCATCGACAAGTCAAAGGAAACCGCAGACCTCGCGCAGCGTATTTCCGGACTTAATGCAGAGCGCAGCCGTTTCCCGAAGCCGAAAACCACCCAAAAGACGGACGGACGTGAAATATGCTGAGTGCCTGTATAACAACAGACCGGAATACGGACTGCATCACAACAGACAGAATGTGACCTCCCCGCCATACTGCGATAGTTGTTTTTGTTATCCGGCAGATACAGGAATACGAACCCGCTCAAAAATGAGCGGGTTGGAGGAGCAAAGGAAAATATCGAAATGCAAGAAAGCAAACCAATAGAGAAAGCTAAAAGCCATAGAGAAAGGAAGTGATCAGACTTGAAAGATGAATGGAACGGCCTGCCGCCGGAGATGAAGGAATCTGTGCTGCTGTCTGCCGGCAGCCTTGCAGACCCGCAGAGTGTGGCAGAAATCCGCGCATCCCTCGCGGCGACAGAGAACGGCCAGATTTTAAACACGCCGGGGAATTACAGGACGGTGTTCCTGTCAGACCCGCTGCTCAAGGGCGCATTCTGCTACAACATGCTGACCGACCGCGTGGATGTCGTAAAGCCGCTGGGCTGGCAGAGGGACAGCCTGCAGGTGACGGACGTGGACACGCAGTACCTGATGGTATACATGGATAAGAATTACCACATATCCTCGGAAAAGAAAATCGAAGGCGCAATCAAAATGGCGGCAAACGAATACCGCTACCACCCCATCCGCGATTATTTAAACTCCCTGCAATGGGACGGTCAGGAGCGGGTGCGGTTCGCCCTGCACCATTTCCTCGGCGCAGACACCAGTGATTATATTTATGAAGCGCTCCGGCTGTTCATGCTGGGCGCTGCCACTCGGATATTCAAACCGGGGACGAAATTTGAAACCATGCTCTGCCTTGTCGGAGGCCAGGGAGCCGGGAAGTCAACATTCTTCCGTTTCCTTGCCGTAAAAGACGACTGGTTCAGCGACGACTTAAGGAAACTGGATGACGACAATGTATACCGGAAGCTCCAGGGGCACTGGATCATCGAAATGCCGGAGATGATCGCCACGGCAAATGCAAGGAGCATCGAGGAGATCAAATCATTCCTGAGCCGCCAGAAGGATACATACAAAACGCCTTACGCCGTACACCCGAAGGATTACAAACGGCAGTGTGTCTTTGCCGGGACATCCAACACACTGGATTTCCTGCCGCTTGACCGCACGGGCAACCGCCGCTTCCTCCCTGTCGTGGTAAGGCCGGAGCTTGCAGAGACGCACATCCTTGAAAACGAAGCGGAATCAAGGAAATACATTGACCAGATGTGGGCAGAGATCATGGCGGAGTACCGGAAAAATAATTTCAAGCTGAAGCTCAGCCGGAAAATGGAACAGTACCTGAAAGATTACCAGAAGGATTTCATGCCGGAGGACACGTTCGCCGCACGGATACTGAACTATCTGGACAGCTTCCGCGGGGATATGGTCTGCTCCCTGCAGCTTTATTATGAAGCGCTGGGGCATCCCTCATGGGACGAGCCGAAGCAGTACGAAATCCGCGACATCAATTCCGTCATGAACAACTGTGCCACCGGATGGAAGCGCTTTGAAAACCCACGCCGTTTCCCAGCGCCGTATAACCGGCAGAAAGGATGGATGCGGCAACCGGATACCGGCAACGGGGACGGATTTTTGCCCCTGTCCGACGAAGAAGCGAAGCAGGCCGGGATTCCGGAGGAATGGAGGAAGCCTTAAAACAGCGCCCGGTTGCCAGCGCATTGCTAAGCCGGTTGCCGGGCGGGTTGCCTGAAAAAAGCCTATAATCCCCCTTATTCCTTTACTTTTTTCTTTTATGACAACAAAGACAACAGAGAATAAGGAAAAAACAAAACAGGCAGGATGGCATGGATAAGCTGCTGGCGAATAAGTCTTTTACAGCCCGTTGCCGGACTTCGTTGCCGGAAGCACCATAACCGGCCTGCCGGTTTCAACCAAACCATATCATATCGAATCAAAAACGGAGGAACTGCCATGCAGGATAATAATAAGAAGAAAAACGAAATCGAATGGATTGACGACGGTTCGCCAATTCCCCATTTCCGCTGCGACGGAAGAGATTTTTATATGCTCAACGACCATCTGGAAACCATCATTGACGGCGTGCATTACCGCGTCAGCAGCTTTTTTAGCGGGACAGCACAGATGGGCGAGCTGTTGGACGCACTGATCACGGAAAACGTCCAGAGGACGGCATCCTGAGACGGACGGATTTTGATATATCAGATATGTCTGCTGATGGATGTGGGGATGTTTTGACAGCGAATCTTGTTCAAGTATCAAAAGCAATCCGGGACCAGTTATGGCACTTGAATCAATTATGCTAAAGCACAAAAATGAGCCATAGCTGCCTTCACCAAAACACACCACATCCACAGCGGCACGATTTGAAATGGCACTTTATTTGCCGGGTTTACACTGCACATCGAATCTGTTTACAGCAGCTTCAATCGGATTACTTCGCTACATAAGCCGGTCAAGATAAACTGTACATGCCATCGGAGTGCAAAATGTAAGATAAGCCGGGCGCACGTAAAGTGCCGGATAATAGTAGCCGTCCGCTAAATATTTATCGAGATTATTTTGAAATTTATGTGGAATCAGGACAGGAAAAGCGGTATAATGGTGTCAGGTAACATCTGCCGCCATTATGCTGCACACTAAGGAGGTAAACAAATAGTATGCAGGATAATGGAACTTACAGTGTAGGGATTTACGCAAGGCTCAGCCGCGACGACGAGCGCACCGGCGAGAGCATTTCCATCGAGAACCAGAAGGAACTATTGGCAAGGCATGTCCGGGAACAGGGCTGGAATCTGGTGGACTATTATGTCGATATGTAGACCGAGAAATTGATACAAGGGTATGAAAAATTAAAATGTGCGGTTTTGCGGTGACTAAATGCCTTGCGGTGACTATATAAATTATAGAAAAAAACGGTCGATTGTAAAATGAAGTTGAACACCTAAAAAATCCATAGTGATTGGAATCC
>JAJBUL010000102.1 GCA_020860365.1 Clostridiales bacterium | reverse complement strand
AAGATGAGGAACCAAACACCTTAGATATCATCCCCACCCCGTGAATAGTAACCGTCCCTGTCCCCGGCGCGTTGTCCACGAGTGGCAACACCAATGATTTTCTGTCGCGGCATATGCGTAGAAAAGGAAAAACCGCAGAACATAGCCTATCCTGCGGTTTTTCTTTTTTGTATAAGACTGCTTTTTTACAGCCTCGCGATTTAATAATCCATATCGCCTGCGCCTGCCGGTGCCGCAGGTGTCGGTTCTTTGATGTCTCCCGCCGCCGCTTCTGTGGTCAACAACGTAGATGCTACGCTGGTCGCGTTCTGCAGGGCACTCCTCGTTACCTTCACCGGATCAAGGATACCAGCCTGTACCATATCTACATACTCTTCTTTGTAAGCATCAAAGCCTGTACCCGGCTCGGACTCATGAACCTTGTTCACAATCACAGCACCCTCAAATCCGGCGTTTTCCGCGATGTAGTAAAGCGGTGCTTCCAGTGCTTTCAGGATGATGCCTGCTCCGGTCTTCTCATCCCCTTCAAGAGAGTCCGCGACCTTCTCCACATCCTTAGATGCATGTATATAAGCGGAACCGCCGCCGGCGATAATGCCTTCTTCTACGGCCGCTCTGGTCGCTGCAAGCGCGTCCTCCATGCGAAGCTTTGCTTCCTTCATCTCAGTTTCTGTCGCGGCCCCGACACGGATCACCGCTACACCGCCTGAGAGCTTCGCCAAGCGCTCCTGGAGCTTTTCTTTGTCATAGTCCGATGTGGTTTCTTCAATCTGGGAGCGGATATGGGAAATTCTTGCCGAAATCGCACTCTTGTCACCAAGCCCGTCCACAATCACAGTATTTTCTTTCTGAACCTTTACGGATTTTGCTCTGCCGAGCATCTCCATCGTCGCATCTTTTAATTCCAGACCGAGATCCTCAGAAATCACCTGGCCACCTGTCAGGATTGCGATATCCTGCAGCATTTCCTTGCGGTTATCGCCATAGCCCGGTGCTTTTACGCCAACCACATGGAAGGTACCGCGGAGTTTGTTGACGATCAGGGTTGTCAGCGCTTCACCCTCGATGTCATCCGCAATGATCAGCAGCCTTCTCCCGGACTGCACGATCTGCTCCAGCAGCGGAAGGATATCCTGGATGTTGCTGATCTTCTTATCTGTGATCAGAATCAGCGGATCGTCCAGCACTGCTTCCATCTTCTGGTTGTCTGTTACCATGTAAGAAGAAATATAACCTTTGTCGAACTGCATTCCTTCGACCAGCTCGATCTCCGTCTTCATAGTCTTTGACTCTTCAATCGTGATCACGCCATCCTCGGAAACCTTTTCAATCGCATCCGCAACCATCTCTCCAACCGTGTCGTCCCCGGAAGACACGGCGGCAACTCTGCTAATCTGCTCCTTGCCGCTCACCTTTTTGCTCGTGCCCTTAATGGATTCCACTGCAGCGTCAGTTGCTTTCTTCATGCCTTTGCGCAATTCAATTGGATTTGCGCCGGCAGCGATATTCTTCAAGCCTTCTTGTACCATCGCCTGTGCGAGAACGGTAGCGGTCGTAGTGCCGTCTCCTGCCACGTCATTCGTCTTTGACGCTACTTCCTTGATCAGCTGCACGCCCATATTTTCAAACGGGTCTTCCAGCTCGATCTCCTTCGCGATCGTCACACCATCGTTCGTGATCAGCGGAGAACCGTAGGATTTATCAAGCACTACATTTCTTCCCTTCGGTCCGAGCGTTACGCGAACCGTATCCGCCAGTTTATTCACTCCGGCTTCCAAAGCCATCCTTGCATCAACACTGTATTTTAATTCCTTTGCCATAATTCAAACTGCCTCCTTAACAACTAACTGCTTCCATATTTATCAAATCATTTTTCCACCAGAGCAAGAATATCGCTCTGCTTTACAATGATATACTCTTCCTCTCCAAGCTTTACTTCTGTGCCGGAATATTTGGAATAAATAACTGTATCTCCCGGCTTTACTGTCATCTTTACTTCCTTGCCATCCACAAGACCACCCGGCCCAACTGCGATAACCTCTGCCTCCTGCGGCTTTTCCTGTGATCCGGACATCAGGATGATACCGGACTTCGTGGTCTCTTCTGCTTCGCGCTGCTTCAGCACGACTCTGTCTGCTAATGGTACTAACTTCATATGTTATGCTCCTCCTTCAATCTTCTATGCAGGCGCCTATGGGTTCTTCCGTGCGAAATAAAATACATATCTTGATTGTTTCGCATATCTAGATGCTCTCAGGTGTCATTCTTTTTTGTTATACGGAATATAGCACATTTATTAGCACTCGTCAATAGTGATTGCTAATAATTTATATTTATTTTAGATTTTCCCAGATATTGCTATCTTCTTTCCATTGATAAAGTACCAGAGCATCAGACAAAGCAACACGATATAGAATTGTCGGCTGGCAAAAACTTCCATTTACGAAAAACGGTGCAGCTGTTTAAAGCTGCACCGAAAAGAGTCCTCTCTGAAATTGCTCCCACAGGAAAAAAGTCATTTTTCCATCACCCCGCATGCCGCCTTTGCCAGCTTATCCACCCTTTCATTGCCCTCTATACCGATGTGTGCCCTCACATGGATAAAGGTGATTTCCATTTGCTTTCGATATTCCTGCATTTTTCTGGCATAATCCTGAGTATATGGCTTTTTTGCCCTCCAGGTGCCCAGTGCCCAATGTCTTACGCCTTCGTAATCATAACGGATTTCAAGCCTCTTTATTCCCAATAAAAGCGCCTTCTCACACACGGCGAGTACAGCCGTAGTTTCCCCCTGTATCTGGTGGCCGCTGTATCTGTCTTCGCCTCTTCCGGAAAGTTCATATTCCTCGCTACCCACTAAGAGACATGCGCCATATCCCCACATAAGGTTTACGGGATTGTAGCTTCCGTCCGTATAGGCAATGGCAGTCTCATCTACTGCTTTTTCTTTCGTCTTCTGAAGAAAGCTATCCTCTCTTGTAATGAAATGCTCCACTTCATTACTGGTAAAATCCATCGTCTTAAAAAACTCAGGATATATTGTTATTTTTTCACAATTGTCCAGGTCAATCCACTTCAAAATCTCCCCGTCTGGTCCGTCATCCGTCCTGTGTCCATCTGGCAGAGTAAGCAGCTTTTCATCGGGCTTTAAGGTGAAAAACAGAGATATTTCATGATACGGCACACCCTCCTCATTTGCAAAGAAGTTTTCATGGATGGCGACCATTTTATCCACCTCACAGACAATACCTGTCTCCTCCTCCACCTCTCTGCGGACAGCGTCTTCTACGCTTTCTCCAAATTTCACCCTTCCTCCGACAGAGTAATAGTACTCCCTTTTTTCCTTCGGGTTTCTTGCCATCAACACCTTTCTTCCATTGGCAATGATAACACCGGTTCTGAAATTAAACTTTCCCTGTTCCGTCTGAAACGTACAATCTATCGATGTGTTCATGTCATTCTCCTCATGGTTCGCTTATGTTGCTTCTAAGTATAGCAAACAGAAATCCAGGAAGCAATAACAAAATCCCCGGTAGCGGCGCAGACAGCCTCTGTAAGCCCCCTATGCGCAAAATTGGATAATTTGTCTGGATATGGAAAATAACACTATACTCCGGAATACGTCTGAAACCCGCCATCCACCGGAGTACGACTCCGGTAATAAAGCCTGCGGCCTCATTATTTACCAGGAACAGGAGCGCCCCTTCAAGATCCTTCGGCTCCCCCATCCGTCCTACCGGAGTAGCGGCCAGGATTTTTCCGGTCCGCGCGGTGGGTGATCCGTCTTCGTTAAAGAGAAGCTTCTCGTTCTGTTTCGTGAGAAAGAAGCCAGGAACAATCGCGTTGACCCGGATTCCTTCTTTTGAAAAATGTACCGCAAGCCACTGGGTAAAATTGGACACGGCGGCTTTTGCGCCCGAATACGCGGGAATCTTCGTCAGCGGCGTAACGCATTCATCGATCTGATGT
Source organism: Clostridiales bacterium (assembly GCA_020860365.1). Lineage (GTDB taxonomy): Bacteria > Bacillota > Clostridia > Lachnospirales > Lachnospiraceae > Choladousia. Next base: position 2,473 of record JAJBUL010000102.1, on the reverse strand, counting down.
TGATAATATTGCAGCCGCTGCGGCCGAGCATCTGCTTTGCAAAAGCCTGTGTCGGCAGCAGAGTACCAATGAAATTCAGGTTAAATACCGCTTCCACGCCTTCTTCTGTGAGATCAAAAAAGCCCTTTATTATCACCAGCTGGTGGTAATACAGTAAGCCTTTGACCCGGCGTCCTGCGCCAGGACAGCATCCGTATACTCCAGCAGGCCGTAGAGATCCCATTCCTCCAGAACCGCACCCAGGTTTGCGCTGGAGACCACCACCACATCCGCCTCTCGGTGTGCCAGCGCAAGCGCCATGTCTACACCCTCAAACGGCTTACGTTCATCCTGCGCGAGCAGAGAAATCGAATGGTTGACCGCGTTGCTCCAGACATAAGCCTTTTCCAGAGAGATATGGAAGATGCCTTTCTTGGCGTTTTCTGAGATGACGTTTTTCAATGCGTCATTGGAAAGCTCCGGGGCGGAAGCCACCCAGGCTTCCAGCGCCTCCAGGTCGTCAATCTTCCGGTATTTCCCGTCAATCTCCCGCAGCGCCATGGACAGCCCTTTGAAACGGTTGGTCCCGCGGGTCATCGTATACAGGTTAATCTCATTCCACCGCTCCAGGATTTCCTGGCGCCACTTCTCCAGTCCCCATTCTTCCACCATGCAGGGACCAAAGCAGCGGATATGTTTGATATCCATCGTGTCCATCGCGCACCCGTCGCTGTCTACGCAGACCAGATACTCATGCTGCTTCTGAAATTCCGCTATACTATCTGCCATAAACGTCCTCCTCACTTTCCCCGCATCGTTTTCCGATGCGGGGTTCCTGATTCTGTTGCCTGTTTCGCCTGTGATCCGCTGTTTCCTTTACTTTCCTTCTCTCCTCTTTCTCAATGTCTCCGCATTCGCGTCCACTGTCTTTTTATCCAGCGGATACCAGAACACCAGCACAAGAATCAGAGCTGCAAATCCGATTGCCGGCGCCAGAACGGATACGTTATAGATTCCATTCACGACGCTTGTCTCAAACGCAGTCGCGGAGGTATAGCCAATCATCGTCAGCAGCGCACCGGTCAGACCGGGCGAAAACGCCTGCCCACATTTTCTCGCGAAGGAATACAGCGAGTAGATCGTTCCATCGGAGCGCGTACCGCGCCGAACCTCATCCTCATCGATTACATCTACAATCATCGCCCAGATCACGGAATTGAAGAAACCGAGGCCGAAGTATCCAAACATAAAGCAGATGATGTAAATGGTCGGATTCGTGGTATGCAGGATAAAGGCAATCACAAAAGAGACCACGGCCACTGCCGCGCCAAAGATGGAAATTTCCTTTTTCCCGTATTTTTTTGACATCCCCGGTACAACGAAAATTGCCAGTACCAGCATGACGACGACACCTCCGAAGTTTGCAATGGACTGATACGTCGTATTATTGAAATAATTTGCCCACACATAAGTGCCCATACCGGTCATGGTCAGCTGAGCGAGGAGCAGAACAATTGCCGCCACAATAATGCTGACCAGCGCGCGGCTGGAAAACAGCTGTTTAAACAGCGTACCGATGCTGAATTTTTCTGTCTTCACCTCAATCTTCACACGTTCCACAGACAGGGAAGTACAAATTGTGTAGCATAAGAAAGCCAGAATTGAGCAGACGAGAGCTGCGATCGTCATTTTCATTCCGGACAGCTGGGAATTGCCATTTTAAAGCAGATCCTGATGGCGGCTCACACCGCGCAGCGGCGTTTCCACTCCGTTGATGATGAAGCCCTTGTCCGGGTCAACCGAAAAGCTGCGCACGCCGACCCGCGCGGAAACCTCATCATACGCCTCATTCCTGCGCTGCAGAGTCGCGGTTACGGTATACAGATAGGGGGCATCCAGATCCCATTTTTTCGCATCCGGCACAAAAATCGACGTTTTTGTATCATTTGCCGGTCTGGCCGCTGAAGCCACCTCGCAGCCGTCTGCATCCCGGATGGAATACAGTACGGTGAAGTTCTCGTCCGGATTTGTTACCCAGGTTTCGATATCAAAAATCGCATTTCCAACACTGTCTGGTGTTGGCGTCACAGCAAGCCCCGGCCCGCCAAAATAATCCAGGTCAAAGTGCGTCTCCGGCACGGAAATCAGATTCACCCCGCGGTAAAGCCCGCCGTAAAACGTAAAATCGGCCGACTGCGGATAGACGCTGTCCTTATACTCATTGCTGCAGGCAATGACCAGAAGATTCTCCTCATTTTCTTGGCAGAGATCTGTGATATCCGCGCGGAACGTGGAGTATCCTCCCTCATGAGAAACCGCTTCTGTGCCATTCACATACACAGTCGCCTGCTGTCCTGCCGCCAGAACCTCTACGTAGACCCGTCCGCCCATCAAAGGCTGTCTGGGCGTCTCAAATGTTTTCGCGTACCAGTACTTTCCGCGGTCGTAGGCGCCATTCCCATCCATGCCATCGCTCGCATTCCAGGTATGCGGC
>JAJBUL010000092.1 GCA_020860365.1 Clostridiales bacterium | reverse complement strand
CAGCAAAAACAACTCCTCTCCGAAGAATTCGGTATAACATCACTTTCGGTATAACGGCTTAGCCCCCAGAGTATGAAAAACGGTATTATTTGGTTTGTAGTATAGCATGTTTTTTCCCTCATGGATAGTCAGAAAAAGCGGGCATGAAAAAGCAGGTAGCCTTGCAAGACCACCTGCCTTATTTGAATAATTCATCGTATGTTGTATCTAGCGTTTCTTTGATTGCTTTCAGCTGTGACGCTTTTATATGCTGTATCCCGCGTTCTATTTTCACCAGAGCTTCCCTTGTCATCGGCTCTCCCAACAGATTGATCTGCCGCACCAGTTCCGTCTGGCCTATTTCTTTTTGCTTCCTGATCCGGCGGATATTTGCGCCGAGGGGGATATCCTGCTTTATTTTCTGCTCCATAAGCGACTCCCAGTATCTGAACCCATATTAGTCCTTTTTTATTTTAGTCTATTCGCTTATCATTTATTAATGGGACTAATATCGGTCCACTTCGTAAAAAAAGCGGAACAAATTTTTCCTCCTACTACTTGAGAAAGGAGGTATGTCCCGTGGTAAATTACAGACTTATAGGACAGCGGATAAGAGAGATCCGTTTGCTTCAGTCGGTGACGCAGCAGCAGCTTGCGGAAAGCATAAATGTGTCCGTTCCATATATCAGTTATATCGAACACGCTGAGAAAAAGCCGAGCCTCGAAGTTCTTGTCAATATTTCTAATGCGTTGGGGATAACGCTGGATGAACTTCTGTCCGGGAACCAGATTCATAATCCTACAGATTACCAGACGGATATGGATGAGCTGATGGCAGACTGTTCCCAGAATGAGAGACGTTTGGTTTTTGAAATGAGTTATTCTCTTGTGCGGATTCTTCATGAAAATGATTGGGAGTAACCTGATCTGATCCAGAGTAGCATATGATTTATGCTGCGATATAAACCATGGGTTAACTGCTTAACCTGTGGTTTATGTACTTTTACTTTATTAAAAATATAATAAATACAGATCGTAACGAAAGGACGTATCCTGCATTATGAGAGGAAACGAAGAACAGATCACCGATTCCGAGGAACGCAAGCGGCGAATACGCGAGCGGTACAAAGGTGTCGATGCCGATGAGCTGGATTTTATTCCGGCCCGCGAAAAAGAAACCATACATCAGAAAGATGTGATCCGGCGTGTGGCAGTCTATGCCAGAGTGTCTACGGATGATCCGAATCAGACTTCATCTTATGAACTGCAGAAAAATCACTACAATGATTTTGTCAACAGCCATCCGAACTGGCAGCTTGTCAAAATATATGCAGATGAAGGAATTTCCGGTACGCAGCTTGCCCACCGTGACAGCTTTATGGAAATGATACGGGATTGCGAATCCGGAAAAATTGATATGATCGTTACGAAAAGCGTTTCCCGCTTTGCCAGGAACATTGTGGACTGCATAAAAATTGAGCGTGATTTAAAGAAGATGAATCCGCCGGTCGGGGTATTCTTTGAGACTGAAAATATTTTTACTTTAGATGAAGATTGTGAAGTCATGCTGTCGATCATGGCAATGATGGCACAGGAGGAAAGCCATACCAAAAGTGAAATTATGAATGCATCTATTGAAATGCGGTTTCGCCGCGGCATTTTCCTGACGCCGGCTCTGCTTGGGTATGATGTAGATGAAAACGGGGATCTGGTCATTAACGAAGATGAAGCAAAAATAGTGCGTCTGATTTTTTATATGTATCTCGACGGTTATACCTGTCAGGAGATTGCCGATACGCTTACTGAATTTGGGCAAAGCACGAAGAAAGGCAACACGGTATGGTCTCCCGGCTCCATCCTGCAGATTCTGCAGAACGAGCGGCATTGCGGCGATGTCCTTGCGCGAAAAACATGGACGCCGAGTTATCTCGACCATAAATCCAGAAAGAATAAAAAAGACCGCAATCAATATCGGAAAAAGAATCATCACGATGCCATCATCAGCAGGGATGATTTTATCGCAGTCCAGCGGCTGATCAGCAATGCAAAATATGGGAACAAAGGATTTTTACCGGAGCTTCGTGTGGTCCCGGAGGGATTCCTGAAAGGGTTTGTGACGATCAATCCACGCTGGGCGGGATTTAAAACAGAAGATTATTATGAGGCTTGCGATAGTGTGAATGGGGCGGATTGTGAGAGCTTCGGGCAAACATCTGATATAGAGGCACGCTCCGGTGATTTTGACCTGAGAGGGTATGAAGTTGCGCGGGCACAGTTTTTCGACATCCCGAAGCTGACGGTTACATTTTCCATACATGATGTAAAGTTCAGTGCCGTTGCTATTCATAAAATCGAAAAGTGCCAGCACATCGAGCTGCTGATTCATCCGCGCAAAAGAATCTTTGCTGTTCGGAAGACCAGTAAGTATAACCGTAACAACATGCAATGGGCAAAGATCCATAACGGCAATCTGGTGCCAAGGGAAATCAGCGGGGCTGCATTTCTTCCAACACTTTTCAAACTGTTCAGCTGGAATGAAAAATGTAAATACCGGATGATCGGCCGACTCTGCGGGAAAGATGCCGACGCCATCCTGCTCTTTGATTTGAGAGATATGGAAGTCCTTATCCCAACTGATGCGGTTGCAACTGACAGCGGGGAAGCCGGTATGACGCCAATCATGGGAAGCCCGAAAAGCGTACTTGCATATCCGGAAACATGGGCGGATACGTTTGGGAATAATTATTATGTCCAGGCGCAGGCTGATGAATTTACGCAGCTTGCAGACACTGAGAACTGGAATCCTAACGCCGAAGGCAGGCCATATAAGGAATCGGATTTGTGTCCGACCGGTACAGAGGAACGGCGGGGCAACATCGCGTCTTTGCTAAATCAAATGAAACGGGAGGCTGAAAATGGCATCTGAAAACAAGAAAAAAGAGATGGAGATTATTGATGAGAATGTAAATCTCGATGGTTATGAGGTGGTGCGCGGCGAGTTTTTCGCCCATCTTTATGAACCGTCTTTTACATTCAATAACAACAAGATTTCTGTGAACATGGCCTGTATCCGAAAACTGCCGGAGACAGAATATGTGCAGATCCTTGTGAATCCAACGGAGAAGAAACTGGCAGTTCGGCCATGTTTGGAATCTGACAAAGATTCTTTCCGCTGGTGTTCGGCCAGCACAAAAAAGCGTGCTCCCAAGCAGGTGACCTGCAGAGTGTTCTTTGCGAAAATCATATCTTTAATGGACTGGAACATGAGTTACAGGTATAAGCTGATCGGAAAACTGATCCGTTCCAGCGGAGAATTGCTTTTTATTTTCGACCTTAAAACGCCGGAGATCTTTGTGCGCACGGTGAAAGATGACGGCACGGTAAAATCTTCACGGACACCAACTTACCCTGCGGAATGGGAGCATCAGTTCGGGGTTCCCGTGGCGGAGCACCAGGAAGCACTGCAGGTAAATATATTTGACGGATATACTGTCTTCAGCATTCAGGATAACAAGAGGAAATCAAAGAGAAAAGAGGCAACAGAACATGAGCAAACAGACATCCTGCCGGCCGAGCCTGTGTATTGATCTGAAGAAAAACCGCATACGGATACATCGGCATACTCTCCAGATGATCGGAAGCCCGGAATATATACAGCTGCTTGTCAATCCTCTGGCCAGTATGATCGCAATCAAAGGCAGTATCCATAAAGATCACCTTGCCCATAAAATCCATCTGGATGCAGCGGACTGCATAGAACTGTACAGCTCCGGCCTGATCGAAAATCTTATGACTGTAAATAGCGATCTTTCATTGAATAAATCTTACCGGCTGTACGGCTGTCTTGATACAAAAAAAGGAATCGCTTTGTTTCCCATGCACGAGCCGGTGCCTTTGAATGCCGTCGAGGAAAGCCAATGAGTGAATTAAAGAACGATGAGGAATTCGGCGCATTGGTGTTTCCGATTAGCGATAATGAATACGATGCACTGGAGGAAAACATATTTGATCATGGCTGCGGGGAACCTATTATTGTCTGGGACAATATTATTATTGACGGCCGGAAACGATATGACATCTGTAAAAAATGGGAATTGCCATTTCCTGTTAAGCGAATAGATTTTGAAAACCGCTATGAAGCAGCCGCATGGATCTGCAGAAACCAGCTGGAGAGAGGTGACTTGCCGGATGCAATGCGGAAATATCTTATCGGCAGGTATTACAAGTCTAGGAAAGACGCATATCTTTCCAGTCCGGATTCACCTGGGAAGCACCGCGGGCATCAATACAGGATTGCGGAAGAAGTCGGAAAGGAAGTATATCTTGTCAGCGGTACCGTTTATAAATACGGGATTTATGCGGAAGCCATTGATAATATTGCATCTAAAAATAAGAATATCGCAGAGAAAATCCTATCTGGCAAGCTGCGGATTTCGCAGGCGAATATTATAGAGCTTTCCCGGCTTCCGAAAGAGGAAGTGCGTGCATTGAATAATGTGCTGGTAGAAAATAGTATGGACAGAATCAGTTATGCGGAGATGAGGCATGAGCTCGGATGGCAGCATTACAATTCGTCGACTTTAGAATCTGCGAAACAAAAAAGGAAAGGTGCGGTCGCGGCGATCAAAGAGGTTCCGGCTTACGATCCGGATGCGGAAATATCCAGTCTGGCGCTGACCATACCGTCGTGGATCAGTTCCATCGAACGCACGAAATCTCTCGCGGATTTCCCGAAGACCACAGACGGGGCGCGGGAGAAATTAAGGCAGGAACTGTTTGCTTTACATAAGGCAGTTTATAATTTTCAGAAAATACTGGAGTAAAAAATATTGGTTCGAGGAGAATGTGGGTTATGATTATGGATATGTTATTTCACGGAAAAATTTATCCCTGTGAATCTGTGGTATCACAAAGCGAGGATTATATAAAGGCATCGAAACGAGTGATAGATCTTACTGCTGATCTGTCCTGCAGATTGTCAGAACAGGATCAAAAGGTTCTTCGTGACATTCTCGACAATGCGCTCATAATCCAGGGCTGTCAGGAGGAAGAGCATTTTCAATACGGTTTTTCTATGGGAATGTTATTGATGCATGAGATATGTGACTTGAGGTATTTTAGATCGGAGGAATGATGCGATTATGGATGAGGAATTGCTACAGTACGTGCCGGATGTACATTTTGAACAGATACCTATTAAAAATCTGGTATCAAACCAGGAATATCAACGCAACCTGTCGATGAAACATGTTCAGCGCGCAGCGGCAAATTTTGATCTTTGCCAGGTCAACCCGGTAAAAGTCAGCCGGAGGGATGGCATTAACTATGTGTTTAACGGTCAGCATACCATAGAGATTATTGCCCTGGTGTCAAATTCCAGGGAAACGCCTGTGTGGTGCATGATTTATGATAACCTGGAATATAAACACGAAGCAGATATTTTTGCCAATCAGATGAAGTATGTGAAACCTTTGCTGCCTTATGAGACTTTCATGGCTAATATAGAGGCAGACAGCGATAAACACATCATCATCAATGACCTGGTGGAATCCTATAATCTTGCGATTACCCCATCTTCCGCACCGAATGGGATTTGCGCTGTGGCTACCCTGGAACGGATCTATGATAAATACGGTTTTCAGACGCTGGATCGGGTTCTGCGCCTCCTCATCGGTACATGGGAAGGGGCTCCGCAGTCATTCAGCTGCAATATGCTGAATGGAGTCGCAAGGCTGGTCAATGCTTATGGGGATGAATTGAATGAAAATGTGTTTAAAGAAAAAGTCGGTCAATGTTCCGTAAAGGAAATCGCAAGGAACGCAAAGGACCGCCGTTCGGGATCAGCCGGCTTCGCGGAAGCGCTTGTGCTTGCCTATAATAAAAACAGTCGAAGCCAGCGGCTCCCGTTCGATAAACTGTTCACGCACAAGATTAATAAAAATGGGCAAGGGATGGTTGACGGTAATGACTGAGTCCGAAATATTGGACATTATATGAAAGTCGCAGTAGATAATTCCTCTATCTCATGGTATCCTTATTTTATAAAAAAACGGAGAGGATAGCATTATGGCAAAGAGTGCAAACCAGAAATTAAAAATCGTGTATCTGATGAGAATACTGCTGGAGCAGACGGATGAAACCCATTCCATCAGCATGGCAGAAATCATAGAGGAACTGGCGAAATATGATATCTCTGCGGAGCGGAAAAGTCTTTACAATGATATTGAAAGCCTACGGAAATACGGCGTGGATGTGATCGGGGTACAGCAGAATCGAACCTACTATTATTATATTGGGAACCGTCAGTTCCAACTGGCGGAGCTGAAGCTCCTTGTGGATTCCGTCCAGTCCGCAAAATTCATCACTGCCAGGAAATCGAATGAGTTGATCAAAAAGATCGAGGGGCTTGCTAGCAAATATGAGGCGAAGCAGCTGCAGCGCCAGGTGTATGTGGCCTCCCGCATTAAGACGATGAACGAGAGCATTTATTACAACGTAGATGAGATTCA
>JAJBUL010000013.1 GCA_020860365.1 Clostridiales bacterium | reverse complement strand
GAAGCTTTCTAAACGATTAGGTTATATTTTTAATTTACTGTGAATAGTAACGGCACATTCACCGGGAAATTCTATGTTTTTTATCAAGAAAGAGCAGGAGATATCCGGCAGATTTCTACGGTGCTTTCAGCTGGTATTATTTTCAGAATGCACGCACCATCAGAGAAAATGAAATCGGGAAAAGGACTGCAGTTATCCAAGATACAACCATACTACAATTTGTAGGAAAAGAGCTCAGAATTTCCTCAGAATTAACACTGTTGAAAGAACTGTGCAAATGATACAATGGATTTATCAAAATCGACAGTGCGGATGCCGTTTTGACTATAACAAATCGAGGGTCGGCCTTTTTGATGAGAGCAAATGTACTATATTTTCAAAAAATGCTGGCTGCGCGAAAAAAGGAGGTATACGAATATGTTGACACCAAAACAAAATATGCTCGAGGTGATTCACGGAGGGAATCCAGATCGCATTGTGAATCAGTATGAAGCAGTTCAGCTTCTGATGCATCCCTTTATGTTTTCCAGTCCGCTGCTTCAGCCCGGGCAGGAAAATGTAGTGAATGCCTGGGGCGTCACAAATACATTCCCGGAGGGCGTACCGGGCGCATTTCCGGTACATACGCCGGATAAAATCGTGGTAAAGGACATCGAGGACTGGAAAGAGTACGTCCATGCGCCGTCACTGAAATTTACACAGGATCAGTGGGACATGTTGAAGGCGACCTATGACGAAGTGGATGGCGAGCAGTCCTTTAAGGCTGCGTTTGTCGCGCCGGGACTTTTTGAGCAGACGCATCATCTCTGCGAGATTTCCAATGCGCTGATGTATTATATTACCAATGAGGACGAGATGCATGACCTGATCAAGTACCTGACCGAATGGGAGTTGGAGCTGGCGGAAGGCATCTGCTCGAATCTGCATCCGGACGCGCTTTTCCATCACGACGACTGGGGCGGCCTGGACAGCACCTTTATGAGCCCGGCCATGTTTGAGGACTTCTTTGTAGAGCCTTATAAACAGATTTATGGATATTACCATAGCCATGGGGTGGAGCTGGTTATTCATCACTCCGATTCCTACGCGGCAACGCTGGTTCCGGACATGATCGAGATGGGAATTGATGTGTGGCAGGGCTGCATGGAGACGAATAACATCCCAGAGCTGATTAAAAAGTACGGCGGAAAGATCAGCTTTATGGGCGGCATCGAGAACCGCGCGGTAGATTATGAAGGCTGGACCGATGAAAACTGTGAAGCAGTCGTTCGGCGTGTCTGCGAGGAGTGCGGCAACAAATACTTTATTCCGTGTATCGCGCAGGGCGGTCCGGGATCGGTATATCCGGGCGTGTATATGTCTCTTTGCAACGCGATCGACAAGCTGAATGCGGAAAAATATGGCATCGACGCAGCGCAATCCACCAGACTTCCGTGGCAGATTATGTTTTAAGGAGGGACAGGAAAAGTGATTATTATTGGTGAAAAGATAAATGGCTCGATTCCTTCTGTTGCGGAAGCGATTGCGAAGCGTGACGCAGAGTTTATCAAAGCGCGGGCCATCGCACAGACGGAAGCGGGCGCGACCTATATTGACTGCTGTGCGTCGGTGCCGGAGGCGCAGGAAGTTGAAACACTGCACTGGATGATCGACTGCATTCAGGAAGTGACCGACCTTCCGATTTCGGTGGACAGCCCGAGCCCGGCCGTGCTGTCGGAAGCATACAAGTTCTGTAAGCGTCCTGGTATTTTTAACTCTGTATCCGGTGAGGGGAGCAAGATTGATACGATTTTCCCGATTATGGCCCAACCGGAGAACAAAGGCTGGGAAGTGATCGCGCTGCTCAGCGATGATACCGGCATTCCAAAGAACGCGGCGGATCGTCTGAAGGTCTTTGATAAGATTATGGCAAAGGCAAAGGAATATGGAATTTCTCCGAGCCGGCTTCACATTGATCCTCTCGTAGAGATGCTCTGTACCTCTGAGAACGGAATCGAGACCAATACCGAGGTCATCCGCTCAGTGAGAGAGCAGTATCCTTCCATACATATTACGGCGGCCATCAGCAATATTTCCTTTAACCTTCCGGTGCGGAAGCTGATCAATTACGGATTCCTGGTGCTGGCAATGAATGCGGGACTTGACAGCGCGATCATGGATCCGACCAACCGGGATATGCTGGGACTGGTGTATTCGACCGAGGCGCTTCTCGGCCTGGACGATTACTGCATGGAATACATCGGAGCTTACCGGGAAGGGCTGATCGGACCGGTTAAAAAATAAACTGGCATATGCTCTTATAGGTATTTTACGGCAATGACGGATGCGATACGAAACAGTCAGATACCTGTGCAGGCAATATTATAAGGGGACGCTCCCCGGAGGATACCTTATAAGTCCGAGCACCTGGCACGTTGCTTCGCGGAATAAAAAACAAAAAAAGTAATATCAGGCAAGGAGGTATTTTATTATGTCAAAGATTACAGAAGTTGCGGAACTGGTAGAAAAAGGTAAGGCAAAGCTGGTAGGTCCGGCTGTACAGGCGGCTCTTGATGAGGGTTGCGATCCGATGGATATTCTGAACCACGGAATGATCGACACCATGACCATCGTAGGAGATAAATTTAAGAATGGCGAAATCTTTGTGCCAGAGATGCTTGTGGCGGCGCGCGCGATGAAGAAAGGCGTGGAAGTGCTCAAACCGCATCTTGCAAGCGGCTCCACCGGTGCAAACGGCAAAGTGATTATTGCCACTGTTTCCGGGGACTTGCATGACATCGGCAAGAATCTGGTAGCAATGATGATTGAGAGTGCGGGCTTTGAAGTGGTTGACCTTGGCGTAGATGTTTCAACAGACAAGGTAATCGAAGCTTACAAAGAGAACCCCGATACGAAAATCATCTGCCTGTCGGCTCTGCTGACAACAACAATGCCAGCGATGAAAGCTACGGTGGCTGCGCTCAACGAGTCCGACTTCAGAAGCAATATTAAGGTGATTGTAGGCGGTGCGCCGATCACGCAGGAATTTGCGGATGAAATCGGAGCGGACGGCTACTCAGAAGACGCGGCAAGCGCAGCGTCCCTTGCAAAGAGTCTTGTAGCAGCTTAATAAAACCAAACTATTTGCTGCCACGGTGATGCATGTACAGTTGTGTCTGTGACTTGAAAACGAATGGGTAGGATACCCCTTATTTGTAAATCTATAGGCCGCAGTTGCCGAAAAGCAAGCTTTTTCGACGACAGTGGCCTTTTTTTGTTTAATTTAATAGGAAAGTTCTCCGAATTTCCATATTGGACAAAAATCCTCCGGGGGATGCACATGCCGCACCAGAGGAAGCTGTTCACATTGCAATTGCTTTTGCCGCTTTACTACAGAACAATCTGCAGCAGCGAGTATGAAGTGTCAGTGAAAAGAGCGATGGAAATGATGAACAAACTTAGCTGAAGGTCATTCAGAACGGATGAACAGAAGTTCGGTTATCCCTTAGTATAGCATTAAGGGAATATTTGCCATGAAACCCTTAGTTTTACTGGATTTGTTGGACTTAAGGAATTTATCCCTCTCGTTTTGACCACTAATTTGACCACTGGCGAGCCTTGGTTCATGCATTCGTGGTCGAAATTTAAAAGGGCATTCGTAGTCAGGAGAAAGCAGAGGAAAACCTGTCCGGAACCCGCCATTTACGGGGCTTCCAGCGTTTGCCAATGGCTTCTTTATACGTCTTCAGATCAATAAAAAAGTGGTCAGATTTCTGACCACGAATCTGACCACTGGCGTAAAAAGTTCTTTTTTATCATGTTTATATATGCATCTATATAATTTGCATTCAAAATATAAAAAAATGGCAAATTCCCTCGCGTGACTTGACAGATAAAGTATTGTGATGTAAAATCCTTGCGTGTTAGGGGTTAAAATTGGTGTTTTCCAATAAAAAATCCGTTCCCTTAATGCTATACTAAGGGAATTTTGCAATGCTCATAAATGCAAGTTCTGAGGCTGCTGGCCTCGTGTGTATCATATGACGCCGGATAAATATGGCCGGGTGTCTTGTGTACAAATATAAATTCCGGCTACCTGTTGCATGTCGCCTCGCCGCTGTTGCATGTGCCGGATGCCATGATGGGACAACCACCTACGCAGGGAACTGGGCAGGATGGCGAAGCTATGGTTCAGGACAGGGATTGGGGGAGCATGGATGGAAGTCCTTTTATATGACCACAATATGACTGCCTACGAAGCGGCCGTGGATATGATGGGGAAGGCCGGGAAGGCAGCTGTCATCCATCCGACAGGCACGGGCAAGTCCTTTATTGGGTTCCGTCTCTGTGCGGATAACCCAGAGAAAACCATCCTCTGGCTTTCACCGTCGGAATATATTTTCCGGACACAGATGGAAAATCTGCAGGAGGCTGCAGGCAGTGTGCCGGAGAATATTATTTTTTGCACCTACGCAAAGCTTATGCTGATGGATGAGACAGAGGTTGCGAACATCTGCAGGGGCAGGGATGCCGGGGATGTCCCCGGATACATGATCCTTGACGAGTCCCACCGCTGCGGCGCGCAGTGCTGGGGGAAGGGCGTACAGAGGCTCCTGTCCATATTCCCGGACACGCCGGTGCTTGGGTTATCGGCCACCAGCATCCGTTACCTGGACAACCAGAGGGATATGGCGGATGAACTGTTTGACGGGAATGTAGCGTCAGAGATGACGCTTGCCGAGGCGCTGGTCCGCGGCATACTGAATACACCAAAATATGTTCTTTCTGTTTATTCCTGGCAGAAAGGACTGGAAAAATATGAGAAACGCATCCGGGAGGCCAGAAGTAAGGCGGTTCGGGATGAATGCGGGCGCTACCTGGAGGAGCTGCGCCGTGCCCTTGGCATGGCGGACGGCCTGGATACCATCTTTGACCGGCATATGGAAGACCGGACAGGGAAATATATTGTGTTCTGCTCAAACAAGGAACATATGGATGAGATGATGGGGCATATGGAATGGTTTGCGAAAGTGGATCCGCAACCGCACGTCTACTCCATCTATGCCAGTGACCCGGGTGCGGACGAAGCATTTGACAGCTTCCGGAAGGATGACGATGATACGCACCTCCGGCTGCTCTACTGCATTGATGCGTTAAACGAGGGCGTTCATATCGAAGGAATCAGCGGAGTCATTCTGCTGCGCCCGGCGGTTTCCCCAACCATATACAAGCAGCAGATCGGGCGGGCATTGTCGGCCAGCAGGAAAAAAGACAGGGTAATTATCTTCGATATCGTCGCAAATTTAGACTCCCTGTGGAGTGTTAGTGCCATGGAGGAGGAAATGCAGCTGTTTACGTCCTATTACCGGAGCCTTGGGAAGGAAGAATCCATCGTAAACGAACACTTCCGGATTATCGATGAAGTACATGACTGTCGCATCCTGTTCGAAAAACTGAATGAGACGCTGACGGCTTCCTGGGATCTGATGTTCCGGCAGGCAGAAAAATATTCCCGGGAAAATGGGAATCTGAGTGTGCCAGCAAGTTATATCACAGCTGACGGTTATGCCCTCGGGAACTGGATAGCCAACCAGAGGGCGATCCGGAAAGGGAGCATGCGCGGCAGTCTTTCTGCCGAACGTATCCGGAAACTCGATTCGATTGGGATGGTCTGGGAAACAGTAACAGACCTGGCCTGGGAGAAGAACTTTGCGGCTGTCAGGCGTTACCGGAAAAAAACGGGAATCTGGATGTCCCTACGAAGTATGTGGATGCGGAAGGGGTGGCGCTTGGCACCTGGCTTGCAAACATCCGTGCCTGGAGGAACGCAGGGGCACAGCAGAAATACCTGACGCATGCCCGTATACAGCAGCTGAACGACCTGGGCATGGTCTGGGATGTATATGATTATTACTGGGAAAGGAATTATACGGCAGCCAGCGAATATTACAGGGAAAACGGGAATCTGGATGTTCCACAGGATTATGTAAACAAAGAAGGGATACGCCTGGGCTATTGGATAAACCGCCTGCGATCCCTGCGGGCCGGGATCGCAAAGGGTACACCGCCAACCCCGGAGCAGGTAAAACGCCTGGATGAAATCGGGATGATCTGGGACAGACAGAAAAGGAATAAATGGGAGAAAGCTTTTCGAGCTGCAAAAGAATACGTGGATATACATGGGGATCTTTGCGTCCCGATAAAATATGTTACCGGGGATGGGTTTGCCCTTGGAACATGGATCCAGCGGCAGCGCCAGAATTATAAAAAGGGTAAGCTTCCAGAAGAGAACAAGAAGCGCCTGGATAAAATCGGAATGGTCTGGCAGGCAGATACCTGGGAGAATCGTTTTTCACTGGTAAAGCAGTGGTACCAGGAAAAAGGTTCCCTGAAAATCCCGCAAAATACGGTGGTAGACGGCGTATGGATTGGGAAATGGATTGTTATGCAGAAAAAATACCTGGAAGCTGGCAAACTCAGCCAAGAGCAGGAAGAAAGCTTCCTGTATAATACAAATATAGGGAATTCCGAGAAAGGTGGTTGAT
>JAJBUL010000103.1 GCA_020860365.1 Clostridiales bacterium | reverse complement strand
GGAGATGAGCTCCTCTGTCTCGGCCAGCTCGACCATTTTTCCTTTGTGCAGCACTGCGATCCGGTCGGTGAAGTAGCGCATGACGGAAAGATCGTGGGCGATGAAGATGTAGGTGATGCCTTTTTCCTTTTGCAGATCGGCCAGCAGGTTCAGCACCTGGGCACGGATGGAGACGTCGAGCGCAGAGATGGGCTCGTCGGCGATGATGCACTCCGGTTCCATGATCAACGCCCGTGCGATGCCGATTCTCTGGCGCTGTCCGCCGGAAAATTCGTGCGGGAAACGGCTGGCAAATTCCGGCAGGAGTCCTACGTCCTCCAGGGCTTTCGTTACCAGCTCCTGGCGTTCCGCTTCCTTCAGAGAGCGGCCGCGCAGGTTGATCAGACCCTCGGAGACGATGTAGTCGACCTTGGCGCGCTCGTTTAAGGACGCCATCGGATCCTGAAAAATCATCTGGATTTCCTGGATAACCTTTTTATCCAGCGCCTTGCTGATTTTGCCGCTGATCTGCTCGCCTTTGTATATTACGTTTCCCTGGGACGGGGTGTAGATGCGCATGATCGTGCGGCCGATGGTCGTTTTGCCAGAGCCGGATTCGCCGACGATGCCGAAGGTCTCCCCCCGATGCACCTGAAAGGTAACGCCGCGGACGGCCTCAAATGCTTTTTTTCCTTTGCCGAAGGTCACATGAAGGTCGTTGGCCTCGAACAATACTTCTTTTCCTGTATTCATTTTACATTCATTCCTCAATCGATCGGTTTTTGTAACTATTCAGGACAGTACCTCGCACTCGCCGGTTTTTAACCATACACACTTTCCACATTTTTCAGGTTCCGTATGGCCTCGGGCGGCTCCACCTTTGGCGCGCGCGGATCCAGAAGCCAGGTTTTGGCCTTATGTGTCGGACTCACCTCAAAATAAGGAGGTGCTTTGACATAATCAATCTTCAGGGCCTGTGGATTCCGCGGGGCAAACGCGTCTCCTTTTACTTCTTTGAACAGGCTGGGGGGCGTCCCCTTGATGGTGAAAAGCTTTTCCCCGCGCTCGCCAAGCTGTGGGAGAGAGGAGAGCAGCGCCCAGGTGTACGGGTGGCGGGGGTCATAGAAGATCTCTTCTGCCAGGCCAATCTCTACAAAATCCCCGGCGTACATCACGGCCACGCGGTCGGCGATGTTTGCCACCACGCCGAGATCATGGGTGATAAAGACAATGGTCAGCTGATATTTTTCCTTCAGTTCTTTCAAAAGATGGATGATCTGATCCTGAATCGTCACGTCCAGCGCTGTCGTCGGTTCGTCACAGATCAGGATTTTTGGGTTGCAAGCCAGGGCGATCGCAATAACGACCCACTGCCGCATACCTACGCAAAATTCGTGGGCGTATTGTTTGCTGCGCCGTTCCGGTTCCAGGATACCGACTTCGCGGAGATATTCGACCACTTTCGCGTTGATGGCCGCGGACCCCCTGATTCCAGGCTGATGCAGGCGGATGGCCTCGGCAATCTGAGAGCCGATGGTTTTCAGCGGGTTCAGGCTGGTCATCGGATCCTGCATGATCATGGCAATTTCTCCTCCGCGGATCGCTCTCCATTCGCGCTCCTTTTTGACCTTCGCCAGATCGATTGCGGCAGCGGAAGGATGGCTGGCAGCGGAGTTATTTCTGGAATCGCGCGTGTCCTGCGCGGAAAAGGAATTTCCGGAGCTGTGAGGGAAACGGTAGCCATAATAAAGGATCTCGCCGTCTGAAATATAGCCGTTGGCATCCAGAAGCCCCATAAAAGTCCGTGTAAAGACGGATTTTCCGGAACCGGATTCCCCCACAATGGCGATGCTTTCGCCCTGGTAGATATCGAGGGAGACGTTGCGGATCGCGTGAAGCTCCTGGCCGCGCAGATGGAATTTTACATTTAGATTTTTTACGGATAAAATAAGTTCGTTCTTCATGTTTGCCCCGTCCCGGGTGAGGAACTGCCGGCCATTTATTTTGTAACGGTTCCATTACTTTTTCATGTTCCGACAGCTTTTAAGGTTTGTCTGGATCCTCGATGATCTTCGGGAATCGGGACATTTATCTATGGTTCTTGGGGTCTGCCGCGTCGGAAAACGCATTGCCTACAATATAGAAGGAAATCGTTATCACGGACACCACGGCCGCAGGGAAAATCAGCTGATATCGCTGGGCTGCGTTCATCATAACCTGTCGTCCGTCGTCAATCAGCTGGCCAAGGCTGGCTGTGGTAGCGGGGAGCCCGAGACCGATGTAGGTGATGAACACTTCATTTCCGATCGCTGCCGGGATGGCCAGCGCGATACGGAGCATGATCACAGATACCAGATAGGGAAGCAGGTTTTTGAAAACAAGCCGTCTGGTAGGGGTGCCAAGGCAGCGGGAAGCCAGGTTGTAGTCGCGGTCACGGATGATCAGGATCTGGTTGCGGATGAAGCGCGCCATGCCAATCCAGCCGGTGAGACTCATGGCGAAAATCAGGGTTCCCACGCTTGGCGTCATAATATAGGAGATCAAAATCAGGACAATGGTCTGCGGGATATTGTCGAGCACGTTGTAGATCTCTGTAAAAAGGAAGTCCAGCTTGCGCACATATCCCCAGAGGATGCCCATCGTAATGCCTACCACCGCTTCTACCAGGGCTACGACAAAGCCGATGAACAGTGAGGTACGGGTGCCTGCCCAGATGCGTGCCCAGAGATCCTGGCCGATGGAGTTTGTACCAAACCAGTATTCCAGACAGGGGGCAACATTCCGCAGGGGGATAAACAGCTCGGAGTCTGTGTTGACCGTATACGGATCACGCTGTCCGGACAGGTACGGCTGGATAATGGCAAAGGCGATGAGTGCGATCATAATGGTCAGGCAGAATACCGCGCCCTTGCCCTTGAAAAACATGCGGACGGTGCTGCGCCAGTAGGAATAATTCGTGTATCCGGCGCGCTCACTTTCCGCTTCGTCGTACTCGGCGAAGGTAAACAGGTCGTCATCCTCCGGGTTCGTGTAGCCGGCTGTATGGCTATTGTCACCGGGGGTCTGGCAGCTGTTCCCGGCAGAATTGTTGTCGCCGACTGCGCTGCTGTTATCGTTAACGGATCCGGCATTTGCCCCGGCGGAAGCACCATCTCCCAGAAGCTCCTCGCGCAGACTCTCTTCAATATTTTTCTCGAGCTTACCGGCGATTTGGTCTCGTAGTGTGTGTGCCATCAGCGGTCACCTTCCTTTCCGCTCAGGGAAATTCTGGGATCCAGAATCACCATCATGATGTCGCCAAGCATGAGGCCGATGACGCCTACGGTGGCGTAAAGCAGCACAATTGCCTGAACCATGTTGTTGTCATTTCCCTTGATTACTGTCACCAGCAGACCGCCCATGCCGGGGATGCTGTAGAGGGATTCCACATAAATGGAACCGATGATTGTATTCAAAAAGGATGAGGGCAGATACTGCACCATCGGGACAAATGCGTTGCGGAAGATATGGCGGAACATCACGGAATTGCCGGACGCGCCCTTTGCCCTGGCAAGCCGCACGTAATCCTTGTTGGATTCATCTACCATATAGCGGCGCAGCCACATGCCGTAATAGGCAATGTTCCCCAGCGACATGGAGAAGACCGGCAGGATCCAGCTTTTCCAGTTCGTCGCGTCAAAAAGCAGCGGAATATCGAGGATCAGTGTCCCGTACATCTGGAGGAACAGATAATAAACGGCTGCGGGGACTGCCTGGATAAACACGATAAAGAGGGTCCCCAGCTTATCGGGAATTTTGCTTTTAAAGCGGGCCATGATGGTTCCCAGAGGAATACCAAAGATCAGCGAGACGAGGACAGACAGGCATCCCAGCTTCATCGAGACGGGAAGCTTTTCTGCCAGAATTTCCGTGACAGGCACATTGACCCGATAGGAGTGCGAGACGCCGAAATCACCCTGCAGCATACCCTGAAAAAAATGGAAAAGCTGAACCGGGATGGGATCCAGAAGTCCCTGTTCCTCCAGACCGGCCAGTATCTGCGCTTCGGTCAGCTTGTCGTAGTTCTGGAAATATCCCTCGATGGGCATCTGCCGCATCAGAATAAAGACAACGCAGATGATGATGAAAAGCGTAATCAGGGAATGTCCGATACGCTTTGCTAAATATTTGACCATAGTACCTCCTGTTTATCTGCCCGGCTCTTCGTGTCAAAAAAAGATGCCCGTAGTATCCTGCGGGGCGCAGCCTTATTCACAGGGGCGCGAAATGCGTTTTACAGCTTACGCGGCTCGCGCCCCGCGCGGGAATAAAATTCTTTTGTAGCTTTTAGTGCTCTGCAGCAGACGCCTCGTACTGCTCCATGGTGATGAAGTCGTCGTAGAGCTTCTGTCCTTTATAGCGCTGGTTTGAAACACCAAACGCAGCGTACTGGCCTTCCCACGGATTCAGCTTGCTCACAACGAAGCTGCTGACCTCAAGGCCATATGGAACCACAAGCGCATGGTCGATCAGATAAGCCTCTGCCTCTGCGAAAGCGGCATAACGGGCGGAGATATCGCTCGTGATTTCTTTGGCTGCGTCAACCATCGCGAAATATTCCGCTACCGTCTCAGCAGATTCGGTGCCGTCGGTGATCGCGTTTGCCAGGTAAGCGTACTTCATACCTGCATCATAGGAACCATCGCTGTTTGCTGACTGATAGAATGGGTCGGTCCAGGTCTCCGGGTCTGCGTAGTCCGCGCCCCAGTTGCAAAGCATCAGCTGGTAATTGCCTGCGCGGCGAACGGAACTCAGGAAGCCGTCAGACGGGCCGGCTTCTACGGTGATATCAATGTAGTCGGTGCCAAGGATCGCTTCCAGCTGCTGCTCAAGGACGATGCAGCGATCCTCCCAGTTGGTCGAGGAAGGATTGTATTTTACAAGAATCTTGATCGGGAAGGTCGCGCCTGCCGCGGTCAGCTCTTCCATCGCTGCTTCCTTATAGGAAAGTGCCAGCTCGGAGTCGTAGGAATCCGTCGCCATGATATCCGCCAGAGCCGCTTCCTCTGTGTAATCCGCGCCGGTCTCGGAGTTGGTCGCGAAGCCGACCGGTGTGATGGTATTCTGCATATAGGTGGTCGGATCCGCATAGGAACCGGTGTCTACGGAGTAGGTGGACAGACGGTTGATCGCATGGCGGATGGACTGGCGGAAGTTCTCATTATTCACTGCGAGCAGCCAGTTCTCCGGTTCATAAGCGTCGTCCACGCTGTAGCCTTCCATGCCCTCGGTTGTGTAGTCTTCATTCAGGGCATACATATTAAAGTTGAAGCAATAGAAATAGCAGTAATCAATGGACGGACGCTCCATGCTGACCATGCTGCTGGTCTCTTCGTCTGCGAGCCAGGAGTCTACGATATCTGCGCTTAAGGATGTGTAATCGATCTCGCCGCGCTTCGCCATCTCTGCACCGATGGTATCTGCTTCTGCGTTGTAGGTCTTCTGAATTTCGTCAATCAGGACATTGTCGGCATCCCAGTTATTTGAATTCTTGGTCATTACCAGTTCGACCTGCGGTTCATAGCTGGAAAGATAGAACGCGCCATTGTAATACATATTATCCGCGGAGGTGCCAAAGCTGGTACCCAGCTCCTCCAGCTGAGGTCCGTAAGCCGGCATGAAGCAGACATAAGTAAGCATGGACAGGAAGTACGGAACTTCCTTTGCCAGCGTATAGGTCAGTGTGTAAGTATCGGTCGCCGCTACGCCTACCTCAGAGAAATCGATCTCCTCGTAGCCTTCCTCACCGGCGAGTCCATTGTAATATTCCTCTGCGTTTAAGATGACGCCGAACAGGTTCTGTGCGGTCGCGCTGCCGTTTTCCGGCGTCAGCACATACTTCATCGCGTCTACGAAATCCTGTGCCGTCACGTCTGCAACTACCGCACCGGTGGAATCCACCCAGGACTGGCCTTCACGGATCGTGAAGGTCCAGGTGTTGGCTTCCTCATCCTGTACCCACTCGGTCGCGAGACTCGGCTGAAGCTCGCCGAAGCTGTCATACTCTACCAGCGTATCTACGACATTCGCGCCGATCGCAAACTCAGCCGTAGAAGCTGTGATCAGATAATTCAGCGTAGTCAGCTCGCCGGAATACAGAACGCGGTAAACGCTCTCGGAATCCTCTTCTGCCATTACGGTCGTGCCGAGCGGTCCAAAGAAGCCTGACAGAGCAAGCCCCGCTGCACTCGCCGCGGAACCGCGCAGGAACTCTCGTCTGGATAATTTTTTCATGATGTTTTCCTCCTGAATATACATTTTTCTGGTAACAGTCCAAACTGCGCAGACTCATTACGGTGAAGAAACAAACTCTGCGTGCGAGAAGTCTTTTACCCGGATGCCTTTTACAGAAAAAGGGGCAACAGATCACCCCCGCGATGTCAGTTACCCCTTCGTAATCAGTCCACAACTGCCGCTTATTATAAACGATTCCATGGGAAAAAGCAACCGGAAATCTGCGTTTGGGTGTAGATATAAATATTTGGTAAAAACACTTTACAATCATCTCATATTGTGG
>JAJBUL010000201.1 GCA_020860365.1 Clostridiales bacterium | reverse complement strand
CACGAAAGTTCAAAATCTCAGTCCGTCTTCTCCACCCCGTGAATAGTAACCTTTCTGACACAGACATACCTGTCACAGATATCTGCTATCAGTCCGGTTTTTCCAATGTAAGCTACTTTATCAAGTGCTTCCGCAAAACATTCGGTGTAACACCGAAGCAGTATCGGACACAGCAGTTGGCAAATAATTACTGTGCATAAGCTACCGGTACAGATCCTCCAGCGACAGCAGCAATACACTGCTGTCATTCTGCTCTGTAACCCAATCCGTATATCCGCCCAGTGAAAAGAATAAATATTTTGTAACCCGATACTTCCCATAAATCAACGAGGACCGCCGGATCAATGTCTCATAAATGCCTTTGTCTACTTTCTCATTCTTAAATTTGCACTCCCCAACGACCGCCGTATGATCCAGTTCTGAAATAGCCACAACATCAATATCAGCGGATTGCCGGATTTTCTTATTGTCTGAATCAGAAATCGTTTCTGTTCCCCACCAGGTTCCCACGTTTGTGAAAAAACTGCCGTATGCTCCCAGAATCCCCTGCTCCAGCGTATAATATCGGCACATATCTTCAAAAACGCTCCCCATGAACGCATGCAACTTCGGCTTTACTGCCTTTTCATAATAAAGCTCCCCATGTCCCATCTCAATCACACTGGCCGCTTTTGGAATAAACGCATTTTTTCACTATGTTTTCCGTTCATTTTTCGATTGTATCTTCTTCCATTTTCTGTTATCATCAGCAAGGAGTTTTGTACGTATCACCACATGGAAAGGATTTTTCTCATGATAAAAAACATCATTTTTGACATCGGCTGGGTTCTGATCGACTTTGACCCGGATACTTATATGAAAGGCTTCGGCTTCGAGCCGGAAAAGGAGAAGCTGCTTCGCGAGGCGGTGTTCGGCGGCTCCCTCTGGCGTGACCTGGACCGCGGTCTCAAGCCCATCCCCCAGATTCGGGAAGAACTGGTCACCCTTGTCTCTCCAGAATACCGGGATGACATTCTTTCCGTATTCGACCATTCCAGTGGCACCATCCGCAAAAGGAAGTACGCGATTCCCTGGATCCGCGAACTGCAGTCTGACGGTTTTCAGACTTATTATCTCTCCAATTATTCCCTGTGGCTGATTGAGCGGACGCGGGATGCGCTCGATTTTCTGCCGCTGATGCGTAATGGACTGTTTTCCTACGAAGTCGGCCTGCTGAAACCGGAACCGGAAATCTTCCGTGCCTTTCTCGAACGCTGCCCCGAGGTCATACCGGACGAGTCCATATTCTTTGATGATTCTGCGAAAAATGTGGAAGCAGCCTGTGCACTCGGATTTCACGGAATCGTCTTTGAGAGCCAGGCACAGGCCGTGCAGGAGATGATTGAGTTTTTCCTGAGAGGAGAATGTTGACAATGAATACAAAAGACTCGCAGCCGGCCAGCCGGCTGTTTTCGAACCACGATCTGCTGATTCTGATCCTGCCGCTCTTTCTGGAGCAGGCGCTCGCAATCACAGTCGGCATGGCGGACACCATGATGGTGTCCAATGCGGGCGAAGCCGCGGTCTCCGGCGTCTCGCTGGTCGATATGTTTAATAACCTGATTTTTGCTGTCCTGTCGGCGCTTGCGACTGGCGGCGCTGTGGTGACGTCTCAATTTCTTGGAGCCAAAAAAAGAGAGCAGGCCTGCCACTCGGTCATGCAGCTGATCGTATCTGCGCTGCTGATCACGGTGGTTCTCTCCGCTCTCATCCTCGTCGCCAGGGTCGGCATCATCCGCCTGTTTTTCGGCAGCATCGAAGAGGATGTGTTTGAGGCGGCGCTGTTGTACATGACGATTTCCGTATTTTCCTACCCGTTCCTGGCAGTGTACAATTCCGCCGCCGCAATCTTCCGGGTCATGAACCGCACCAGTGTCACCCTGAAGGTTTCCATCATCATGAACCTGATCAATGTGGTCGGCAACGCCGTCGGCATCTTCGTCCTGCATGCGGGCGTCGTCGGCGTCGCAGTCCCATCCCTGCTCTCCCGTGCGTTTGCGGCGATTGTCCTCTATGTCCTCCTGCGCAACCCGGATCTGGAAATCCACATCGATCCAGGCAAGTTCCGTTTCGACGGCGGTCTGATCCGCCGCATCTACTACATCGGCATCCCCAGCGGCATCGAAAACGGCATCTTTCAGCTCGGCCGCGTGATCGTCGTCAGCATCATCTCCGGGTTCGGCACCGTCCAGATTGCCGCCAACGGCGTCGCGAACAGCCTGGATGCCATGGGCTGTATCGGCGGCCAGGCTATGAACCTGGCCATGATCGCCGTTATCGGCCGCTGTGTCGGCGCCGGAGACGAAAAACAGATCCGCTATTATACCAAAAAACTAATCCTGATCGCCTACGGTCTGACATTGCTGTGCAGCGGTTCGATCCTGATATTTTTAAAACCAATCCTCTCACTCTATGGGCTGAGTGCGGAGACAACCTCCCTGGCGTTCACTCTCGTCTGGATTCACGATGGCTTTGCCATCCTGCTCTGGCCGCTGGCCTTTACGTTTCCAAACATGCTTCGCGCCTGTAACGACGTGAAATTTACCATGGGAATCTCCATCTTCTCCATGTTCGCCTTCCGCATCGCCTTAAGTGTCATTCTCGGCCAGCGGATGGGCTACGGCGCCATCGGCGTCTGGATCGGCATGGTCGTAGACTGGATTTTCCGGATTACCTGTTTTCTGCTGCGCTACCGTCAGGGGGCGTGGCGGCGGCTGGCGCATCTGTCATCGTAGAAGTGCCTGGGCTTGCATATCTGGCAGGCAAAATGGAAAATTCATGTACGGTTGATGTACTGTCTGGTAAACCCCCATTTCCGGTTTTTGTCTGCCCAGATTCTTCTGCCAGCACCTTATGGATGATCAGCACTGCATCCTTTACCTTCATTTCACACTGATATGCTTTGGGCGCGTTTCCACGCAGAATTTCCCTGCATCGGATCGATCCATATTCTCTTTCGTAAATTTCTGAAGCTTTACGGATAGCAAGGTAAGATTTTGCTCTGGTATTATCTTCCGGATTACCGCTGCTGATAGAATAACTGATGATGGCGACGGCAGCGGAAAATGCGCCGCAGACCTCCTGCTTCCCGCCGAAGCCATCGCCAAATCCCTCCATAATCCGGAACGCGGTCTCCACATCCAGTCCCAATTCCTCCGCGAAGGTGCAAAGCACTGCCTGCGCACAATTATAACCGTTCTGATAGTTTTCTCCTGCGGACTTTAGTTTCTCATTCATGTTCATACATCAACCCTTCTAAAAAGCCATTTGGCAGATTGTTTCCCGTTTTCTAATAATAAGTATACACATTCAGTGTCAGGAAAACGGTGCTGGATCTTAATGATGATAGTGGTATTTTCTCATTTTTCATGGTATACTGTCCGCATGGAATATGGAGGTGTACCATGAAAGATCCGATTTTAGCAGGCGCGATAGAGAAACTGAGCAGGGATTTTGATGCCATCCAATGGCAGTATCTCGATGTGCCGCCAGGCAGCCCGAGAGAAAAAACACAGCTCTGGCCCGGACTGCCAACGGAGGATGTCATGATCTGTGTATACAAAGGAACGAAACTATCAGAGCTATTCCACCGGCAGGATTTCTTCTTTTTCAACTTCGCCTATCAGGGAGATTACAGCGCTCTCAGCTATCTGTCTGACAACCAGGTCTCCGTCCATGAGGGGGAATGCTATATTGGCCAGCCCTCTGCCGGGTACGCGATCAACGATGGGGGCGGGGACGAAACCATCATCATCGGAGTCCTGATCCAGACGGAAGCATTCTTCCGTTACATCGGAGAACATATTGATACCGTGACCTTGCAGGATGTCGCAAGACATTTTTCCTATCATCCGAACTATATTTCCTCACTGCTGCCAAAGGAGATTGGAAAGACCTTCTCTGAAATTCTACTGGAACAGAGGATGGAACGGGCTGCTGCCCTGCTGGATGGAACCAGTTTGCCCATCAGTGAGGTCGCCCGGCTGCTCGGTTACAGCAACAGCAGTAACTTTTATAAGGCATTCCGGGAGTATTACGGAATTTCGCCAGGAGAATGTCAGAAAAAAACTGATCCACTTTAGATTGCATCATTATCTGCTCCATTCTAATATGTAACGTCATGCTTCCGATCCGAATTCCGCCCAGTCAATCTTTCTGTCTTTAAAATAATACTCCCGATCGTGCTCGTTTACTTCCCGCAGCACCCGGCAGGGATTGCCAACCGCGATGGTGTCAGACGGCAGATTTTTGGTAACGACGCTTCCTGCGCCGATTACCACATTGTCGCCAATGGTGACGCCGGGCAGAATCTGAACGCCCGCGCCAATCCAGCAGTTTTTACCGATGTGAACGGGCATATTATACTGATACCCTTTCTCCCTCAGTTCCGGCAGGATCGGATGTCCCGCTGTCGCGACGGTCACATTCGGGCCAAACATGGTATGGTCGCCCACATAGATATGGGTATCGTCCACCATCGTCACGCCAAAGTTACAGTAAACACCTTTGCCAAAATGGACATGGCCGCAGCCCATGTTTGAATAAAAGGGCGGTTCGATATAGCATTCTTCTCCAATTTCAGCGAACATCTCCTTCATCAGAGCCTGCCGCTTGTCCATCTGTGTGGGCCGGGTCTGGTTGAATTCATAAAGACGGTCAAGCCGTTTCAGCTGATCGCGCATGATCTCCTCATCACCGGGCAGATATAGTTCTCCTGTGTGCAGTCTGTCTTTCATAGCCATGTTAAACTTCCTCCTTCTTTGTCAGGTCTTTCACCCATTTGTATTTTTTATAATGTATAAATACTGCCGGCAGCTTGATCATCTCGTCAAGGCTGACAATAAAATACACCACGGCAACCGGCAGTTTGATAACAAACGCAGTCAAAAAGCCAAGCGGAACAGAGACGCCCCACATTACAACCGTATCGCAGAGAAATCCGAATTTAGAGTCTCCTCCTGCGCAGAAAATTCCTGAAATAGTGGTACTGTTGACCGACTTCCCTATCATGTAATACGAACAGACCAGGAGCATACTATTCAGATATCCGGCCGCGGTGCCATTTAATGCGGCGGCAGATAGTATAAACGGACGCAAAACAAGCAGAAGCAGCCCGGAGAGAATGCCGACAAGAACCGCGAGTACGCATAACCGGTCGCCATAGTCCCTGGCTTTTTCCGTCATGCCTGCACCCAGCTCATTCCCGATCATGATTCCTCCTCCGCTTCCAAGACCAAGGCACAGGCAGCAAACAAGGTTTTTCACAATACCTGCGACAGAATTAGCGGCGACCGCATCGCTCCCCAGATGTCCCATGATGACAGAATACATAGTAAATCCGATTCCCCAGACGATTTCATTTCCGAGCACTGGCGTTGTGTATTTCCAAAAATCGCGGCGAAGCACGTTGTCGTTTACCAGAATATTTCGAATGTGCAGTTTCACGCAATCCTTTTTTGTGAGCTCCCTGAGGCTCCAGAGGACTTCGACGGTCCTCGCGATTGTAGTGGCTGCAGCCGCGCCGACAATTTCAAGGCGGGGAAAACCGAAAAGTCCCAGAATCAGCACCAGATTCAGGAACAGGTTACCGATCATGCACACAGAACTGATCAGGCTGGCTTTTTTTGCTCTGCCACAATTTTTAAATGCACACAGACATATCTGAGATATTCCCGTCAGGAGATAGGAAGGGGAAACGATCCTGAGATATTCCGCTCCGCCCTCGATCAGTACCGGTTCGTTTGTCAATAACCCCATGAGGAGCCGCGGGCAGGCAAATGCCAGGAGGAAAAATACAAAGCAAACCGCCGCAGTACTTTTCATCACATAGGCGAAAATCCGTTCAACCGCTCCCACATCTTTCTTTCCCCAATACTGCGCCGCCAGCATAGAAAGTCCGATGGTCATGGCGGCCAGAAACAGGTTCTCAACGAATGTGACCTGAGTGGCCAGGGATACCGCCGACATCTTATCCTGTGAGATGAGGTTGAGCATTATGGCATCCGAAGCACTCACAACGGCAAGCATGAATTGCTGCAACGCTATGGGGATCACAAGCGATGCGAGTTTCTGATTAAATTCCTGATCCTCAAATACGGTAAATATTCTTCGCAATGTTTCCAGGGTTGTTTCATGAAGAAAAATTAAACTTGGGAAAACGTAGATTTTATCGAGGGTTTTGAATGCTATACAAATCTTTCAAAAACCCTCGACATTTTTGCCTTGTAGAGGTATAATATCTATATAGTATAGGTATACTCTACCTATGCAGAAAGGAGGATATTATGCCAGTAACAGAGAAGAAATATCCGGCCTGGGTTCAGGAGTACCGGACAAGAGGAACTACCGTGAAGAAAAAAGGGGATGTTTACTATCTCTACAAGAGGACATCCAAGCGCGTGCCAGGGAAAAAGTATCCGCAGCCGGTGGATACTTATATTGGCGTCATTACTCCGGAAGGCGTAATTGAAAGCAACCGGAAAAAAGTCAGTCTTACAGGAATTGAGGTAAAGGAATATGG
>JAJBUL010000008.1 GCA_020860365.1 Clostridiales bacterium | reverse complement strand
CCACATACCGGACTGGTACCGGCAGTTTCAGAAGCCGGTTGTGGTGGATGAATGCTGCTATGAGGGCAATCTGCCTCAGCAGTGGGGCTGTATTTCCGGGGAAGAGATGGTCTCCCGATTCTGGGCGGCGGTGGTTTCCGGAGGATATTGTACGCATGGTGAGACCTTCCTGGATCCGGAAAATGAGGTCATTTGGTGGGCAAAGGGAGGTCGGCTGACCGGGAAGAGCCCGGAGCGGATCGGGTTTTTGAAGGATTTTGTCTATAGCCTGCCGGGCTATATTGAGCCGGCGGATGCGCAGGATCCCATCCAGCAGCTTTTAAAGGCAACACCGCAGGAGCTTGAGGCAATGTGCGAAAAGGTACCTGAGGAACTGCGCACCTTTGTACATACAATTGCACGTATGAGTACGGCAGAACATGAAACCCTGACGGGAGGAGAGTATGTCGCCAGAGGAAAAGTCGGGGATCGTGTGTATCTGCTGTATCTGGGTAATTTCTGCCCTGCACAGTATCCGATTGATCTGCCGAAAGAGCATACGTATCGGGTAGAAGTGATTGATACCTGGGAAATGACCCGCACGACGGTACTTACAGGCGTCAGCGGAAATCAGGTGATGGTACCGATGCCGGGAAAAACGCATATGGCCATAGCGGCGTTTGCGGAGGAAGTGTAACTGAACGCCGTGATTGCGGCGATGGAAACGATCTTTGGTTCCGCTCGGCAGCAGATCAAAGCTGCTAATGAAATCGCTCTGCGATGAAGCAGTTCCTCATGGAAAGGAGTTTACCGGAATGCAGGTGTTTGATGTAGAAGAAGTATTAAAAAATATGACGCTGGAAGAAAAAGCGCAGTTTTGCTCCGGACGGGATTTTTGGAAAACACAGGATGTGGAGCGGCTGGGAATTCCTTCCATTATGATGTGCGACGGGCCGAACGGGCTGCGCAAACAGCTCGGCGAGGGAGATCACCTGGGAATCAATGAGAGCATTGAGACCGTGTGTTATCCGACCGCATCCGCGATGGCATCGTCTTTTGACCGCAATGTCATGTCAGAGCTTGGAAGTATGCTTGGCAAAGAATGTCAGTCCGAAGACATAGGCATGCTGCTTGGGCCAGGTGTGAATATGAAGAGAAGCCCGCTTTGCGGACGGAATTTTGAATATCTGTCCGAAGACCCCTATCTGGCGGGTGCGCTTGCCACGGCTTATATTCAGGGGCTGCAAGGAGAAGGAATCGCAGCATGCGTCAAGCATTTTGCGGCGAACAATCAGGAAACACGGCGGATGTCCGGCACATCGCAGGTGGATGAACGGACACTGCACGAGATTTACCTTCCTGCTTTTGAGATGGCGGTAAAGAAAGGGAAGGTGCGAAGCGTCATGTGCGCTTACAATGCAGTCAATGATGTTTTCTGCGCGGAAAATCAGGAACTGCTGACCGATATTTTGCGGGAAGAATGGGGATTTGACGGCATGGTTGTGACGGACTGGGGCGCGGTGAAGGATCGTGTAAAAGGCCTGGAAGCAGGTGTGGATCTGGAAATGCCCGGGAGCACGGAAGGAAAAGCGGAAGCAATCGTGGATGCGGTAAAAAGCGGCGCGCTCGAAGAACGTGTATTGGATACCGCAGTCAGAAATAACCTGAAATTTGTGAGAGACTGTCTGGAGAACCGAATGGCAGAAAGACAGAACGGAAATGAGGAGTCTGATCATTCATCCGGCAATGGCTTTGACCGTGAGGCGGCACATCGCAAAGCAGGAGATTTCGCTAAAGAATGCGCGGTGCTTTTAAAGAATGACGGAATGCTGCCTTTGCAGGAGACACAGAAAGTTGTGTTTATAGGAGAATTTGCAGAGAATCCCCGCTTTCAGGGCTCCGGCAGCAGCCATATCCATGTGCGCCGTCCAGTCTCCCCGCTGGATGCCATAGATGGACAGAATATCACCTATGCGAAAGGGTACAGCCTGGATGATACGGGCAACGATGCGGATTCATTGCTGGCGGAGGCAGTAGAGACAGCCAGGGATGCGGATGCGGCGGTGGTTTTCGCGGGTCTGCCCGATGCGTATGAGACAGAAGGCTGCGACCGCGACAATATCGACCTTCCGGAGAATCAGAACCGACTGATCAGCGAGGTGACGAAGGTACAGAAAAATGTGACCGTCGTTCTCTTCGGCGGTTCGTGTATGGCACTTCCATGGGTATCTGAAGTAAATGGACTTTTGTGTATGTACTTAGGCGGCGACCATGTAGGGCAGGCTGCCGTCGATCTCCTTTATGGGCGTGCCAATCCGTCCGGCCATCTGGCGGAAACCTGGCCGCTTAAGGTAGAGGACAATCCTTCCTGGCTGAACTTTCCGGGGGAAGATGGCGTCGTAGAATACCGGGAAGGGATTTATATCGGATACCGGTATTATGATAAGAAGAAAATGGATGTCCTGTTTCCGTTTGGACATGGACTGTCGTATACGTCTTTTGCATATAAGGACTTTAAACTAAGCAGGGAATCCATGTCAGATACGGATACCGTCACGGTTTCCTGCATCATAAAGAATGTGGGAACCTGTGCGGGAAAAGAAGCCGTACAGCTCTACGTCGGCGTGCCGGACAGCGATGTAAGGCGCCCGGTGAGAGAACTAAAAGGATTTGAAAAAATATACCTGGAGCCGGGAGAGGAAAAAGAGGTGTCATTTTTGCTGGATGGCAGGTCCTTTGCCTATTATGAATCGAAGATCCACGACTGGTTTACAGAAAGCAGGCCGGCGGTGATCGAAATTGGCGCATCCAGCAGGGATATCCGCCTCTCCGGCAGCGTGAAGATTCAGTCTGCACAGGAGCTTCCGCTTCACGTATCCTTAAGTACCACCATCGGCGAACTGATGCGTATTCGCAAGGGACGGGAATTTGTGGCAAACCTGATGACCGGAATGGGAATGGGCGCAGAGGGTGCCGGAGTAGGATCAGGAACGTCAGAAGGCACGGAAGATGCCATGGGAGCAGGCGGAGAGAAAATGCGCAGGCAGATGATGTTTGAAATGCCGCTGAGTGCGCTGGCAGCTTATGGAGTGATGTCCCCGGAAGCGCTGAAAGGTCTCGTGGAAAGCCTGAATGAATAAGCAGACGGAGATACACCAGAAAGGAGTACCTGATAAAATGGATGAGAAAAAATTTACAGAGATCAAAGAAGCAAGGCGGAGACCGCTATTTTACTAAATTCGCAGCTGGTGACGGGACACATCCGGCTGGAATCCGCGGAATTCACAGAAGCTGCCATAGCCAGAATTCATATCACGAAGGGAGAGCATGTGCTTGGCATACGGGTATACGAGGGAACACTCGACCTGAAAGAACTGAATATACGTGAAGGATGGAATTTGCTACCTGAATGCGGGAACTTATACAGTTAGATATGAAACCTTCAAACAGCATTGACTATTGGGGAACATTATGATATAAAAATATCCATAATTGTTCCCCAAAGGAGGTAAAGCAATGGCAGCACAATACAATGAAATACAGGAATTGCTCAGAACCCGTGCCGATCTGTATGCAAGACTGAATTTGATGTCCTATGACGGTACACCCGAAATCAAGGAGCGGGGTGACGGGAAATATCTCTATGTCAGAAAGCGTGTGGCAGGTAAGCTTACCTCCACTTATGTTGGAGCATATACGGATGAACTTTATAACCTTCTCCTGCGCAATGCCAGGGAAGCCCGTGAGATTCGCAAAGAACTACGCAGTGTTGAAAAACAGCTTGCTGCTGCAGGATATTCGGAAGATGAACTTCCTGCCGCGGTTACAACCAACATTTCATTTGCGCGGGCAAATATGAAAATGAATATCTATGACCAGGCCGTTCTGGAGGGCGTTGTAACTTCTTTTCCACAAACGGAAGAAATTATAGAAAACGGAAAAGTATCCGGCATGACTGCTACCGATGTTCAGAAGATATTGAATTTGAAACACGCATGGGAATTTATCCTTGATCGTGATGTGATTGCCAGCCGTAGTGATTATTATATGCTAAGCCATATAGCAAGGATCGTCAATGAGGGCTTTTTTGCGGAAGGTGGCCGCATTCGTGGTGTCCCTGTTACCATCGGCGGTTCATCCTATATTCCGCCTCTGCCCATAGAGATAGATGTAAAGGAGCAGATTCGGGAAATCACCGAAGAAAATGACGATGCCATCAATATTGCCATTAAACTGTGTCTGTACTGCATGAAGACTCAGATCTTTTTGGATGGAAATAAACGGGCAGCTGTCATTTTTGCTAATCATTATCTTATTGCTCATGGCGGAGGATTTTTGGTGATTCCCGAAAGTCATGTGCCGGAGTTCAAACAGTTGCTTGTTAAATACTATGAGGGTGAAGATATCTCGTTTATCGCCACTTTTATGAAAAAGAATTGTTGGAGAACGATGCAGACCTGAATAATTATCATTTTGGGGAACAAGTTCATTTACAGAAGAATGAATTTGTTCCCCAAAACCAGAGAAGAAAAATCAGGAACAGCAATATTCGAAAAGAACCGGTATCGTTTGACAAAGGCGGAAGCTCATTCCGCAAGATTATTCAACTCGCTCTTGAATTGCTAAACTCCAATGGACCTGTTTTCAACACGAAGCTGATAGTACAGTTCCTCATGATTCCCATGTGTTGTTTCCAGTTCAACATCTGGATATTTTGCAGCAAATACTTCTAACGCCTTTGGCAGTTCTCTGCCATTGTATCCACGCAGACAGCCAATGCGCAAAACGGCCTCGGAACCACGGGCAATCTTTGCACTTACAGAACAGATGCGCTCATAATCAGCCACCAGTATCAGACTCTTTTTATAAAAATGCTTGCCTGCAGTCGTCAGCGTAAACTTTCGTTTTTCCCCTCCAGGAGCTGAAAACCAAGCTCCCGTTCCAGTGCCTGTACCTGCTGGGAGATGGCAGATTGGGAGATATGGCATTCCTCCGCAGCTTCTGACTTTATAGGTAATAATAGAGAGTAAATCTGGAGGTGAGATTATGTTAATCGAATTTAGATTCAAAAATTATAGATCATTTCGTGATGAAGCAACATTGTCTATGGAAGCAACAGGACTTGAAACTTTCAAGAACAGCCTGATTTCTTATGGAACATTGAATTTGCTGCCAAGTGTAGCTATATATGGAAAGAATGGTGGAGGTAAGAGTAATGTCATTCGTGCATTTTGGCTGGCAGTACAATTCATCAAAAACGCTCAGAGAACACAGCACGAAAATGCAAAAATTCCAGTTATTCCGTTTGCGTTAAATGATTATTCCAAGGATGAACTAACAGAATTTGAGTTTATTTATACCTTAGAAGGAATAAAATATTGGTATTCTTTTGCGGCAACAAAGGAAAAGGTATTGAAAGAATCGTTATATCATGCACCAAAAGGACAGAAGGCATTAGTATTTAACAGAGAAAATCAGTCTTTTAATTTTACAGAAGATAAGGCAAAAAGAAAATTGATTAGTGAGACTGTCGCTTCGAATCAATTGTTTTTCTCAATAGCTTGTACAATGAATGATGCAGCTTGCGCCAATGCGATGAAATGGTTTCGAGAGTTGATTTATTTCTCAAGGGACTATTCTGATATTCCAAAGCAGTTATTGGATTATTCCAATGATGCGAATATGCTGCATGCAATTTCTGATTATGCAAAATCGGCAGATTTCGGTATCGAAAGTATGCAGTTTGAAATTGACAGCAAAGAAATTAAGGATGATCTGAGTCT
The DNA here is from genome assembly GCA_020860365.1 of Clostridiales bacterium. Taxonomy (GTDB): domain Bacteria; phylum Bacillota; class Clostridia; order Lachnospirales; family Lachnospiraceae; genus Choladousia. The sequence goes on along the minus strand of JAJBUL010000008.1, from coordinate 804 downwards.
TCCAGAGAATATGTCAGAAGGTGTAAAAGCTGCATTGACTCAATTTATGCACATTCTGTCAGAAACATCGAATAACTCAGAAACAAGACTTAAAATGAATGAAGTGAAAGCAACATCAAAGCATCAGGGTGTTAATGCGGATGGAGAGACAGTTCTTTATCCTTTGGAATTGTCTGATGAATCTGATGGAACGAGAAAACTTATGTCCATTGCACCAGCAATCGAGTCTGTACTTAATAAAGGTGGTGTTCTTATTATTGATGAAATTGAAAAAGAACTTCATCCAATGCTTGTAGATTTTGTTGTAGCAAAATTCCAGAGTAAACAGTCAAATCCAAATGGAGCACAACTTGTATTTACTACACATAACACAGAACTTATGAATATGGAGTTGCTTCGTAAGGATCAGTTGTATTTTGCAGATAAGAGTAGTGAAGACGGAACAACAGATCTTTATAGTATCAGTGAGTTTGGAACTAGAACTACGGAAAATATCAGAAAGGGATATTTGTTAGGAAAATATGGCGCAACTCCGGATATTGAGATTGAGGAGGTGGAATAATGCCTCGTAAAGTAAAAGCAGCCAAGCCACTGATCTACGTATTTTGTGAAGGTGAAAGTGAGCAGGCATATACTGATTATTTGAAGAAGATGCTGGATAATGCCGGTCTTGAATCCCCGAACGACCTCTATGAGAGAGGTGAGTGGACATGGGATAAATGGAGAGAATATATGATTACTCTGACACAGGATGTATAGCGTATAATGAAATTACCTGAAATCGGAAACAAAATTCCCTAAAAT
>JAJBUL010000180.1 GCA_020860365.1 Clostridiales bacterium | reverse complement strand
GTGTGTCCCTTCCACGCAGATCCATTCTTCCTCCGGCACGTCCACCAGCTGTTTCATCTTGTAATTGGTCTTCCTGCGCTTGCCCTGCTGCATCGTGCCGATGTAGACGCGGTTCCTGAGCATCGGGGAAATCTGTCCGCTCGTCCATCTGGGGCTACCGTCTCCCCGGAATCCGGTCTTTAAGTTGACCCCCTGGAGCCTGTGGTATTCCATCGGGCTTAACACGCCCCGCTCGTTCAGCCGGTCGGCAATGGTCTGGCAGCCAAGCCCCTCCATCTTCATGTTGAAAATGTCCCGGACGATGCCCGCCGCGTATTCATCCACCACAAGGCGGTTATGGTCGTTCTCATCCCTCTTGTAGCCGTAGGCGGCATAATTGCCGATGAAGTCGCCCCGTTTCCGCTTCACATCCAGCTGGCTCCGTATCTTTGTGGAGATGTCCCTGCTGTAGGAATCGTTGATGAGGTTCTTGAACGGCACGATGATGCTGTCCGAATCATTGTTCTTCGCGCTGTCGTAGTTGTCGTTTATCGCAATGAGCCGCACTCCCATGGAGGGAAGAATCCGCTCCATGTACTTGCCCATGCCGATGTAATTTCTCCCGAACCGGGATAGGTCCTTCACGATGATGCAGTTGATGCGCCCTTTGGCGGCATCGTCCATCATCCGTTTGAAGTCCGGGCGGTCAAAATTCGTGCCGCTCCAACCGTCGTCTGCATACTCGGCCACGAGGTGGAGCGCCGGGTTGTTATCCACATACTGCTGGATCAGAGCCCTCTGGCTCCGGATGCTCTCGCTTTCCTGCTTGTCGCCGTCATCCTGTGACAGCCGCTCATAAGCCGCCGATCTGTTCTCCATCCTGCTCCTCCTCTCCTTTATGTACTGGCGGGGGCTGCCTATTGTTAATAGGTAGATTCTCCCCACCGTGACACTTACATTACCGTCCTTCGCGGCACATATCCAGTCAATCCGCACACTTTTACGGGCATAAATCTACAGAAAAAACGCGCCTGTTTTTGGTGGTATTTGTTCAATTTATGTCCTGAAAATCGGCGTTTTTATCCTGTTCTCACAAAGAATACATTATCCTTTGGAGCGGATATAACGCGCGATGCAGTCTTCCAGGGGTTCCTTCCCGGCAAAGCCGACCTTCACCACCACACCGTTGTTCAGGTAACAGTAAGGGTTCTTTATCTGCCGGACGAACTCCTTCACGCGCTCCGCATAGGGAAGCGATTCATCCACATGGACGGAGCCGATGTCCACAAGGGTCTCCTTATCCACCGTGGTGATATCCACTTCCTGCATCCGCTTCAATTCTTCCAGGGTCGGGTACCCATCCATAAGCCTGTGCCTCCTTCCAAAGACAAGAAAAGTCCCTGCAGGATTTCTCCCACAGGGGTCGGTGACTGTGTTATCCTTACGGGATCAGAAGCTGCATCCCGACGCGGATATAGTTGCTGGTCAGGTTGTTGGCTGCCTTGATGTCCGTGTACTTCTTCCCGTCATTGAGCGTCTTTTCCGCGATCTTCCACAGGGAATCGGAAGGCTGGACGGTGTACAGGGAAGTGCCGGTGTTGAAATAGGTGCCGATGGCATTGCTTACATAGGCATATCCGCACTCCGCCGCCTCGCACTTAATGCGGTACCAGCCGTTGTCGCACAGCTCCAATACCTCGACCACGGTTCCCTTCTTGATGACCGTCACCTTGTCAGCATCGAGGGAGTTGCCGCTGCGGACATTCAGGAGTGTGTTCGCCCTGGCATAGAGGATGGTCTCCGTGTTGCCGTCATTGGGGTACTCGCCCTCCGCCAGCGCCTCGGTCTGGGCTTCCGCAATCTCCTCTGCGGTCGGCTCGGTCGCACCCTCCTCAGATGCGCCAGAATCCTCTGTATTAGGCGTTTCGGTTCCGGCAGCAACTTCCTCGCTGCCTTCGGTTTCCGCCTGAATCTGGTCGTCCTGGATGGCTTCCGGCTCGTCCAGGGTGATTTCTTCTGTCCCCTCGGAAACGGTCACGGTCTCCTCATCCTCCGGGTAAATGGCAATGCCGTCCCCGGTAAAGATATGGGTACCGGGGTTCGCGTCCGCCCTTGCAATCGCACTCTTTAAGGTGCGGTACTGGCCGACCTGGGATTCCTCATCCTCCCATGCGGTACGCACATAATAATAACCGTCGGTGAGCTTTGCAGGATAATCATTGATACTCATAAGATTTTACCTCCATAAATTGTGCTGCCCCTGTGAGATTTCTCCCACAGAGGCTGTTGATTACTGTTTCTTCAGATATTCAGACGAACAGAAGCCGATATACTTCACGTTCTTCTTTGTGTACACCAGATACAGCCACTTCGTACCGTTATAGCTGGTGTAGTAGCCGTAGTTCTGGACTTCCGTGCCCTTCGGAATTGTGACCATCACGGACTTGCCGGTGCCTGCGCCGTTCCTCATATTGAGGTTGGCGGTCGTAACATAGGTTCCTGCCAGGGACTTAGAAAAGCTCTTCGCCCCGTCGGTTGCCTTCTTCTCGGTCACCGTGGAAGAAGAACTGCTGCCCGAAGAGGCTGCGGTGGCCACAGCGTACTTGTCATAATACGTCTGGCCGTAGCCCGCCCGCTTGGTCTTGACTGAATCCGACTGGTCGGCCGGCTTTTCGTATTTCGTGAGCACCGCATCCGAGGCTTCCTTAACGGAAGTCGCATTCTTCAGCGTGGAAAGCACCGTCTTGTACGACTCGGACAGTTCCTTATAGATGAACGCCAGCTGCATGTCCAGGTTGCCGATGGATGCCTTCTGCTCCTCCGCATAATCCAGGAGCGCCTGTTTGCGCGTGTAATACGTCCACTGGCAGAGGCCGTACCCATAACCGTCCTTCACGAAGTTGGTGTAGGAGCCGTCATCCACAGCCTCCGTGTATTCCGCATCGGTCTTCCCCAGCTTGGTGTTGCCGGTGTTCTGCAGGTTGATGGAAAGCAGCGCAGATTCCGCATAGATGTTACCCATCAGCCCCGCCACACCGTAGGCGTTGCCAATCTTGCCCAGCAGATAATTCCAGACTGTCTCCGGCTTTGCGGTCGTGGTTGCCGCCGCCTTGGTGGTCGTGGTCTCCGTGTACTTCGGAAGCCCAAAGCCCCTGATATATTTTCCATTCACCTGCAGGGTGCGTCTCTTCACGGAATCGGAGTAATTCCCCTCAATGACGGTGATGGTCGAACCGGACACCTTCTCCACGATACCCACATGATCCGAAGAGCCGGTGTTGTCCCCGGAGCCGCTGTCCTGCCAGTCATAAAAAATCACATCCCCGGCATCCGGCACATAGGAATCATCCTCTTTCCAACAGCCGAGGTTCTTGTACAGTTCGATCATCTTATCGCATCCGCACTCGGTCGGCATGATGCTGGTGTACCCCAGCTTGATAGCCACAGCACTCACGAAGGTCGCACACCACGCATCGGTGTATTGCACTTTGTAACCTCTCGCCAGCGGGGTGTGGCTGTTATACACGTCGATGATTTCCTTGTGCGATCCGTCACTTTCATTGCAGCCAAGCCACGCTTTTGCCTGCGCCACAACCTTGCTTCTCAAATAGCTCATAAAACTCCCCTTTCCGGCCGGCATATTTCAGCCGGCCATCTTCTTACTCATCACTTGTTTCCTGTTTGCCGCTCTTAAACTGGCTAATTGCCTGCACGACTTTGTCATAGCCCAGCATGGCGCAGAGCCAGGAAAGCAGCACCAACGCCACGACAACCACCGCCACCTGCTGTGTCCAGGTGATGCCGCAGATCACCGTATACCCCACTGCCAGCCCGATGGAGACCACCACGGACACAATCCCTGCAAGCAGGTTCGCCTTGTAGTCCTTCCCCAGCTCTTCGAGCTGCACCTTAATGGCCTCTGTCACAAGACCGGTCACTGTAGAGGCTACCAACAGCCCCATCAGAAATACTGCATAATCAATCATCCCATTGCCTCCTCCGGATTCAGATCCGGTTCATCTTCCTCGCCGATATCCCCGGCGGCTTCTTCCATGGACATCCTGTCCCGTTCCAATTTAATGATCTCCTCCTGCTTCGTCTCGTTGTAGCTCTTGGCTGCATAGACCGCGAAAGAGATGTTTTCCGTGACCACAGCCGTGATGAGGGAGTACAGAGCGTCCAGATTTTCGAGCTTCCACATGACCACCATGGAGTAAATTTCCACAGCTGTACAGTTGACCAGCAGGAAAGCCATGATGATTTTCGTAGTCGTCGGGAGCCTGAACGTCCGCATCGACCGCTTGACCATCTTTACTTCCCGCCGCTTATCAAACAGCTCCTTCTCCCTGTCACACTGTTTCTTTTCTCTCTCCACCCGCTCCATCTCACGGTTGAAATGCCTGTCGCTCCACATGGCGCACCTCCTTAATTGGCTTTGTGCGCCTGCTTCGAGAGGTAGGTGGTCAGCTCCTCGTGCGCCGCCGTGGTCGGGCCGTTCGCACCGATCTCGTGCAGCCCGTCAATGATGGCGAGCAGGGCGCGCATGGTGATTTCACGCTCCTCAAGCGATGCCTGCAGGATGCGCTTGTCCTCCTGTTCAGCACGGAGCAGCTCTTCCAAGCTTTGATAATCCTTCCTCAGCTTCCCCTCGATGTCGGCTATCCTCGCTTCCACCTTTGCCAGCCGTTCCTCCACCCCTTTCTCCCGGCTCGCCTCCTCCATCTCCTTTTTCGTGCTTCCGGTCATCCGTTTCTTGAAATCCGGATATTCCTTGTACACAAAATAGGCAATAAGAAGAAAGATGATGAGCCACTGGAGAACCGCCTCCCCGGTCACCAAATCTGCAATCTTATCCATAGGTCTTCTCCTTCCCACGCCCAAAAGGGCATAAAAATAGGACTGCTTATCACAGTCCCTGATTTTTATATATAAAACACGGCTGCCGCCGCGATTGTTTTTTTAAGCCCTACTTCATTTCGGTAAAGCCCGTCTCATAGGTTTCATCCCTCATCGTAAGCATCCGAAATGCCCTCTGATGGAATTTCCATGAGGAGAAGAGCGCATCCAGTTTCTCGCTGTCCGTCTCTGGGGAATCCAGGCAGGAAATGATCTCTGTGTTCTCCTCATTCACCACGTATTTGCTCAGCGCCGTGTCCTCCGCATCCTCCCTGAGAAGGAACAGGTTGTCGTTAAAGTACACCCTGTCTAAAGACTTTGATGCATGAACCGCCCGCGTGACATCGTAAAACACGTTGTTCTCAAAGATAATCTCATCCTCTGCCCCATTGCTCCGCCAGCAGCAGATGGCCGACTCCGTTGTTGTCGCACCTATCCGGTAGCCGGTCGAGCGGCTTGTGATGCCTACGTTATCCTTAAACAGGACATCCGTAAAAGTAGAGCTATTCGAATGGAAGAACTCAATCAGATAAAAACAGTTTTCTATTCTGTTCCGCAGGTAGTGGATGTTGTTGTTATCTGCAACCACGGCAGAGTCATTTACCTGATGTGTAATCCCGGCATCATAACAGTCCGTCACGATGTTATCACACACAAGGATGTTATAGCAGTCCGCCACACCCCATGTCTGGATGCCGTTCCCATACCGCGCAGATGTGGTCTGAAGAATCCCGCCGATAAAGGAAATCTCGCATTTTGAAATCTTGATATCGTGGCTGGAAGACTGGCTGATCCCGTGGCATCCGGCGCCGATGATCCGGATATTCTCAATCTCCACATAGTCATTGCTGATGGATATCGCGTTAAAGTTCGGCGCGACTTTTACCGTCAGCCCCGTGCGGTCTTCTTCCGAATACACATACAGAATGCCATTATCCGTGTCCGGGTAAAATTCGCCTTCGTTCGCCAGCTTTTCCAGGCTTGTGACCAGCTTCCAGCTCAGTACACCATCCATTACAACCTGACCGACTTTCCCTGCATACTCCGTATAATACACATTTTCGTAGCCGTCCAGGAGTGCCAGTTCCCCGGTCGTCTGGTAGCAGTCTATTGTCGGCCGGTTTCCGTAGGAGTACAGCCTGGAATTCTCCCCCATCTTGAATGTCTTACTGATGCCATACACGCCATCATCCATAATGAATATCTCTATATTGCTCTTACCCGACAGCCCACTGAAATCCGGGATCGGGTTCCATGGGAAAAGGCCCGTATTGTCTTCCGATCCATTCTTCGAAACATAATAGGTCGTCCTCCCCATATCCCGCTGGCTTTCCAGCAAATATTCCAGCAATGCCGGCTCTTTCGCAATCCTGTGCAGGTCAATGGCATTTTCCTTATCAAGCCCAAGGCTGGTGATATCTGAATAAGTGAGGTTTCCCAAATCATAAGGCGTCACAACCACGCGCACCCCATAGTCCTCAAACACATACGTCGCATTCAGGAAAACATTAATCATGAGGATTGTGCCAGGGAGCAGATATTCCCGGCTGACTCTCACCCACAAACTGTCCGCATCTGGCGTATAAATGGGGCCTTCCGTGCTTGTGACATGCCGATATATCTGCTTGTTGTTTCCAGATAACGGATTACTCGTAAACTTATGAATATAAACTTTCGCGTCAAAGACTGAAGCTAAAGAACTGGAAACCTGCGACGTGCTCCCTTCGCTGTTCTGTGTCATCACAGTTCCCCCATCTTTCAGGAAACCAACATAAACCTCCTCCACATCATCATCCAGGACAGCATCCAGGACATCCGACGCATTGATATTATGGAAAGCAAGTAATTATGGTAAGTAAATCTTGAAAACTGTAGAG
>JAJBUL010000039.1 GCA_020860365.1 Clostridiales bacterium | reverse complement strand
TCGCCGCCAGAGGACGCTTCCATATCCTTCGGCTCGTAGAGATCCGCCGCCAGATTGATACCATAGCGGTTGTGGAAGGTTACCTTCCTGTGATTTACTCTGTCGCTTTTTGGGAAAGTCTTATCCCATTCCATTGTCAGATTTAATTTTTCTTCCATAATAATTGCCTCACTTTCTTTTTATGATATATATTATTATTCTATAGTTCAGAACTGATCCGGCCGCAATAGCATTAAGCGTTGTTACAAAAACTCTGTGCATATTGTGCTGGATATACTGAGCTTAATACCAGTCGTGTTTTTCATTCCGATCCAGAGCATTGATCTGTTCCATTTCCTCATCCGTCAACTCAAACCCGAACAGATCGAGATTTTCCCGGATGTGCTCCGGGTCGCTGGAGCCCGGAATCACCACGACGCCTTTCTGCAAATTCCACCGCAGGATTACCTGGGCAGAGGAAACGCCGTGAGCCTCAGCGATAGCAGGAATCAATTCATCGCCCAATAATTCTGCCGTATACCCACGTCCGCCAAGAGGATACCAGCCCTGTACAACAATTCCCAGCGACTGGATATAAGGAATCACGTCGTTCTCCTGATAATACGGATGGATTTCGTTCTGTACCAGTGCCGGAGTGATGTTCACCTGGGGCAGAAATTCTTCCAGTTCCTCTACATACCAGTTGGACAGGCCTATCGAATGTACCTTGCCATCTGTGACAGCCTGCTCCAGCGCCAGGTATGCTTCCACATCGTTGTTTCCCGGATGATGCAGAAGCATCATGTCAATATAGTCCAGCCCCATCTTTTCCAGTGCCGTGTCAATGGCTTCGGCAGCGTTGGCAAACTGGTTCGGATAAAGCTTTGTAATCACGAAAATCTCTTCCCGCGGCACATCCGAATCCCGGACCGCCTGCCCGACTGTCGCTTCGTTGCCGTACATATACGCAGTATCAATCAGTCTGCCGCCTGCTTCCAGCAAAGCTGCAAATGAAACCGCGCATTCCTCATCCGTCAGACTGTAAGTGCCCAGTCCCATGATGGGCATTTCATAACCGCTGTTGAGCAATACTGTCTTCGTCTCAAAATCAAACTCACCCACGGTACGCACCTCACTTTCCGGTAACTCTAAACTGTTGATCCATGCAGCCACTTCACTCTCCTCTGTATCCTGGGAGAATCGCTGCCCGTCCATCCAGGTAACAGCATTGGAGCAAAGGTCATGCAAATTCTCGGCGCTGGAGCCAATGCCGCTGCTGTGAGAAGTACAGAATGGGATGATCGTTACATCCGCAAAATCATAACTCTCCAGAAAGGTACTGATGATCCGCGGCGCCTGTCCGTGCCAGATGGGATAACCAAGGAAAATCACATCATACTGCCCGATGTTTTCCACACTGCCGGAAATCGCCGGTCTTACAGAAGTATCCTCCTGCTCACGGTCGGCACGCCCTCCGGTATAATATGCCAGATCCTCCTCTGTATAGGGATCCTCTGGTACAATTTCGTAACTGTCTGCGCCGGTTTTTCCTGTAATCCACTGGGCAATCTGTTCAGTCGTACCCGTGCAGGAAAACCAGACGACCAGTATCTGATTGCTGCTCGATGTATTGACAAAAGCAGAGGATTCGGTAAAGTCTGACCCATTCGGATTGCTTTCCTGCGCTTTGACGTCCAAAATAGCATTGTTAAAAAGCATCCATGACGCTGCGCTGATTCCTCCGGCTGCCGCAAGCTTTACAAATTGTCGCCGACTGTATTTTCTCATCCGCTTCTCCCCCTTTCAACTGTCCGGATTCGTTTTGCCGGTACGCCGCCTGCTACTGTATATGGCGGAATATCTTTGGTCACGACTGCTCCCGCTGCAACAACTGACCACTCTCCAATACTCACACCAGGAAGAACGGTTGCATTAGAACCAATCCATACATGATCGCTAATCTTAATAGGAGCATAGTGATTCTTCCGATTTTGCGCCGGGTCTAAATCATGATTGATCGTCGCCAGCACTACATTGTGGCCGATCATCGTGCTATCGCCGATTTCAATTCCGCCCTGATCCTGAAAATGACAGCCGGAGTTGATAAACACATCCTTCCCAATATGAGTATTCTTCCCAAAATCCGTGTAGAATGGTGGAAACAGCCGAAAGGACGGATCAATCTGCTCTCCCGTCAGACGGCTCATGATTTCCCTGACTTCATCCGGAGTATGATATTGATTGTTCAGTTCCATGCTGATGCGGAGCGCCTCCTGATAAAGCATATCAGCATAGGCGTTCCATTCGGTGCTTTCCTTCGTTTCATCATAGTAACCTGCAATGATGTCCTCAACTGTCACTGCTTCTTTGCCCCTTTTTATCCAGCCAGTTCATGAGATAATCCAGACAGTCCAGCTTTTTTTGTTCCGTATGGATCTGATCCAATAAATTTCTCCGGCTGTTTTGCAATGTAAGCCGTAATTCCCGTTCTCGTCCTTCTTTTTGAAGAAGTACACAGCGAGCGAGCATTTCCTCTCCAAAACCGATGTCCACGAGATTCTGGTAGAAACGTTAGGTTTCGTTGTTTGCTTCCGGCATGATTACTCACCTCCCGTTGCCTTGATTTTATATTGAAGTCGTCAGAATAGCAAATACTTTATATCTATTTCTGATTATGCTTGAAATGAATAACTATCTCATCCTTTGCGTGACATCAAAAGATGTTTTGTTTTTTGCATTTTCCTTTTTCTCATATTTTCTTTTTCTTTCTTTGCGAATTCTTTAGAAATAATAAACACACAATTTTCATTTGACGCTAAAGATTAAATATGCTATCATTTGTTCGTAACATATTTTTAATAAATTTGTAATATTTCGTAATGTTTTTAACACGTCCTATTACAATATTTATGCAGTACTTTCATTTTTTACAGGAGGCGATAAAACTGATAAAACGAAAGGTGTCGCTGGTGGTTTCACTGTGCCTCATCGCAGGGTTCATATCCCCGGGCACGCAACAATTCTCCGCAATCGCTGCCAGCATAGAATCTGTTTCAGACTCTGCTGCAGATTCGGAAGCGGAAACAGAATTAACAGATTCTGAAAACACAAGTGTTGCCGACGATGGAGTGGAAGCTGCTGTCGAAGCGACCGCATCCGAAGCCGACACTGAGGAAGAGACCTCCGTTGTTGGTGAATTAATCTTTGCGCAGTGTGAAGAATACATAAACATTCGCGCAGAAGCCACCATCGACAGCGAAATCGTAGCCAAGATTTACAACAACGATGCCGCTACCATTCTATCCGTGGACGGCGAATGGTACGAGATCACATCTGGCAATGCACACGGTTATGTAAAAGCGGAATACTTCGCTACCGGTGAAGAAGCGAAAGCAATCGCCGAAAAAGTCGCTTATAATGTAGCAACCGTCCAGGCGGAATACCTGAATATCCGCACAGAAGCTTCTACAGACAGTGGAATCATTGATGTAGCGGAAGAAAATGACCAAATCGAAGTGGTTCTCTATGGTGAAGACTGGATGAAAGTGGCACTTGGCAATGATGTCTATGGTTATATCAAAGCAGAATATGTCCAATATAACACCTATTATTCCGTTGCCGAGACCATCGAGGAAGAAGAAGCGCGTCTGATTGCGGAAGCAACAACGATGGCTGAAGCAGAAGCTGCTCAAACCAGATACACGGAAGAAACCGTTGCAGAAAGCTCCGGCTTAACAGAAGCGTCAGGGATGGAATCACCCGCAACCGTGGCTACACAAGCGGAAACCGTCACACAAACGGAAGCTGCCACGCAAACCGAGGCTGTCACACAAACTGAGGCTGCCACGCAAACCGAGGCTGCCACACAAACCGAAACTGCCACACAGCCGAAGACTCCTCAGACCGAGACTGCTGCGCAGACAGAAGCTCCTCAGACCGAGACTGCTGCGCAGACAGAAGCTCCTCAGACCGAGACTGCTGCGCAGACAGAAGCTCCTCAGACCGAAACCACTGCGCAGACAGAAGCCACTGCTGAAACAGAATCCGCACAGGCAGAGACCACTGCTGATACGGAATCAACAAGCAGTTCTTCCTCCAGCCTCGGCGAATCCATCGCTGCCTATGCATTACAGTTTGTAGGAAATCCATATGTCTATGGCGGAACGAGCCTGACAGATGGTGCTGACTGTTCTGGTTTCGTACAGTCCGTGTTCGCGTATTTCGGTATCTCCTTATCGCGTACGTCGGCAGCGCAGGCAACAGATGGAACAACTGTAAGTCTCAGTGAAATCCAGGCGGGGGATCTGCTGTTTTACAGTTCTTCCGGGGACGGGACAATTAACCACGTAGCGATCTACATTGGCGGAGGCATGATTGTTCACGCAGCAAACTCTACCCGCGGAATTTGCACCGATAGCGCATATTATTCGACGCCGGTGTGTGCCGTTCGCTGCTATTGACAGGAATGTCAACCATTCTCAAAAGAAATAAGATTGGCATGATGATCCCATGCTGAAAAAACTGCGGCAAAACTCTCAAGGCGTTGAGACTGTGTGCAAAACTCCCCCTGCATATGCCGGGGGAGTTTTACTATTCGAAGATTAATACTGGGCTTCATTTTTCCTTTACAAACGGTTTTACATCCTTCACGGCATACTCCACAAAGGAGTTTTTTTACTTTCCGGAATTATAATGCGCTCGCATGCTTCCCGGCAATACGTCCAAAGGTGAACGCATGTCCCAGTGACAGACCTGTCTGAAAGAACGGGTAATCCGCTCCGCCAAAGAACTGTCCGCCCAGGTTGCCCACCGCATATAGACCATTGATCACTTCACCGTCCTCGGTGATCACACGGCTGTTTCCGTCGGTCAGAACACCAGCGCAGATGGATGAGCAGCGGATGTGACGGCGAATGCCCCAGAATGGCGCAGTCTGGATCTTATTCATATATTCGGCTTTTTTGCCAAAATCAAGATCCTCGCCTGTCTCACAGAGTTCGTTGTACCGCTCTACACTGGCCACGGTTGCTTCCACCGGAAGACCAAGCTTTTCCGCCAGTTCTTCGATCGTGTCTGCGCGGAAAGTGTCAATCAGATATTCGAAGACGCCCTCATGCAGGGATGCGTCCTCTTCCTTCAGATAGCGCTGCATAACGACTTCCGGAACGCCTGCGGTTGCATAATTCATGTAGTCATTGTCATAAATCTGGCAATACCAGCCCTTAGAGCCGTCGGCATGATCGTCATCCATATTCTCACCCTGGAAGGATGGCTGCCAGCGCAGAATGTTGGAGATATAAGCCATCTCTACCTCCTCATTTGCAAAACGTTCGCCTTCCATATTTAGCGCAAGGAAGGGCTCGTCATACATCAGGCCTGCGTCAAAGTCATGCATGACCTTGCTGTGGGCTGCCGGTTCCATGCATCCGCCTGCCGCAATCGCCAAGATATTCCCATCGCCTGTTCTATGGTACACCTTTTTATCAAACGCCTCAATATCCGGGCAGAATCTGCGAACCATGGTTGGATTGTTCTCATACGCGCCGGTAGCCAAAATGACCGCCTTAGCGTTGAATTTGATATAGTTGCCTTCCTCGTCCTGTCCCACACAGCCAGTCACGGAGCCGTCATCTGCCTGTACAAGCTGAACGACTGGTGTGGAAAAATGTACTTCCAGCATGTCTCCGTACTGCTCCTGCGCATCACTCAGAATTCCAGCCATCAGTGTGCCAACATTGTTCGGCTTTGGTCCAAACCAGGGGGCGAATGTAGTCACCACTTCCTCTCCATAATCATAGGTATTTACACCGTCTGTGCATACGCCTGTGAAAACAGCTGAGGTATCCTGATATTTGCTGACTCCGGTCGCTTCATTTGTCCAGTCAGTCGCTTCTGTGATACCGCCCTTTTCGCAGACCCAGTTCAACGCTTCCTCGGAATTGTCAATGTACGCCCGAAGCAAATCCGGTTTGCTTCTCCACGCATTGAACGCCGTACACTCATGAATCCATTTCTTCAGGCCAAGCTCTGTCGACTCACTCTTCAGAACCGCGCTTGCACAATTGCCCTGCGACACCACAACACTTTCCTTCTGCAGCAGGCAGACCTTCTGGCCTTCTTCAGCCGCCGTCACCGCAGCCACTACGCCTGCGGCACCTGCGCCACACACCACAACATCGCAGTCAATCTCTTCCGCAAAATCTGTGATCTCACTGATAACCACAGCGGAAGCGTTGATATCCTCAGCCAACAGATCCTTCAACACAAAAGAAGTGTCATCCGGAATCGCAATGGTCGCTTTTTCTGTACTCTCTGTAAGTACGCTTACGTCAATTCCTTTTGCCTGTGCCACACACTGGGTAGCCGCCTTCTTAACCGCATTGCTGGTAATCGTCGCACCGCTTACCCCGTCAATTTCCGCTGACTGCGCCTCCAGAATCTGACTCGCCAGCGTATCCGCCGCTGCGCCTCCAATGGATTCAGTCTCCCCGGAAGCATCGATCACGACTTCCATAATGTTGGTCTCATCGAAAGTCATGGTGACCGTGACTGCTCCATTGATGCCGTCCGCAGACGCAGTGTAAGTGCCCGGCGTATACACGGCTGCTTCCTCTGCCGCTGCCATCATCGGGATCGAGCTGAGCGCTGTTACTCCAACCGTCCCAACGGCCGTCCTGAGAAAATCACGTCTTGAAACCTGTCTGTTACTCATACGAAATCCTCCTTTGATTTTATCACAACTCTTGCCGGAATGATTTGCCAGAAGCTGTTCAGCCAGGGTTGTTTCACGAAATTATTTGATGTAAGCATAAGCTCCTTTGATGTGATTG
>JAJBUL010000213.1 GCA_020860365.1 Clostridiales bacterium | reverse complement strand
GATAAAATCACTCGTTATTTCGGTGTGCGTATAAAAAGACCCGGGAAGTCAAGTTAATCGAATCGCTTCCTTTTTCTCCGTAAAAACCACAAACAAAATATTTCTGAACTTCCCGATTGCAATATATCTGTCTTCCTCAGTGCTATGCTCAAAATCATACATTTCAATGTAATACGGATCTTCAAAAATATGGCTTGCAGTTTCAAAAGATACGTTATGTTTCTGTTTATTAATGAGATTTTTATTCTCATCCCATTCAAATTTCATACGATCACAGTTGTCCTTTCCAAATCCAGTGACTTTCTGCAGACTTTGTTACGCATAGCTGATTCATTCACTCTGTAATCCCTCATACTCGCAACACAGCTGCTCGTTGAGCCCTGAGATTCTCTGCTGCAAGCAGCGAGAATCTCTTCAGCTCATATTATAGCAGAAGATTCCCCATATTTACAGGCATTTTTTGATGATTCCGGCGGTTGTGACCGTCTGCCTGCTCACACATGAGCCAAAAGACCAGCACATACCCTTCTTTTTCCGTTTTTCCCGCCTGATTGCTCATAAAAATGCCTTCTCCGGCAAAAAATAAACTGTGTTTATTCTATCACATGTCCGTACTCGCGCAGCAAGTATGGATGTAGGCTATGTTCCGATTTTCGCAGAAAATCGAGAACGGTACCGCGCCATTGTGCGAAGCACAATTCTGCATGCGCGACTTTCATTGTATCACAGGAGAAGGCCATCGTCGAGAGGCTATTCCGAAAATAATATACTGCTGTTTTCTATAACTTTTTCCAAATTCTGCTTCTTCGCGGGAATAAAATCATCATAATTATCACGGATATATACAACACCTGATCAGTAAGTTTCAGGCATACAGCATAGCATTTCCTCCTGACTCATCTTAGATTGACAATCCTAAACATCAGGCCACAACATTTCTTTTCATTCTGCTGCGGTTTAGGACTTGTGTAAAAAATCAGAGAGCCAGCCTTCTGTTCTGGTTCTCCGATTTTTTCGATTGTCTGCTATATGTATTACCCCTATGCTTTTAATTCTTTTCTGGCTTCCTCCAACATTTTCTGAAGATCCTCCAGCTCCTGATCCAATGTTTCAGCCACATAATCTCCGATTGCCATCATGGTCAGAATCGCGTCAGCAGCTTCCATCATCCGTACTTCAATTTTTCTTTTTTATTATTATCAGCGTTTATGGTGTTCTAACACTATAACTGTTCTGATTGTTGTATGATATATAGCACTTAAATGAAAATCGATCAACATCTTCCGATACGATTTTATTATCTTTTAACTTTCTTAAGCTTTTCATTATAAGTGCAGTACATCTTCCAAGACTGAAAAATCATTGATAATTCCAGCATATTCTGCAAAATAACGAGTTGATTCCCATCATAATTTCTCTCAGACTTTTTTCTGCATTTATCGCCCACGTTTCAACTTTTTCAGCAAATCCTTCCTCAACTCTGTTCCGGTGGGAATATTCCTGAGTCCTGGCATGTGCCGCTGCAGCATCAGTAATGCCATAATGACCACATGAATGCCCACTTCGCTCCCATATAAGCAAAACGCAGGTACAAGGAAAGCAGCCGGTATCAGAAGAATACGAATATCAGCAGTAAAAACCTTTATACCACTGTGCGAACTTCCTCAATCCCGTCCGCAGCTCCGTCGCCGGCTTAAACCCAAAGTCCCGCTCCAGAGCGCTCGTATCCGCATATGTCACCGGCACATCTCCCGGCTGCATCGGCACAAGCTTTTTGTGCGCTTCAAAATCATAATCCTCCGGAAGTACACCTGCGCGGATCAGTTCCTGCTGAAGAATGTCCACGAAATCAAGCAGATTCTCCGGATGGTTGTTTCCAATGTTATATATCCTGTACGGCGGAAGCGGAAGTCCGTCCTCCCCGGCCACTTTTTCCGGCGCACACTGCATCACACGCTTCACTCCTTCCACAATATCATCCACAAAGGTAAAATCGCGTTTGCAGTTTCCATAGTTGAAAATCTCTATCGTCTGATTGCTGCGAAGCTTATTGGTAAATCCAAAATATGCCATATCCGGGCGCCCCGCCGGCCCGTAGACAGTAAAGAAACGCAATCCTGTAGACGGAATATTATAAAGCTTGGAATACGCATGGGCGAGAAGCTCATTGCTCTTCTTCGTCGCTGCATAAAGTGATACAGGATTGTCCACCTTATCTTCCGTAGAATACGGTACCTTTTTGTTGGAACCATACACCGAAGAGGAAGAAGCATAGACAAGATGTTCTACGCCGTTTTCCCCATCGTCATAGCTGTGTCTGCAGGCTTCCAGAATATGATAAAAGCCAATCAGATTCGATTTGATGTACGCGTCAGGGTTTGTAATACTGTAGCGGACGCCGGCCTGCGCCGCCAGGTTCACCACAACCGAAGGGCGGCAATCCCTGAAAACCTGCTTTACCGCCTCAGCATCCGCAATATCTCCCTTCACAAAGCTCCAGGCAGATTCCGGATGTTCACCGGCGCATTTCTGAATCTCTTCCAGGCGATAATTTTTTATCGACACATCATAGTAATCGTTCAGATTATCCATACCAATGACGTTCACCGGAGACTGTGTCCGCAGCAGCTCCAGTACAAGGTTGGCTCCAATGAATCCCGCGGCCCCGGTAACGAGGATGGTCTTATTCTTTAGTTCTACATTCTTTTCCAGCATAAATTTCTCCTTACATCCAACTTTCCGTTTCCTTCGTCCAGGAACGCCTCACCGTCTTTGGCAGCGGCTCATAACGGTTCCGTTCCTTCCAAATTACAAGATTCCTAAATCAATCCCTGGCAAATATCTTCTGAGCCGCCTCATAGCTTTGCATGTCACCGATATCATACCTGTTTCCGGGCATCACCCACGCATGCACAGATGTCTTTCCCGACAGCCAGGCCGCAAAGCTTCCCGGAGCGTCTGCATTGCAGCCGGCATCCATTGCCTCCGGTATTCTCACGATATCTTCTGCCCTGTAGCAGTAAAACGGCGGTACCGCAAGATTTCCTTTGGGGGTCTGCGGCTTTTCCTCATAGCTTGTAATCAGCCCCTGATCATCCAATGTGATGATTGCCGTCCGCTGCTGCTTTTTCAGGTCATTTTCTTCGTGGCACATCACACAGGATGTGGCCTTTTTCTTTGCATACTTTACAAAGCCCTCAAAAGAAAAATCCAGAATATTGTCTCCCGCAACCACAAGTACATCTTCCCGGATATCCAGACCTTCAAGAGCGAACAGGATATCCTTTACAGCCCCCAGCCTGTGTTCATTGTCAACAGAACCGTCATCCAGAATAGTAACTGGATTTTTGAAGCTTTGTCTCTCTTTCCACTCACTGAAATGTCTTCTGAACTTGTGATTGCTCACCACTACGATTCCTGTAATATCTTCCATTTTATCTATGTCATCCAAAAGCCAGTTCAGAATCGGTTTCCCACCTACCTCCAGGAGCGGCTTTGGGAAATTTTCCGTCAGCGGGTACAGCCTTGTTGCGTAGCCTGCCGCAAGTACGATACATTTCATCTTTTCGCCCTTTCTCACACTACAGTATCACTCCATCTGCGCTCTTGCAGATATGGAAGGAATATTTTCCTTCCAGTCCCGGATATTTCTTCAGATACTTTTCGCCCACCTGTCTCTCTATCCCTTCCGCGTAATCAGGGTCAATCAGCGCCATACAACAGCCCTTAAAGCCAGCGCCTGAGAACCGGCCGCCATATATGCCTTCTGTTTCCGTCATAATCCCATACAGAGTAATCAGTTCATCACAACCACTTTCATAGTTATGAACACTGCTGTATCCACTCTCAAAAATAAGCGCTCCGTAAGCATCAAGATCGCCCTTTCTCCAGGCTTTCGCCCCGGCTTCTGCGCGGGCAGTTTCGGAATAATAATGCTCCGCACGCTTCCGCCATGCTGCCGGCAGGCAGTCCTTGTATTCTTCAAACACTTCTACAGGTACATCACGGAGTCTGGCATCCAGGAACTTTCCATAGTCCATTCCACTGTGAGCCATCAGCGCATAAGCAGCAGCTTTGCATTCGTCCTGGCGCATATTGTATTTCGAAGACGCCAGGGAGCGCTCCAACCCGGAAAAGAAAATCGCAATACTGTAAGGCTTCATTGCCGGATTCACCGGGATCAGCTCATAGGAATCGTCCTTTGTATCCATATACAGCAAACTGTCTTTTCTGCAAAAAACCTCGCAGGACTGATCCAGCTTTCCACAGGAGACGCCTACGTACTCATTCTCTGCCTTCTTTGACATCATAACCAGCTCCATTTCTGAAAGCTGAATGCCATTCAGTTTGCAGAGCGCTGTCATAAAAGCGATAATGACCGCCGCGGACGAAGATAATCCCCCAATTGGCAGGCTTCCTTCAATCACGCCGCAGAGCCCATATCTTAACTCATATTTTTCGGATAAAACCTTCGTTGCGCCGCGCAGATGATCCGCCCAGTCCCCCACTTTTTCATCCGGTACAGAACGCACGTGAAACTGCGCCCGCTTTGGAAAGTTAAGGGACGATAGCTCCACTACACCATTTTTCTTTACCGAATAAGCCATATGAATGCCATAATTGATCGCCAGCCCATTGATCTTTCCATACTGGTGATCCACATGGGCGCCTAATGGGCAGATACGATACGGGCAAAACGCAATTCCATCCGGTTCTCTGTTGTATTTTTCTCGGAAAGCTGCCGTACAGCGTAAATCGTTCATATATCCTCCTGAGTATAAATCCCTTCCATTTATTCATCTTATCTGATATATACCTTATCTGATCTATATCAGACCAAAAGCAGCCCCAGCCACTTCTTCCCTTCTGTCACAGCCTCTTTGGTGTAATCTGATTATAGAAGAAATCCCTCTGCCATGCAAGCGAAGATTTCCGAATGCATGAAGAAACGGTTCCTGTGTCACCGTCTGTAGGCCGCATACTGTGCAACCGCCAGATCGATATATTTTCGCACGGTTCGGGACGGATTCGCGCGATAAATAATACCATATTCCTGGTGCCAGTCTTCGGCCAGAGGAACAACCTGAAGCTCCGGTACTGTACGCACGAAGCAATTTGCCGTCAGCAGGATCGCATTGGTCTCAACACAGAAAAAAGCCGCCTGCACCTGTGCGTCCACATCGCTCCGAATATCGAGACAGGGAGCGCCTGCCAGAAAAGAAGCGTCTGAAGGCGAGACGATCGACTGGCTCGCTTCTCTGGGTGTCAAGTTTACCGCAGAAGGTGGCAACAGCGATTTTATGTTAATGGCGACCGCAGACGGCAAGACCAGCACCACGCTGATTAACGCGCTGAACAATTCCCTGGATTCGACCGATATCACCCTCTACCTGAACACAGCGGCAGTTTCTCTCGTAACCGATGAAAACGGCACAGTGGTCGGCGTAGTATGTGAGGACGCAGATGGAAATGAAGTGACCTTCACCGGCTCTTCGATCGTGCTTTGCACCGGCGGCTTCGGCCAGAACAGCGAGCTGCTTGCCGAAATTCGCCCAGACCTCGCAAACGCGATCACCGATGAAATCGCTCCGACAACCGGCGACGGCCTGCTGATGGCACAGGAGCTCGGCGCAGATACCGTGAACCTCGAAGATATCCAGCTGTTCCCGCATGTCATCGTTGGCTACGGCCTGTTGACACCCATGAACATGCCGGGCGGATTCAATCCGGACGCGATCTTCGTCAATGAAAACGCAGAGCGCTTCGTGGCCGAAGCCTTCGAAGTATCCGATGCAATTCTGGAACAGCCAGACGGCATGGCATATTGTATTTTCACAGAAGCCAATCTGAACGAGACGCTGGAAGGCCTCATGGAACTCGGCTACATAGTATCCGGCGAAACGGTAGAAGAGCTTGCTGAAAAACTCGGTCTTGACGCAGACGCCCTGCAGGCTACCATCGACCAGTGGAACGCAGACTGCGACGCCGGCGCTGACAGCCAGTTCGGCCGCGAATCCAACCTGAACAAGCTCGAAGGCACCCTCTATGGCTACAACTTCGGCGTTGGTGCACACTACTTCATGGGCGGCATCTTGATCAATGAATACACGCAGGTCGTAGACACCAATGGCGACGCAATCGAAGGCCTCTACGCAGCAGGCGAAGTGACAGGCGGTTTCCACGGCAGCTACCGCGTAGACGGCTCCGGCACCGCAGACGCCTTCGTCTTCGGCCGCCTGGCAGACAAATACGCTGCCGAAAATGCAGTAGGCTAAAGAAAAACATATCTGGGCAAACATCCCGCCAGAGGCAAATTAAAAAAGCCATGAAACCATCAGTCCCGATGATTTCATGGCTTTCCACAGATGGATGTGGTTCCAATATCAATACCTATGGTCTTCATCTGCTTATTCCCCGCCCACAAAAGGACAGCTTCTTTACCTGTTACAGCTCCGAAACATACTCTTCCTTCTCACACACAACCTTACATCTCTTCTTAAAGCAGGCGATGCCATATTTATAAATCGTATGGAATCCTTCATGGCTGATTGTCTCTTCCGTCCCCCACAAATCCTCTTCGCTGATGTAAATGATATACACATCCGGTATTCGAACGGGATTTCCACCCGCTGGATGTTGCGACCTTCACTGGACGCGCTTCCTGCCCCCATGTTTTACATCAGCCGGTCAAAAGTCCAGTGGAATTCAATCAGCCACTGCAGCAAGCTTCCTCTCCAGTTCCTCAATCCGGTCTTTCTGTTCTTCAATCCGACCTTTCTGTTCCTCAATCTGACTGTCTTTTTCTTTTAATTGTTCCTGCTGTTC
>JAJBUL010000004.1:31719-51130 GCA_020860365.1 Clostridiales bacterium | reverse complement strand
CCTTAGATATCATCCCCACCCCGTGAATAGTAACGCGAAAAGGATTCCTCGTTCTCTTCGCCCCCCCGCAGCGGGGTGCGCGGCGCGGGTGTGGCATGCAACCAAAAAGGGGCAGGAGACAAAATACGTCTCCTGCCCCTTTATGGGATCAGCCGCGCAGGGAGGTTCGCGGCTCTTTTCACTTTAGCTGATTGCTTTTAACTAATTACTCTTCCGCGTTCTGCAGGGCAAGCGTTTCTCCAAGCACCATGCCGGAGATCGCCGCGTGCGACAGAGAATCGCCGCCGACATAGTTTACACGCATACCACCGCTGATCTCACCGATCGCATACAGGTTCGCCATCACGTTGCCGTCTGTGTCAAGCACCTGCATATCCTCGTTGATCTTCAGGCCGCCTGTCGTGCAGGCAACGCCGTTGGATACCTTCAGCACATAGAACGGTGCTTCCAGCGTTCCGTTGAAGCTTGTACGTCCGTACGCATCTTCCGTTTCACCATTTGCCGCCGCATTAAAAGACTCTATGGTCGCAGTCAGGGCGTCGATATCCAGCTCCAGCGCCTCCGCCATCTCTTCCAGAGAGTCATATTTTACCATGATTCCCATGTTGACATAGGATTCTGCTTTTGAGGTAACCGCTTCACTGTATGTGAACACCGTTTCGTCTACGATCTCATAATAATATTCGTCTCCGATCTCATGCATCTCGGCCGCCGCAATCTCGCTGTGGCTGGACTGTTCGTCCGCGAAGCGTTCCGCGGTCGACTGGCGGATCAGAATACCGCTGCAGTTTCTCAGAAGATTGGTGGTGATGGTAACGCCGCGCGTCACTTCCAGAGTAGCGTCGATATGCGGTTCTTCCATATCTACCGTATCTGCGCCAAGCTCCTGCGCCGCTAACAGCATGGTGCCGTCCATTCCTTTGGAGCCGCCATACACGAGGCCATCGTACTCTTCGCCCCAGTACTGCACGATCATGTCGTTGTTGTCGCCCCAGCCGCCGGTTGCCAGTACAATCTGTTTGCCATAATACTCTACCGTTTCCCCATTGCAGGTGGCTGTGACGCCGATGATTTCTCCATCGTCATTCAATACATAGCCATCTGCACGGGTGCCCAGGCGCACATCCACGCCATATGCCTCCAGCTGATCCACCAGGGTGCTGACGCCGGTACCAATGTTTGGCGACAGAGCATGTCCACGGTTGATCTCCGAGCCATCGGTGGAATTGACCTTATCCGTATTGAAGTTTACGCCCAGAGACGCGAACCAGTCTACCAGAGTCTGGCTGTTATCCGCCACCATGCGAACCTGAACCGGATCCTTGGTATAGCCGCTGTTCTCCATTTCCCATTCATAGAACGTATCGGCATCATCCTCGATTCCCAGCGCTGCCTGAATCGTTGTACCACCCAGAATAAAGGTGCCGGTGGACAATACGGAATTTCCGCCCAGATATTCCTTCATCTCCAGCAGGATGACGTTTCCGCCATTTTCCACCGCAGAGATCGCAGCCGAGATTCCGGCCAGGCCGCCTCCGACGATCAGGATATCTGCCTCATTGGTCTCATCCGCATAGTCTTCTACTGCCACCGGAACCGCTTCCAGAGCTTCCACGCTGCCTCCGGCCTGCTCCACACAGTCCTTCACCGCGCTGATAAAGGAATTTGATGTCACTGTCGCCCCGCTTACCGTATCCACGCCCAATGACTGATTCTCAATCATCTTTTCTGACAGAATACGAATGGCTTCCGTGCCAACCATCAGCGTTTCATTGTTATCCGAAGCGTCAATGGATTCAATTGCGTCCTCTGTAAAGGTCACAGAGACATGGTATTCGCCCGCCATACCGATCGTAGTGGCCGTATAGGTGCCCGGTGTGAAAGAGATTGTCGTATCAATCTCTTCCTTCTCTATCTCCTGTCCGGTCGCGATCGCATACGCTTCCTGCGCAGCTTCCAGTACAGCGGTACTGGAATAAGTCGCGCCGCTCACGCCATCCACGTCAATGGACTGAGCCTCTATCATTGCTTCTGCCATCGATTCAATTGCGGCTCCGCCTACATCGGGCGTCTCATCCGCACCCTCAATGACGACATCCGTCAGCACACCGTCCGCATCCACCGTCACAGTGACACTGACCTCTCCACCAAAGCCCTGCGCCGTCGCGGTTCCTGTGCCGGTCGCTTCTTCCGCACTGCACGGAAAAGCGGCAAGCATCGCTGCCATAGCAAAGCTGGAAATAATTGCAGTCTTTTTTTTCATGCTTCCTCTCCTTTTTCCCGCCCGAAAACGAAACCAGTCGTTTCCCGGCCATATTGTTTTGTGCAACAGTTCAGAACAGACGGCCTGTGGCCTGCTGGTCTGAATCGCAACAATGTTTTTCATCCTGAAAACGGCTCCACAGCTGTTCCTCCCTCCCTCTTCGCAAAATACGTCTCCTTTCATCGTCCGCCGCATTTCTTTATCAGGTCAAAGCTACAGTTCCCAGGATGGATAAAACCTCTAAAAAGGAGCCGCCACGTTGCGAAACAATTGTTACACTTACACATTCACTGGTGGCTCCAGTCTGTGTCAGCCCTCATCTGTACCGTTACTGATCACTTCCACCACAATCAGGTTCGGCAGACACACAATCAGCTGCCCCGGCTCTGAGATATGCCCCTCATTCACACAGATCTGATCCGGACAGTCCGCCGACTCCATGTAAGCTTCGCCATCCTCAATCCGCAGGACATTCGTGTTATTAATTTTAATTGTCTGATTCCGGCCGAGGGAATACGTGCCATAGGTGCTTCCCTGCGAATATACAACGACATAATCCCCCTCGGCATCTCCTCTCAGATAGAGAAATCCGGCAAGCGTCCCCGCGCATAAAACCAGCACAACAAGAATAATCAAAATGTCCGCTCTTTTTATCGTTTTCATACGCATATCTCCTCGCAGACCCATTTGTATAGAAAATGGGTCGTATTTCACAGCTTCTGAAAATCCATATAACCATTTTTCCACAATGTTTGGTACCTAATTATTATAATTATAATCCTATCTTTTCCAAAGTCAACCGATAATTTCACAAGATTTCATAGCATAGCTTATGTTCTCTTCCGTGTCGGGCACAAGACTGCATAAACAGTCATCCCATTATTTCTCCGACAGCAGCTCGCGTTTTTTCCACCTTCCACTGATGAAGAAGATGAAACAGATCAGCGCCGGCAACGCCCTCGAGAATCCGATCGCCCAGAAGTAGCCGTAAACACCCATATCAAAGATATTCACAAAGATCAGGCTGAGTCCGATCTTGCAGATCACGCCGTCAAGGACACCAATCATAAAGTTCATGGAAGCATACTGTGATTCCGGAAAACGGAAAATCCTCCAGTTCTTCCGGTTCCGGCGCTCCCAGCACAACATCAGACAATGCTCCGTCCCGGTCTCTTACCACAATCCTGTAAATCGTGGCTCCATAGTCCAGCAGTGTCACATATTCTCCATATGAATTCTCAATAGTGTAGCTATGAACTGTCCGCCCATCGCTTAAAAATCCAAACTTTTCTGTCTTTATCATAATCTTCTCATCTCATTCCGCTTTTTCATCGTACAGCAAAATCCTCTGTATAAAGATCTGCAGGCAGGTTTCCCGGGATAAAATGCCCCGAGATATAGAAAAAGTGCAAAATAAAAAGGCTTCGCGCCGTAGACAGTTATTATCGAAACAAGCTTCAGATCCTACGAAAGCAATCTCAGCTACAAGCTGAAAAGGCCAGTAATCACATACGTGCTGTTTTCCGGGCATATTATGCACCCTATGTCAAAGCTTATTGACGGAATCAATCTTTACACAGTAGTACCCATCATTATGAGCGAACGGAATGCGGATTCACTGCTGACGGATCTGTGGTCAAAGATAAACAGGAGCGAACCTCTCACACGAGGCGATCTGGCCGCACTTCCACTGCTCCCACTCTACGGCGGAGAAAGCTCCCAGCAAGAACGTATCCGTGCCGCATTCAGGATCATTGCAAAAGCAGATCATGTGTCACGACCCGATGTTGAAAAGATTGAAGCTGCCATCTATGCTCTGTCTACTAAATTTCTGACTAACACCGAATTATCACAAATGAAAGGAGAGATCAAAATGACATATCTTGGACAATTGTTGGTAGAAGACGGACGCGCGGAAGAACGAAAAAACACTGAACGTGAGCGGCTTCGTGCTGAAAAAGCCGAGGCCGATGCACGTAAAGCCGAGGCTGACGCACGTAAAGCTCAGGCTGATGCACGTAAAGCTCAGGCTGAGCTTCAAAAACTGAAGAAACAGCTTGGACTGGTTTAGAAGCCAGTATGCTACCAAAGGCAATGGAAAGATGAAAACAGTATTGCTGTTTTCTTTTTCATGTTATCCATTTCTCGTTGTCTGCGCCTGTACACGCAGACCATGTTCAGAACCGGAACCTCGCAAAACACCGTTCCAGTGTCACATCCATACGGTCATGGCCATATCCGGGCACGAATTCATATCCAATGTCCGTCACGCCCAGTTTCTCCGCGTGCTTCCGAAATTCCTTTACTTTCTCACAGCAGGAATCCTGATCGCCGCAGCAGAAGTACAAGGAAGGCAATGTTCCGGACTTTACAGCATCGTCAAAGCGCTCGATCGTGCATTCCATGGAATCTATATAGTCGCGCACCGTCGGATAACGGGAAATCATATTGATCTCTTTTAACGTAATTCCATAAGCCGGATCGCCAAATTCCGTCGGAAATTTTCGGCGGTCCGCCATCGCTTCCTTCCGGAACTCCTCGCCGCTGTAGTCCATATAAGGTCTCAGAAACTCTGACTCGCGAATCGTACTCCCCAGCACACCAACCTGACCGAATTTCTCCGGCCGATACAGACCCAGCATCAGAGCCGCCGCGCCACCCATAGAATATCCCGCCAGATAATTGTCCTCCGGCTTCTGCGAGGCCGGGAACATCTGATAAATATAAGGCATCAGTTCCTCAAAAAGATAATCCGTAAATGGAAAGCCTGTGCCAAACTCCATATGGTTCGCGAAGTCACTGTTCAATCCGTTCGGGATAACCACCATAACTTCCTTCCCCCGGAGCATCTGCTCCAGATGGGTACGATAGATAAAGTCCTCAATATCCCCGGTTGCCCCGTGCAGCAGCCACAATACCGGGTATTTCTTCCCTTTGACGTAATAGTCCTCCGGCCGCTTTCCCATGCCCGGTTCCGGCAGAAGAATACCGACATGCGTATTCAGCATCAGTTTCCTGCTGCGTTGTCTTAAAATAATCTGATTCATATTCCATCTCCATTCTGACAATATCGCAATCTGGCAACAAACGCCCAGGTCTGTTTTTTGTCCAATAAATCCGTCTAAACGATTGATTGGCCAAAGCAGCACCTGTCAGATCTGATAATAATCCAGGAAGCAGCCGATTTCCGCGTCAAAGAAATCTTCATAATGCCCGACCCCTTCCGCAATCTTAAAGAACATCCGGTCAGCCACGCCCAGCTCTTCCGCCCGCTTCTGCAGACGAATGGTCGCCGGATAAAAGAGATCCGCCGTACCGCAGGCCACATAGATTTCCGGCAGCTCCCCTCTCGCCGCAACCTCCGGGAAGCGCTCCCACATGGCATCGGGGGAAGCAAGGAAATCACGGATGGTCGGATATTTCGTGATCACATTCAGCTCCTTCAGCTTCATCCCTTCCTCCGGTCTGCCGTATTCCGTCGGAAATGCCTGACGGTCTGCGAGAACAAGTTTCCTGAATTCCATCGAATCCATATCCAGGTAATCCTTTAAATAATCCGATTCCCGCAGCGAAGCACCCATCACGCCAAGGGCGGCGAATTTTTCCGGTCTCTGTAATCCAAGGGAAAAGGTACCGAATCCGCCCATGGAAACGCCTGCCAGATAATTGTCCTCCTTCGTGGAAGATACCGGGAATGTCGCGTAAATAAACGGCATCAGTTCTTCAAAAAAGAAGGCCGGAAAATTATATCCGGTGCCGAACTGCTCATAATTGCCAAAATCACTGTTCAGAGCGGAGGGCAGGACAACTGCCATCCGATGTTTCCGCATCATCTCATCCAGATCTGCGGTAGCCAGAAATGAGCGGTGGTCACCGCAGGCTCCGTGCAGCAGCCAGACCACCTTCAGCTTCTCCCCTTCCGCCGCTGGCTCATCGGGAAGTAAAACCGTCACATCAGTCGGCATAAACAGAATC
Source organism: Clostridiales bacterium (assembly GCA_020860365.1). Lineage (GTDB taxonomy): Bacteria > Bacillota > Clostridia > Lachnospirales > Lachnospiraceae > Choladousia. The sequence goes on along the minus strand of JAJBUL010000004.1, from coordinate 44,892 downwards.
CTGCTCATCAGTCTTACTGTCGCAATGTTCATATCATTTATCATTTCCTTTCTGATTATGTCATAAATCCCGCTTGGGATTTGTGACCGTTACCATGCTATTTGCATTTTATTCCTTTTATCTATTATTGTAAAATGTTCCTTTTATAAAATATTTTTAGTTTATTTATAAGTGTTCGTGAGGTGTTTTAATTGTTTTTCAATAGATGAAATATTGATTTTTTCTTTTCTTTCTATATAATAAAAAGCAGAATCTGTATAGTAGTGAAAGAGCTCCTTCAGTCGATATGAAAAATTCTGCAATGTTTCCGACCGAAGGAGCGCTCATGGAACAATTTGGAGATTATTTCCGACTGACATTGGATATATACAGAGAAAAGATTGATAGAACCGAACAATACGCTTTCAGAAAGGGTAAAAAATAGTTATGAAAGAGAAAGAGACAGAAGCAACCACCAGACAGACACAGAAAAGCAATCAAAAAAACAGCTCCCGCTCCCCGCAAAGCCTCGCAAAATACCGCAGCCTTCTCCTGCCGCTTCTGATCATTATCATCTATACCATCTATCAGTTTGTAGGAGGCGGTACCGCAGCAGATTTTGCCTGGTCAGAAACATCCGTTACCGTGATCTGCCCGGATGAAACGGAATTCACCATGAATTATGCGGACGTTACCTCACTGGAACTCTACACAGGCGCGGACTATGGCACTTGTGTTTCCGGAAATGATTCCGGCAGCGCATATTACGGCACTTGGGAGAACGATCTGTGGGGCACTTACAGTCTGTGCGTAACTCAGTCCATCGGGAACTGCATCGTCATGCAGACCGATGATGCCACACTCGTCATCAACTACGAATCGGAAGAAATCACTTCTGCCCTCTTTGAAGAGATCCAGAAGTATTGCGACGCCGCGACCGTTCAGGCCGCGGCTTTATATTCTTCTCAATCCCGCAGCTCCAGCCCGCCGCTCACCGCGATGGTCTGTCCGGTAATATAAGCACTTTCTTCGCTGGCAAGGAAGCAGATCAGCTCTCCTAAGTCCTCCGGGGTTCCAAGTCTGCCCATGGGGATGCGCTCCAGCGTTCTGGCTGGATCCACATCGCCCGGGTTGACGCCTTCGATACGCGGAATGGCTCCCTTGGAAATGCAGTTGACTGTGATCCCGTCTTTTGCCAGACGGGCAGCCGCGTTGAGCGTCAGAGAATGCACCGCTCCTTTCGCCACCGCATTCTCGAAGCTCTCGTGAACACCTCCCTGTGTCCCTTCTACGGTCGTCATGAAGATGACTCTGGGAGCACGGCTCTGCCTCAGGAAGGGGAGCGCGGCGTGCAGCATTCCATAGGCGCCGCCCACCAGATGTTCGATGCCATGCAGCAGATCAGACGGTGCGACTTCTTCCATCGGTACATCGCGCCCGGTCGCCCCGGTATTCGCGATCAACACATCCACGGAGCCAAATTCCCGGTCAATCCACTCATAGGTAGACGAATCTTCCTCGGCAGGCCCGCTTTCTAAAGCACCCATCGCAATGCAACGCCCCGGCAGCTGCATACCATTGATCTCATCGACCAGCTTCTGCGCGCGCTCTGCCATATGTGTCATCATAATTACATTCATTCCGCCGGCACAGAGCAGCTTTACCGCCGCCACTCCGTCACCCGCCGTAGCACCCGCGAACACGCAAGTGCGGCCTTTTAATGTCTGCATAAGTTGTCATCCTTCCTACAGGAAACTCCCCGGTTTTCCGAGCCATTCATCCAGATAATCAAAGACAACCTTTTCCGTATCACCAAATTCCGTCCTTCCTTCATTGTCAAAATTATGGCCAGCTCCTTCCATAAACGCGATGGATTTATCCTCGCTGGCCGCATTATGATAAACAGTTTCAGAAGCAAGATACTCATACCCGCCCGTCATGCCCATGACAAGCAGCGGCGCCTTGATATAGCGAATGTTGCCGGGAGTACAGCTGTAGGTATTCTCATAAAGGATGCCTTCTGCCCCGTCCTCGCTCACACAGTAGTCCTCTCCGGCCATGACCGCGCGGTTGGTCAGATAAGAGCGCACTGTGTCCATGATGCAGGCCTGGATGGACGGCGTCATGGAGCGGCCGCCCAGCGGACGCCGCAGGCTGCGGATTATTTCAAAGGTAGTACTCCCGTCCTTGTGAAGCAGCGTGTACTCCTGCTTCGTATGGGAGAGCAGACGCAGGTCTTCCGGAAACAGCTTGTTGCAGGGCTTGATCTGGACAGCCGCAGTGACATTAAACGGCTCATCATCCACATAATTTCCTTTTCCGCTCTCAATGGCTTCCAGGCGTTCGAGTGCCCGCCGGATAATCGCATTATTCCGCTCCGCCTGCGCTGCAAAAAACTTTTTCAGAAAGCTCTCGCTGTAGGTGGAACCCTCCGGGTCATAGCCGTTCGCCGGGTTAAAAACATCCAGCTCCGGATCCAGCTTCATGCCATTGCCCTCTTCAATAACCGCCGGGTCAATGCTAAACAGAGTCATCGCGCCATTGCCCCAATTGGAATCCAGTGTCATAATGCCGTCCGCGGCAGGCAGCGCTTCGGTAATGGAACATTTGATCAGATAATTCTCTTTCTGAAACAATTCAGGGCCATTCTCAGCAACAGCCTGATAAGCGCTCATCAGAGTCGCGCCGCCGCTGTGTCCCATCAAAATCACCTTTTCAATACCCGGATACGCACGCATGAATTCCACCGCTTCCCGGATATCCAGCATTTTCGCATCCAGTGTCGCGTGCGCATCGCTTACCTGCCCGCATAACACGCGATAGCCTCTCTTTGCCAACTCGCCGCCCAGATGGATCAGACTGTAATCGTCATCCGAATGGATCGCGATGATGCCGATTCGGCTTTTTTCCGTCGATACTACTGGTTCGTAAAGCATACCGTGCATCCCTTTCATGATAAAGCCCAGATGCACATAAATATCCCGGATCAGCAGCCCCTCCGGACGATACCCGCCGGTGGTGTCGATTATTTGTTTTGTATTTGAGTCATATTGCAGCATAGGATCCTCCCCTATCAAGTCATATAATACGCGTTTTCATACGTACTTCGCAGCAAGTGCGAAATACTGTCCTGAATCATTATGCCATATCTGTTTATTGATTCATTTGTCGCCTCAGCAGTACACAGCCTTCAGCAGATTTTAAATCCGCCCGCCGGCTCTGCCTCTTTGCTTTCTTCTTCCCTGTAGGGAATCTTCCTCTCCAGAGCACAGATTCCCAGGCTCGCTCCCGCGGAAAACAGCAGGCACAAAGCGCAGCGAAATTCTGCCATCGCAGCGGCGTCCAGATGCAGCAGCAGATAAACAACTGTCAGGACAGATGCCGCGAACAGTCCTGCCGCCGCTGTTACCGTGGAGCGCCGGATGGAAACGCTGGTTGTACGATACTCATAAATGGTCAGCTTACGCGGCGCTGTCAGATAATTGACCAGCGTGCACAGAATCCAGAACAGCCCCACCAGGGAAACCACCTCCGCAGCGGTCACATAAACGGCTCTGTTACTGCCCACACTTTCCAGCGCTCCCGCCACAAACAGGGCTACGGCAGCCGCAAACAGAAGGATATAAGCCGCGCGCAGCCCGATTCTCTGACGGCCGGACAGATCCTGTATGCGATAAGTATCTGTATACACATGCTCAATCTTCGTCTTTCCGTTGGGCAGTACCTTCTGCACCTCTGTGTAGCCTTCAAAATAGCTGTGGTATTTGCGGCTGTGGAAATCCAGGTTTTTTCCATCCGGCTTTTTGATGTCGGATTCCTTTTTTCCGCCATAAAACACCATATTTTCGCTCATACAGGATCCTTCCTTTCATTTTAATGTCAGAGTTCAAACACCTGATACCACGGCATTGCCATAAGGCAATTCGCATATCGAGGCTCTCCTTATTTAATTAATCTCCCGTACCCTGCAGCACGACACAAAATGTCCGGGCTCGACTTCCTCCAGCTTCTGCGGCTGATGGCAGGCCTCCGTCGCGTATGGACAGCGGGCTGCAAAACGGCAGCCGGGCTTCGGATTAATCGGGGAGGTGATTTCGCCGGTCAGCTGGATTCGCTGCATCGGATGATCCAGATCCGCTGACGGAATCGCCGAAAGCAATGCTTTCGTGTACGGATGCAGCGTTTCGCGGAACAGATCGTCCGCGGAAGCTTTTTCTACCAGCTGCCCCAGGTACATCACGCAGATGTTCGTAGAAATATGCCGCACAACAGACAGGTCGTGTGTGATAAACATATAGGCCATCCCCATCTGCTCCTGCAGATCCATCAGCAGGTTCAGCACCTGTGCCTGAATCGAGACGTCCAGCGCAGACACCGGTTCATCACAGACGATAAATTCCGGGTTCAGCGCCAGGGCGCGCGCGATGCCGACACGCTGCCTGCGGCCTCCGTCCAGTTCATGCGGATAGCTTGCCCGCAGCCGCTGGTCAATGCCTACCAGATCCATCAGGCGGTTCGTTTCCTCCTCCAGCTGCGACTTCTGAAAACGTCCGGAATATTGCAGCGGCTCCCGCACCGTTTCCTCAATCGTCATACGGGGATTCAGAGAGGAGTAGGGATCCTGGAAGATAATCTGCATCTTTTCCCGAACCTTCTTCAGCTTCTTTCCCTGCACATGAGTGATATCCTCACCGTTTAACAGCACCTGGCCGTCCGTCGCCTCATGAAGACGGATGACCGCTCTGCCCAGAGTGGATTTTCCGCAGCCGGACTCTCCTACCACTCCCAGAGTCTCCCCTTTCGAGATGGTAAAGGACACATCGTCCACGGCGTGATTCATCCCGGCGGGAACCTTAAAATATTTCTTCAGATTTTTGACTTCAATCAGATTTCCCATGCCTTACACCTCCGATTCTCTCTGGCAGCAGCGCACGAAATGACCCGGTGCGATTTCTTTCAGTACAGGATGTGCCTTACAGCCCTCCTGCGCATATTTACAGCGAGGTGCGAACGCACAGCCTTCCGGAAGATCCGTGGGGTCTGGCGGCATTCCCGCAATCGGTTCCAGGCGTGAGGTGCGCACATGAATATCCGGAAGAGAATGAAACAGTCCGATCGTATACGGATGCGTCGGATGCCGGAAGATCGCTTCCTTCGTACCATATTCCACCAGCTCACCGGCGTAAATCACCGCCACCTTGTCACAGGTTTCCGCTACAACGCCCAGATCATGTGTAATCAGGATCATAGATGTCTGATATTTTTCACGGAGTTCGCGGATCAGATCCAGCACCTGCGCCTGGATTGTCACGTCCAGCGCGGTCGTTGGTTCGTCTGCCAGAAGCAGTGCCGGGTCGCAGGCCAACGCCATAGCAATCACTACACGCTGCTTCATACCGCCGGAAAACTGATGCGGGTATTCCGTATAGCGCTCTCTGGGGATGTTTACCATCTCCAGCATATCCTGCGCACGTTTCACCAGTTCCTGCTTACTGACTCCTTTATTATGAAGCTCCAGCACCTCCAGAATCTGGTCGCCGACTGTCATCAGGGGATTCAGTGCTGTCATGGGATCCTGGAAGATCATGGCGATTTTATCGCCGCGAACCTTCAGCATTTCTTCCTCCGACAATTCCATCAGGTTCACGCCCTCCAGTTCGATCGTACCGCCCTTAAAGATCGCGGGAGGATCGGGAAGAATCCGCAGGATCGACCGCGCGATCGTCGTTTTGCCCGCGCCTGTCTCGCCTACCAGTCCCAACGCCTCACCCTTTTCCATGTCAAAGGAGACACCGTTTACCGCATGGACAATCTTTTTTCCGGAGGTATATACAACTTCTATATCTTTTACCGAGAGGAATGTCCGCTCTTTCTGTTCTGTCATGACAAATTCCTCCTTTATCAGCTTCTGAGCTTCGGATCCAGCGCATCGCGGAGACCGTCGCCCAACAGGTTAATAGCCAGCACCGTCAGAGCGATGATCAGGCCGGGGAACAGAATAATATGAGGATAATAAAGGATATCCGCTTTGCCGTCTGCGAGCATGGCGCCCCACTCCGGTGTCGGCGGCTGAATGCCCAGGCCGATGTAAGAGAGCGTCGCCGCCATCGTAATCGTCTGGCCAATCGTCATCGTCGCCGTGACAATCGTCGGAGCGATGACATTCGGCAACAGGTGCTTAAACATGATCTTACTCTTCGGGCAATTGATTGATTCCGCCGCCTCCAGATATTCCTTATTCCTCTCACGCAGGATCTGCGCACGCTGCATCCGGACATTTCCAGGAACGCCGCCGATCGCCAGTGCGATAATTGTATTTGTAAAACCGCTGCCCAGTGTCGCGGAAATCAGCAGGCACAGCAGCATACCGGGAATCGCGGACCAGATATCCATAATACGCATGATGATCGTCTCCACAACGCCTCCAAAATAGCCCGCCAGAGATCCTAAAAGAACGCCGACCACACTTCCCAGAAGAGCCGTCAGAATGCCCAGCGCCAGAGAATAACGGCCGCCAACCATCAGCCGGGTCAGAATGTCACGTCCGAGTGCGTCCGTGCCAAACGGATGCGCAAGGCTCGGCAGCGCTTTGATATTCATCAGATCAAACTGATCATACGTGTATGGCGAGAGGAACGGTCCGATCAGGCAAAACAGGACAATGGCGATAAACAGGATGGCGCCCAGTTTCGCACTTGGTGCTTTCACCGTGCGTTCCAGAGTCTCTGCCAGCATGGATTTTTTCTTTATTTTTTGTGGTTTTGCCACAGCTTCTTTTGCAGCCATCTGATCACCCCTCCTTCTCTTTCTTCTTCCCGGCCAGCTTGCCGGAAGCAGAATACTGTGCCTTGATGCGGGGATCCACAAATGCGTACGCCAGATCCACCACCAGCATGGCAATGGAAGTAAACAGCGCGAAGAATACTACACAGCCCCGCACAATCGGATAGTCTCGGGAATTGATGCCGGTCAGCATGTAAAGTCCGACGCCCGGAATAGAAAACACAGATTCAATAACCGCGCCACCCGCTACGATACTTGAAAAGCCGGTGCCCAGTGAGGTGATAATCGGCATCAGGGCGTTCGGCAGCATGTGCCGGCGCACAACCACGCCTTCCGCCTGTCCTTTCGCGCGCGCAGTCGTAATATAATCCGCGCGGAACACCTCCAGCATGGAGGAACGGGTCTGACGGGCATTGACCGCGATACCAGGAAGAGACATCACGATAATCGGCATGATAAAGCTCTTCCAGCTGTCCACACCATACGCAGGCAGCCAGCCCAGCCGCTGCGCAAATAATACAATCATCATCAGTGCCAGCCAGAAGTCCGGGATCGAAATGAAGACCATTGCAATCACCATGGATACAGAATCCTGCCACCTGCCCTCATGCGTCGCCGCAAAAATTCCAAGGGAAAGGCCGACCGCCACATTCAGAATCATCGCTGTCAGACCGATAAATACCGTGTAGGGAAGACGGTTCAGCAGTTCCTGCATCACCGGTACGTTGTAGGTCCAGGAGGTTCCCAGATCCAGATGCAAAAAGGTATCGGACATGAAGCTGGCGAGCTGCGCCAGATACGATTTATCCAGGCCAAGCACGGCTCTTAAATTTTCCACATCAGCAGCCGTAGCAGTCGGGCCCAACTGATTTCGCGCCGGATCACCGGGTGTGAAATACAGAATCGTAAAAATGACAAAAGCCGCAGCGATCATGATGACGATAACCATCAGAATTCGCTTGATAATATACCTTGCCATAAAGTTTTCTCCTTTTTGATAAGGCAACGGCGATTTCGCCGCTGCCCCAGGAACTCACGGGCTGCAGGGAGGCGCAGCCCGTGAGGAAGTCTATCTTATTTTTCTCCAGATCCGTATGAACTACGTATCGGCGTTGTTTACTGCTCTTCGTAGGTCGAGCCGCCCGGAACATAATTCAGGTTGTTATCGTAGCAGACCTCCACCAGCGTGTTGCTGTAGATCGTTGTATTGACAGGAACACCGATCGGGCATACATAGCCGTTGTCCATCCACTGTGCACGCAGTGCATCGAGATTCTCTGTCGTATTGCCCTCCATGGTATTACACAGCTCATAAAGCTCCTGCAGGGTCGCGTCGTCAACGTTGTTGATCGTCAGACCGTCATCGTTGATCGTATTGTCCAGAATTACCTGAGACAAGCTGATGCAGAATCCGCCGGACGCGCAGTAGGTCAGCATCAGATCCCACGCATCGTTGTCGTACTGTGTCGTCTGTATCGTGCTGTTATCTACCGCCTGCATGCTTACGGTCACACCCAGCTGGCCCAGCAGAGCCGTGATGATGGTACCCATATTCTTAAAGTCCTCGTCGCTGCTGGTATAGAAGCGCAGGGTCTCGCCATTGTAATTAGAAGCCGCAAGATATTCCTTCGCCAGATCCAGATCATATACTGTCATGTAATTCTCTTCCGATTCCCACTTTTCGTCATAATCAGCAAAAATGCTGGTACCCAGGTCATAGGCCGGGTTGAATCCGGAAACCGCTGCGCAGATCTGTGTATTATCCAGCGCGTAGTAAATTGCCAGACGCAGGTTCACATCATCCATAACTCCGCCCGCAATGCAGTTCGACTCCAGATAATAAACCATGTTGCTGTCCGAATAGGAAACGGTAAAGTCATCCGCATACTGTCCGCCTTCTTCGAACTCAGAGAGGCTGGAGGTATCAAAATAATCGGAATACTGAATCGCGCCGGTCGTTAATGCCACTGTCTGAGAAGCTGCTTCAGCAATGATATCATACTCGATGGTCTGTACATTTCTCATATGACTCTGCTTCGTCAGGTCATCGGTCTGCCAGTAGTTGTCATTCGCCTCAAGAATCACCTTGGAGCCGGACTGGTACTGGCTGATCACATACGGACCGGTCGCAACCGGCTCTGTCGCAAAGTTGTGTGACTCATAAGAAGCCTGAGAGAAAATCGCCGTGCCAGCCCAGATGAATTCAAGCGCTCCAATGGCTACCATCGGGTCTGTGCTGAACGTAAAGCGAACCGTGTAATCATCTACCTTCTCAATTCCCTCAAAAATATCATATTTCAGGCCATATCCGGAATCAATCAGCACCTGGTAGGAATAAATGATATCATCCGCCGTAATTGCATTTCCGTCCGCATCAACGATATAATCATAGATTTCCACATCATAGGTTGTCTCATCCACTGCCGTATAGCCCTTCGCCAGAACCGGCACATACTCCGCGCCATCCATATCGAACAGACACTCATAGACCTGATGCCATACCAGATTCTTACCAGACTGGTTCGGGTTCCACGGAGAAAACTCCTGCGGGTCCGAACTCATGCCAATCACAATACTGTCCAGACGTCCACTATCCAGAATCTCCGCACCTGCCGTCATGGGAATTCCCAGACTAAGTCCCAATGCACCGGCAATGATTCCCGCTGAGGAGCCCTTCAGAAAATCTCTTCTTGTTATTTCTCTCATTATCGTATCCTCCTGTTTGTTTTCCATTGATGGTGCTGTTTCTTATTTTCGCAGTCACCAATCACCATTATTTCGCAAACGTTACTCACAGGCCTGTAGTAAAATCGTTGATAAAATATTAATTTATTTTCATTTTATTGTCAATATGTCAGGGATTTCGTCTTATTGAACGCAGATTTCCATATTAGAAACAACATTTTGCACAAAAAAGAAGCCTGAGTTTTCTTTGTCTCAGACTTCCTTTTTTTAAATCTCCGGTTTGTTTTCGCTTCCGTTTTCTCCTATCTTCTGCCGTACAAAACGGATAAAATCCTGCACTGCCATGGAACGCCTCCGTTTTTTCCGAACCCAGAGATCTACGTGCACCTCGATTTCCGGTTCCAGGGGAACAATCGCAATCTTTCCCTCATTTTGCCGCATCGTGAGATTCTTCATCATAATCGAACAGCCGCCACTGTCCACAATATTCTGTACCACCGCATCGCCGCGCGCACAGATCATAGAAATCCGCGGCGTGAAATGTGCATCGGCAAAAGCATGTCTGCAATAATCAAAATGACGGCTCTCCGTGGGCAGCATAATAAAATTCTCGTTCTTAAGCTGCTCCAGACGAATCGAAGTCTCCCCTGCCAGCGGGTGACTCACCGGCAGCACAACCGCCATGCTGTCTACAGCAAACGGAATCCGGTCAAACAGTTCCGTATCCAGTTCCTCATCACAAAGCAGAGCCGCGTCAATTTCTCCTTTGGCAAGCATCTGAACCGACTGATTCCGATTCTCTTTCTCCAGATTGTGAATGATATAATGCGGATATTTCCGATGAAACAACGTGATCAGATCCACAATTCGATAATCTGTCGTAAAGGTAATACTGTCATTTGATGCGGCTTTCCACTTGGCCAGATCACCCAGGCACCAATCCTCATCTTCAATCAGCCTTCTGGCGTGGGGCAGGAACTCCTGGCCGAATTCACTCAAAGAGATCGAATGCCCCTCCCGGTCAAATAAAGTACCGCCGATATCATCTTCCAATGTCTTGATATGTTTAAACAGGCTGGAATGAGAGGTATAAAGCCTTTTCGCCGCCTCCGCATAATTGAGCGTGTCCGCTACCACAAGAAATTCCCGTACATAGGTTGTCTGCATTTTACTATCACCTCCGGCTTTTCTGCCTTTTTATTATTTTAACATGATATTTCGCAAAATGCATTCATTTTTATTTTCAGAACACTCGAATCATCAATATATCTCTTTACATTTTACCTCTTTTTCAGGAAAGAAAGAACGAAGAATATAGAAAAAGTGCAAACAGAAAACAGAAGAGAAAGATACAGAAACACAGCAAATAGTTTCAAAACAGGTAGAAATTTCGAACGAAAAGAGGTAGAATAAATGTCAGGAAGAACCAAAAAAACGTAAACGCCCTTCTGCGGCAAAAAGTAGAAAAATGAAAAGCAGAAATACAGTCCCGGCCCTAACCTTCATAGATCCGATCCAGATCAAATCCAAGAAAATTGCGTCCTTTCCGCACAGTTACTCTGCGCGGACGGGCTACCAATTTCCCAGTGGTAGAATCGGCGCCATTTGCGAACCCGGATCTTTGGTCAGGGGCATCGGCTGACACCAGAAGCTCGGCACTTCCACCGCTGCCCAGCGTCCGTCGTTCAGACAGATCACTGCATCTGCCTCCAGGTCGCTGGCATCCCGATAATGAAACGCCTGACCATCGTTCGCCTCCGCGTATATCCTCATATCCCTGTCACAGAGAGACTCAAACAAAAATCCAAAATAGCAGAAATCATCCAGCAGGCATTCCGGCGTAAGCCGCATGATGGCTGTGGCAATAGACGGATCGGTAAATTGCCGTTTTGGAGAAGTACGAATTGCTGTTTTAGAACGGAGTGCCGGATTCCAGGCGGGGAGATTTTCCGTTACAAAAATCCGATCCAGCGCATTCAGATACTGACTGATCGTTTTCTCTGACAGTGAATCAGCTCCATCCCCCATCGCTATGTCGTTATGAATGGTCCGAATCGTGGCAAGCGTAGAAATATTGCGCGAGAGCGAGCGCAGCAATGAAGGTTTTGTATCAGCTGCTTTTAAATTTGTGCTTTTACACCTGAAGTAACAAGCAAAAAAATTGGTTGACAGAAAATATTTAATTGTGTATAATTCAATTGTGTACAATTTATTTATCGAAAGGAAGGTTAATGCTATGAGCATTTATGATTTTAAAGTAACAGACGGCAAAGGGAGACAGGTATCTTTATCAGACTACAGCGGAAAGGTTCTCCTTATTGTAAACACGGCTACCGGATGCGGTTTTACTCCGCAGTATGACGGTCTGCAGGAGCTGTATGAAAAATATTCCGATAAGGGTTTTGAGATACTTGATTTTCCCTGTAACCAGTTTGGGAAGCAGGCCCCCGGAACCGACGAAGAAATTGCAAGCTTCTGCACAGGACGGTTCGGAATTACATTTCCTCAGTTTCATAAGATAAATGTCAATGGGGAAGACGCGGAGCCTCTCTACAAATTTTTAAAATCGCAGGCTGGCGGCGTTGCCGGAGAAGCCATCAAATGGAACTTCACAAAATTTCTAGTGGATCGGAAAGGGAATGTCGTAGGCCGCTACGCCCCGGTGAAAACGCCCAGGGCGCTGGCAGACGAAATCGAAAAATACTTATGAACAGGTAGGAGCAGCTTTGACAATGCCTGTATTCTACTAAAGGAGGCATCTCATGCCTGACAAATATGACATGTTAAAGATTGAGAATCAGCTCTGTTTCCCGTTATATGCAAGTGCAAAAGAGGTAGTAAAGAAATATCGACCCTATCTGGAACAGATTGATTTAACCTATACCCAGTACATTACCATGATGGTGCTGTGGGAATATAATCAGATGAACGTGAAAACGCTGGGCGAACGGCTTTATCTTGACTCCGGCACACTCACTCCTTTGCTGAAAAAGCTTGAAAATAAGGGACTGGTATCGCGGAAACGTTCTGATAAAGACGAAAGAAATATAACAGTATCCGTTACCGAAAAAGGGATGGAGCTTCGTGAGAAAGCGGTTGAAATTCCATCGAAAATCGGAGGATGCATCAATCTTTCACAGGAAGAAGCTCTCACCCTTTACCGGCTGCTATACAAGGTACTTGGAAAGGACACATTTACAGAAACAGATTCGCGCACAGCACCAGCAGCGGTATCGCGATCAGTGTCCTCTCCAGAAAGACAATAAACAGCTTTCCGATGTTCAGCGGAATTTCACTCTTAATGATGATCGTCCCGACCTCGGTCAGGTAAATAATCTGCACCAGGGAAAGCGCGCCGATCACAAACCTGGTCTTGACCGACTCTACACCGGAAATCAGCAGGGCCGGAATGAACATATCCATAAATCCGACCAAAGTGGCTGGCGCCACGGCCGCGGCCTCCTCGATTCCAAAAAACTGCAGATACAGGCGCATCGGGAAAGAAAGCCAGCTGAAAACCGGCGTATAGGTAGCGATGATCAAAGCGACCGTGCCCCAGGCGATGACGATCGGAATCAGGTCAAAAAGCATGCCCATGACGACTTCAAGCCCGCTCTCCAGCACGTTTTTCGCGTGAAAGGTTTCCGCGCGCTTACAACCCAGCTCGACCGCGTATTTCAGGCGGCCTTTTTCAGGCGGAACATCCTCGTAGAGCTGCTGTCCGAC
>JAJBUL010000004.1:12960-31709 GCA_020860365.1 Clostridiales bacterium | reverse complement strand
TCGTCCGAATCGGAGGAATCCGCGCAATGACGACTGCCAGGACGATACCGGTCAGGCAGATGCTCCCGTAGAACGCTGGAAACAGACCGGAAATATTGACGGTCGTCGCTACCAACAGGCAGAAAGGGATAGAGACCAGGGAGAAATTGGTCATGATATACCCGGCCTCCCGCTTGGTATAAAAGCCTTTCATATACTGCTCCCTGGTTAGAATCGCGGCAGCATTGGACGCGCCAAACCAGGAAGCGATCAGATCCACCGAAGCCCGCCCCGGCACCCGGAAGAGTGGATGAACCACTGGCCGGAGAATCACGCCGAAGAATTCCATAATCCCGCAGTCCGTCAGAAACGGCAGCAGGAAGCTAAAGCTGATCACGATGCAGACCAAGGTACAGGAGAGATCTACCATCGACGCGCCCGTGTCTGCGGAGAGAATCCACTCCGGTCCGAAGCCGAGCACCACCATAATGGAGACAATCATGCCGATCTCTTTGGAAATCAGATAAAAGGGCGAGGCAGAAAAGCCTTTTCTCAGGTAATTGTTTTTCTGAATCCACTCCGGCTTGCAGATGAAATTGTACAGCGTCAGCACACCGGACACAATCATTAAAATCATCAGTATGTAAGGCAGCGACGCGCCAAACAGGTTTTTCAGAAACGTTTTGATATAATCCAGAAGCGTCGTAAACGAATCGCCCTGGGGAACCGGCACCAGAAACATCAGAATGCCGAACGCTGAGCCGAAAATGAATTTCAGCAGATTCTTTGTGTTGAGATTGCTCGCATTTGTATTTGTATTCTCATTTTTCATTTTCCTGATAAACTCCCTCTGTGGTATTGTCTTTTATAATACTTTCCTGTATCTATCTTCGTCTGCACACTTCTGACTCCCTGCTAATCGCATCATGTTTTGCCATTGTTCCTACTCAGGCAGCCCATCTCCATTCTGCCGACCGACCAAATCGTACAGTTCACAGGCTTTACCCAGCGCAACGCGTTTTTCATCGGCGCTGCTGCCATCCGAAAGCTCCGTTCACCGCAAAAGTTCTCCCATCCTGCACAGCCTGCGAATCACCTCCGCGAGCGTAGTCTCCTCCCTCGCAAAATGCATCCGGATATAGTTGTTAATCGGTTCCCTGAAAAAGCTTGAGCCCGGCACCGCGGCGACGCCAATCTCCCGAATCATCCATTCGCAGAACTGCAGATCGGAATAGCCGGAAAACTGAGGCAGATCCAGAAATTCCTGAATGTCGATCATGACAAAATAGGTGCCCTGCGGGACGTTGTGCTTCAACCCGGCCTGATCCAGTCCCGCCAAGAATAAATCGCGCTTTTTCGTATATTTTTCTCTCAGCTCCTCGTAATAGCTCTCCTCAAATCGCAGTCCCACCGCGGCCGCTTCCTGCAACGGGGCAGCCGCCCCCCACGGTCAGAAAATCGTGTACCTTTTTGGCGTTCTCAATCACTTCAGCCGGCCCGATCAGGTAACCGAGCCTCCACCCGGTGATCGAATAGGTCTTTGACAGCGAGTTGCAGGTAATCGTATTCTCATACATTCCCGGCAGGGACGCCATGCAGACATGTTGATTGGGGGCATATACCATGTGTTCATACACCTCATCCGTGACAACAAACGCATCGTATTTCACCGCTAGCTTGCCGATCACAGTCAGTTCCTCGCGGGTAAACACCTTTCCGCAGGGATTCGACGGATTACAGACAATGATTGCCTTTGCCCCCTGACGGAACCCGTCCTCGATCAGCGCGGGAGCAAACTGATACTCTGGTGGAACGAGCGGAATATAGATCGGCTCCGCCCCGGACAGAATCGCATCAGCTCCATAATTTTCATAGAACGGGGAAAACACCATCACCTTATCGCCGGGATTGCAGATTGTCATCATCGCGCACATCATTGCCTCTGTCCCGCCGCAGGTAACGACAATCTCCGTCTCCGGGTCAATGGTGCGTCTGATCGCCCTGCCCTGTTTTTCGGCCAGAGCTTCACGGAAATTCTGTGCTCCAAAAGTGATGGAATACTGGTGCGGTCCCTCGTAAGCCGCCCTGGCCAGGGCATCCATGATTGGCTTTGGCGGATCAAAATCCGGAAAGCCCTGCGACAGATTAATCGCCCCATAATGATCACTGATCCGCGTCATCCGCCGGATCACGGAATCGGTAAAAGTTCCTACTCGTTTGCTTAATTGTGGCATATTGTTTCTCTTTCCTTTCTCTGAACTCTGCTCCCATGCAATACTTTCGCAACCATACTCCTTCTCTGCGGACTGAACCCGCTGCATAACATGGGTATACATTATAGTCAGTTTTTTTTGAACAGTTACACTTGACTTCACTCTTTCTTCCGCTATAATAAAGTGTAACGTAACGTTCATGTCAAGGAGAAAATGAATAATTATGCAAAAATTTTCAAAACCATGCATCAGAACAAGTGATTTCGCAAAAATCTGCGGCACCAACAGGCGAACCCTGATCCACTATGACGAGATCGGCCTCTTCCACCCGGCTTTCACAGATGAAAACGGGTACCGTTATTACTCCGAAAGCCAATGCGATGTCTTTTATACTATCCGCTGCCTCAAAGACCTCGGAATGCCGCTTGGCGAAATCCGCTCATTCATCGAAAACCGGACGCCCGATGAACTGGACTCCCTGCTCGAAAACCAGATGCGGGAAGTGGAAAAGACTCTCGCGCACTTTACGCGCATCCGCCAGGTCATAGAAGCCAAACGCTGCCTGATTCGCGCCGGAGTGAGTATTTCTTTCCATGGCCGCGTCAGTGACATTACCATTAAAGAACAGCCTGCTGAATATTATCTGGCTACCGAACGTTTGGATACATCAAAACACGAGGTCCTCTTCCCGGCTCTGACAGACCATATCGCCTCTTCCTATTCCCTGCAGCTGAATTTCGGCCATCCCTTCGGCGCAGTTCTGGCAATGCGGGACATCCGAGAGGAACGCTTCGACCGCTATGCTTACTTTATTACAAAAACGGATCGTCTCTACTCCGAATATCTCTGTCTGGAAAAACCCGCCGGAGCGTATCTCACTGTCTATCTGAAAGGCGATTATTACGATGCGGATGACGCCTTGCGCTCCTTTGCGGCTTATGCAGATGGGCATCACCTGCAAACCGGTGCATTTGTCTACAAGGAAGCCATCTGGGATGAACTGACTGTAATGGATAAAAAGGATTATATTACAAAGATTTCAGTAAAATGTGAGTACTGATACCGGCAGAAATCTGGTCTCTTTCCGCACTTCTATGTTACAATCCCCGCTCTCTTTAGCATGGGCACAGATGCGATTTACTGCCTGCATAAAGCGAAAAGGTCAATATCGCCTTAAAACAGGTCAATAAAATACCTGTTTTTTTCTTTTCAATATTCCTATAATCATAGGCGAGTGGAGAAAAATCACTCAGAAAGTGAGGAGTATGATTATGAGTATTATGTCAAAATTGAACACACTTGTTCAGAAGCATCGGGATGCAGCGACTCTGTCTGTATATGAAACGCGTGCCCTCACCAACCCATATGAGGCATGCCACGGCGATTTTGCTTACCTTCCGGAACAGTACGCGAACTCCGTGGAAGAATACGCTGAAGCTTCTTATCCAATGAATAACAGAATGTGGAGAGTAGCAGTGGCGCGGTGATTTTATAGCGCCAAACCGATACGTCAGCTTTATAGAAAAAGCCGATGCAGCCATGAACATGGCTGGCAAAAACGCCTGTGGGAAGCCAAAAGCCAACCGCAGGCGTTTTTCAGGCCGGTCGATATACAATATTATTCGTATTTCCATCTTTCACGATTGCACCTGTTTGCGTCAGCATGGAAAGGTATCGATACGCCGTAGACGCTGATTTTCCCAAAAGCTTTGCCGCCTCCTTTGGCGAAATCTGACCATTTTCCTCAATGAATTTCACCAGAGGCGCTACTTTTTTCATATTCACTTCCGTCAAAGCTTCGGTCAAAACTTCGGTCAAACTTCGGTCATTCTTTTGACTCGTTTTTTCCTCATCCTCAGCCATGGTAGTAGAATCTATCGCAACCTGGCTGCCGGAGGATCTGCTTTCCTGAAGTCTATCATTTTGTAAAAATCCCTCATGTATAAACAGTCTTGTGATAAAATAGCTCCTGCTCTCGTCCGTCTCGAACTCCGGTTGTGGCGAGCCATTCCTGTCAAGCGCATCCAATATCTTTTTAAATCCTGTATTCCGGCCTTCTGTTAAATGAAGTTCTTTCAGAAAATCTCCGATTCTGCGGTTTCTGTATCTGCGATTCGTGACACGATAGTTTTTTAAACCCTCCGGGGTAACGGAACGATCCGGACCTGGAAAACTCAATATTTCGATGCGGTCATTCTCCACACGAACCTCGATCGGCTCACGTTCATCATATGCACGATGATAGACGGCATTTGACAGACTTTCCTCAATCGCGGCATATGGGTAGTTAAAAAAACGATCCGCCTCTGCTCTATCCGAGTGTTTTACTACCATTTCTGTCACTACCATATTTTTGATATAACGCAAGGCATTCCTTAGCATATCATGAATCGGTCCTTTAAAGGTCTGCTCAATAATCTGATCTCCACCCAACCCTTTTGGAAACATGACAACATCGATCTGTGTATACGGGAAGAATTTGTCTGGCTCCATACTGAAAAACATCAGTCCGACGTTTTTGGGTTTCCTGTATTCTGGAAGTTCACTGATGATATTCATGTCTCTGCAAACCTCAATAAAATCCCCCGTCATTGCTTTCTCATAAAGGGAACTGTTCACCTCTTTTAAGTATTCCTGAACCAGGGTAATGTTCAAATCCGTGATTTCAGCCTGATGATTCACCCGGTCATCAAATGGTATCCGGTTCGCAAGGCTAAACAAATCCCGTTCCTCATCACTGGACGGCTCCACTGTGCTGGATAACTTTCGTATATAGTGGATGCGTTCCTTATTGTCTTTTTTCATTGTTTTTGGTGCAGAATATGGTCTGTTATCGCCTCCCGGACACCAGAGAATAATAAATTGTCGGTCATTATATTCCACAACCTCAGCAATCGGAAGATAGGACGGTCTGATCAATTTACACTTTTCCAAAATGTCTTTCTGATATGCGTCAATTCTGTCTGTGGCGACTCCTTTCAGAGGATACTGGGGGCGACCGTCTTTTTCCTGTACTCCAATAACAATATAGCCACCTCCCCAATTGTCCAGATCATTTGCAAACGCACACACAGTCTTGAGAGAAGCCGCCGCATCCCACGTTTCTTTAAATTCAATTCTCGCCCACTCAACAACCCTCCCGGACAATAAAGTTTTTATATTCGTTGGTATCGCCATATTGTATCACCTCTTTTTCTTCTCTTTCTGGCATCTTTATGATAATGTGATTTTACCATGCATATCCAGAAATAGCAAGCCGCACTTCCACATCCTCCATAAAGGAAAGAGATAAGGAAGGTTCCGTATAAGAACGTTTCCGTATAATATGATAAAGCTTAAGCATTTCTTAAAGATTTGTCACACTTTTTCCTGTAAAATAAGAAAAAGTGTGCTTCATACATCGTCGCATTTTCACTATCTTTCTGGAAGCACACTTTTTTGCTATTCTGAAAAAAATTAGCTGCCTGACAACGCTTTCACTGGAGGATGAGTTATGTGGTACAGAGAAGAATTAAAGACACGGGCAAAAAACGCAATCGGACAAAATTACTGGAGATGTGTGCTGGTCGCACTGGTACTGATGCTTTTTGTCACAACGGATTACAGTATTAATAACAACAGCGATAGCAACAGCAGTTCCTCTGACACGTTATCGGAAGATCTATATGATCCTGCGCTCTATGACCCGGATAACATTTCCATCGAGATCGGTGACGAGGGAGAATCGAACGACTCCGGTATGTTTTCTGAATACGGATGGATGAAATACCCCTTGAGGATCGGATCGACGATTCTCTATTCCACACTGCCGCTTGTCCGCGGGGTCTGGCTGCTGTTGCAGACAGCGGCAGGGGCGCTCCTCACGGGCGGAATCATTCTCATAGCATTGATATGCGGCATTCTTGTGACCCCATTACTGGAAATTGGCGGCTGCCGCTTTTTTATGGACAATGCCTGGGCGAATTTTCAGCGTGAACCTGCCCGGTGCGACCTTCTTTTGTCCGCGTTTCACAGTGGATACTACTGGAATGCGGTCGTGGCGCAATTTCAGCGGAAGCTTTTCCTGTTTCTGTGGCCGCTGCTTTTTGTCATTCCCGGAATTGTGAAATCCTACGAATACTGCATGATTCCCTATCTGCTGGCGGATTTTCCGGATTTGTCACCGGAAGAAGCCTTTCAGATCAGCCGGGAGATGATGGATGGGAACAAATGGGATACCTTTGTGCTGGATCTGTCCTTCATCGGCTGGGAGCTTCTTGACTCCGTAACGCTTGGGATTGCAGGCGTCCTGTTTGTCAATCCGTATCAGTATGCGACAAAAGCGGAGCTTTACCTGGCGCTGAAAGAACAGCAGAGATTGTGACAGACTATAAATTATCAAAATAGCTTCACATCCATTGCAAAAAAATCGTTCCGTGATATAATACAGACAGGTAACCTTCTCTGAAATACACGGAGGAAATGCGATGCGAGTAGCGATTGTAGACGATCTGGCAGACGACCGGGATAAATTACAAAAGGATGTCTCCCGGTGGATGGAGGAAAATCTGGATCCTCCAGTGACTGCACCGGTTCTTTTTGATTGTGGGGAAGCTCTGCTTGACAACATGAAGAGAACCAGCAAGGCCGATTCCCAGTGTTTTGATGTGATTTTTCTGGATATCTACATGGGCGGCGGCATGAATGGAATGGACACTGCCAGACACATCCGCGAAATTGACCAGGATTGCTGCCTGGTATTTACCACACAGTCCCCGGAGTTTGCGGTAGAGAGTTATGAAGTGAATTCTTCCTGGTATCTGATAAAGCCACACACATATGAAAAGCTCTCGCTGGCTTTGTCCCGCTGTCACGCTTCTCTTGCGGAATCCCGGGAAAGTATCACCGTTCGCGGGGAGTCCGGTGATGAGAGACTTTACCTGCACGATGTTTCCTGGACAGAATATATGAACCGCCATGTGATCGTACATATGAAAGACGGCAGTAGCCGTCCCCTATCCATGCGCCAGGGAGACCTTGCGGAGCTTTTGCTTAAATATCCCTGTTTCTGCGATTGTATGAAAGGTATGTTAGTAAATTTTGAGGCAGTCGACCAGCTGCAAAAAGACCAGTTTCTCATGAAAAATGGTCAGTGTCTCCCGATCAGCCGTCTGAAATATCAGGCGGTGCGGGAGCAGTATCTGAACTATTCTTTTGCCAAAGTTCGAGAAGAAACGGTGTAGCAAATATTTTGATTTCTGTTACTGCACCAGCATCCACCCATCCAGCCATTCCAGAACTGTCTCCACGTACGTCTTCGACACCACCTGTCCGGTCAGAACCGGGTAAAACAGCAGGAATAGAATCAACACCGCCGCACTGTAGCAACTCAATACGGCAATAAACCTCTTCCTGCCTATGCGGTCTTTCCACTGCGCAAAGCTGCAGGCAATCATGCAGACGACAAACGGTACGCAGGGAAAATAGTGGTAAATGAACGTAAAGCGGGAAATCAGACACCAGGGCAGATAGCAGGACAGATATGCCAGGCACAAAAATCCGGCAGCGTCCCCTCTTTCCGGTCGGCGATGCGCTGCGATATTCTCTTTCAGAGTATTCTGCCATTCCATTTTCTGTCGCATACAAAGGTAGACCATATTAAAAAACGCCGGAATACCCGCCCACCAGACGAGCGGATTGCCAAAGCCGCTGATTCCGGCCCGCAGGTTCCCGTCAATGATTTTTGAATAATAGAGAACCGGCCGGAGCATAAGAGGCCACTCGTACCACGAGGAGGAAAACTGATTCTCTCCACTGACCCCCGTGTGGAAGCTGAGGATGTATTGCTGGTTGCTTACCATCCGCGCGATCAGGCCAGCACCTGTTCCATCCGAAAATGGAAGGTAGGAAAGGGTGTAGATCAGCGCCGGAACAGCAAAAAAGAAGAGCAGGAAAAAGCCCAGCGTTCCTAAAATATTACGCCAAAAGCTGCAAATGACAGTCGCGTGGGAAATGCCATTGCTGCTCCCCTCGGAGGTTTTGCGCGCGTATCCATACTCTCGCACACGCAAGTACAGGATCCGGAAAAACAGAATCAGCAGGCCGACTCCGGCGTAGAAGCCCGTCCATTTGCAGGCGATCCCCAGCCCAAAAGAGATTCCGCAGGCTCCGAGCGGCAAAAAGGTGCGCCAGAGCGGGGTATCATAAAAGCTCATGCGGCTGTAACGATACATGAAAAAGTACATCAGAAGAGTAAAGAACGTGATATACCCGTCAATCGTCGCCATTCTGGTCTGCACAAAATGCATAAAATCAAACGCGAACAGAAAGCAGGCGAACGCGCCCAGCATCCGGCTTTTCGTCGTATCGCGCCCCATCAGATAGACAAACGGCAGCATCAGTACGCCGAACAGCGTCACCATAAACCGGATTCCAAAAGGGCAGGCGCCAAAAATTGCCATGCCAATCGCGATCAGGATTTTCCCCAGCGGCGGATGCGTCCTCTCCGTGGCAGGCGTCCCATTTAAAAATTCATATGCAGTCCGGGCATAAAGATACTCGTCAAAATACGTATTGCAGCGATAATCAATTTCCTCCGGGAACAGCTCTGCCTCATCAAACAGCTCCTCCATGGACGCGGCATTTACCGGCGTCACCACCTCGCCATCTTCGTTTTGAAACACCAGCTCCGCAATCGCCGTATCGCCCGAGTGATTTGTCAGCCGCAGGTATCTCCCCGAGACGCTTAGCGTGTATGTTGACCAGTAAAACCCCCGCCCCATCGTGGTACCCTCGGCCTCTGTCCAGTCTTCACTCTCCGCGTTCTGGCTCTCCAGGGTGAAAGTAATCGACTCGATATCCTTCAGATACCAGTTCATCGTCGCGATTCCCTGATCTTCCCCGAAATCAAAAATCAGGCTCTCCCCCGCCGCAACCGCATATTCCGTAGCCGGGGCTTCCATGCTCCCCAGATCCCAGAATGCCACCACGCCATAGATCAGGCAAAACACAAGCATCACAAAAACATCCCCGCGCGTAACTGGCATACACGGGGTGGACGGGCGCGGCGCGTGACGGTCAACACGCGCTTTTTGCATCTTCCCATCAGAAGTCCTCCGCGCTTTCTTTTCGAGACTGAAAAACTTCTCTCTGCCAGAATGCAGGGCGACAGCAGCAATAAACAGAGCCGCAGCAATTATAAGTTTTATAAAGGTGCTATTTTCCCCAAAAATCTGAAGCATAGTTCTGTATCTCCAAATCGTCTTTTTGCGCTTTCACAGTTATAATTATAATAAACGACGAAAGTCTTTTACTTTGCGTCCGTGTGCATCCTTTATAAGTGAATGACAAAAAAATTTTGTCGTTCACTATAATTACTCGATCAGGATGTTTTCACCCTTGACTACCTGCGCGCAGCACCATCCAATAACAGCCGGAAAACCATTGCGAATCAAAAATCTCTTATCTCTTTTGCAAGAGCAAATGGAATAACATCCCCTGACTGAGTCTCTAAGTAAGCTCTTTCCTCATGCATATAAGTAACAATCTCAGCCGCTTTGTAATTACGAAATTTTGCAGTGACCTTATCCAATATCATTCTGTCTGTTGAATTTAATACCGAATCGTCCACTTTTTCACTGGGATATACATGAAACATCGAATCGTAATTCGAACTCATTTCCTCCCGGATATTCAGGTTTTCAAGATTCATAACGCTATAGTGACCGATCGGAAGCGCTCCCATCGCCTCATGTCTGTAAACCAATCCAGTCATAGCATATCCATATTGTTTATATGAAAGGGAATCAGAATACCATAGGAGTTTCATAAGTTTTGTTTTAAACAAATTTGTCATTCTTTCTGCAAAATAAGAGACGATCGCTTCTATCCTGTCAATATTTAAAAGTACATATCCATTGGCATCCGATGCTTCATCATAAGCAGCGTATTCCCCCTCCAGTGCCTGCCGTGTCAGGAATTCTTTTCCATAGGAATCAAGCTCCCCCACGATTTTTTCCTTTATCCCCATTCTCTTCATAGCTGAAAATCTATCACTGTTTTTCTTTAAAAGCTCCAAAGCCTGTAACGGATTATCCTGAATCAGGCGAAGCATATTGTCATATGCTTCATCCTGAATCGCCTTGCTTTCATAGCGTGATATCGTAGCTTCTCCCCATCCCATCAGCCGCGCCAGATCAACCTGCGACAGTCCATACTTCTCCCTGATCGCGACGATTTCATCAGATGTAAGGAGACCTTTTTCTCTGCGATATGCATTTCTTGCTCTCAACAGATTCTCATTCATCATTGCACCAGTCTCGAATTCATTTTCCTCCTCATCCGCATTTTCACAAAAATAAAAACATTCGTCATATACCACAGGCTCTCCTTTTATGATTGAAGTTGTGCTGCGTCTCCTTTCTTCTACCTCATGCTGTCTGTCACACACCGGACACGTCATATAAACTTTTTTTATTAATTTTGTCTCTGCCATCGCCATACCTCCCAGTTTTATTCGTTTTCAGACTTATAAGGGAAATGCATCTTTCCTTCCGCGTAGTGAAAGGAAACGCATAAAATATGCGTCTTCTGTATCTTCTTTATCTTAAGCTTTATGTAAATCTGATTATGGTTAATATATTTTACAAAAACAAAGAGTAGCGGTGGATTCACATCATCCTTATCTATCAACGTTTCTGAATAATCTTCCAGCTTTAGTCTCTTTAGGCATTCTGCTATATCAGTTGAATCATATTCCAAATCCATTATCGTATATGGCGTTGAAAAACGCTCTTTTTCCGGCTTCTTTTTCGATTTTATAATCGTCAAATCTCTGTCAGAATCAAACATACTATCAGAGAGTATCTCACCCAATACCTGAAGAAACTCCTCTACATCTTTTCTCTTTGATTGAAAACCAAGTTTAATGATCTCACCTCCGCTCCTTCCAATTTACTATCAATTGATAGTTTATCAGATTTTTACCTTTTGTCAATATCGTTTGCAATTATTTCTTCTCTCCTACCTGCTCAATCGAACAGGAGGCGGCTTGCTACCCCCTACTCGTCCGCGCGGGCTGCGTCTGGCGATAACCGGAAAACTCCTCTCGCGGCCCTGTGATCGAGCAGGAGACGGCCTGACGGCTCCTGCTCGCCCGCGCGGGCTGCGTCTGGCGCAAGCCAGAAAAATCCTTACGCAGCCCTGCGCATTATAAAACAGGAAACAACAAACGTTGTTTCCCTGTACTTACTATAATTATAATTGCAGACTCGACAGATACCTCATACTCTGCTTATACTTTTCCAGCGAATTCACTTCAATCAAAACAGACTTATCCGGATTTAAAGTGGGCAGAACTTCCTTCCACGGGATCGTCCCGCCCTCGCTGCCGACAGGCATATGCGAATCCACACGGCCATCATTGTCATTGATATGGTAATGAGCCGTATACGGGCCGCACATCTTCTGCCACACGGCGATCTCCGTCTTTGAAATGTTCGCGTGAGCGATGTCCAGGCAGATAGAGAACCGCGTCCCCTGCATACGCTCAGCCAGAGCCGCGAGCAGATCCGGTTCCTCGTCAAACATATTTTCCATATAGATGTCAATATCCGGATACCCCTCCATGAAATCCCGGAAATACGCTTCGTTCCGGTCAATCCAGCCCTGCCGGTACGTAGGTTCATAAAAATTAGGGATAAAATTCGTATGAACGATCATCGCCTTCACCCCCAGGCGCATGGCGATGTCACATACCTGGCGCAGGCGGTAATCGCTGGCCTCGCGGATCAAACGGTCTGAAGAATGTACCGTAATGTCAAGAAACGGGCCATGCAGTGTATCCTGGCTGGTATCGCGCCCTGACCGGAGATATTCACGGATGCGCCTGTCCACTTCTTTCGGCTGTTCCAGAATTCCAGGCAGCATAAAGTCGTCGTACTCAAAAGGAATGCCAAGCGCCGTCCACTCCCCCAGATGTCCCAGATCCGGTATTCCATAAATGTTCATTCACCAGTTTCCTCCCTCTATCCGATTTTTCGTATGTATATCGCCCTATTAGAAATTTTCTGTTTTTATGATCGCAAACGTTACGTCTTTTCAACTCATTTAACCTCAGGTATTTATTCCGTCAATTGCGCAATCACGTTGTCCACCTGATACACCATAATGCCCTGCGATTTACCTTTCAGCGGAATCACACCCACCTCTGTCACTTCGATGCGGTCTTTCAGCTTCTCATATACAAATTCACTGATCAGAATCTGCCCGGCCTTTGCGTTCGCCTCCAGACGTGCCGCCGTATTTACCGTGTCGCCAATCGCAGTGTAATCCATCCGGAAATCAGAACCGATATTTCCGACTACCGCGTCCCCGCAGTTCACACCAATCCCATAGCTCACCTTTTTACCGAACCGTTCCATAAAGGTCGCCGCGATGCGGTCGCTTCCCGCGGCAATGTCCCGCGCCGCGCAGACCGCTTTATAAATGTAATCGTCACTGTCAAACGGCGCATTGAAGACAGCCATAGCTGCGTCTCCGATAAATTTGTCCAGCGTTCCGTCATTATGAAAAACTGCGTCCGTGACCAGGCCGAGGTACTCGTTCAGAATTTCCACCACCTGCTCCGGCTGCAGCGCCTCACTAAGCGGCGTAAATCCGCGGATATCTACAAAAAGTACGGCAATATGCCTTTTTCCCCCGCCAAGCTTCAGCTGATAGTCATTGTTTTTCGAAATCTCCTCCACGACCTGCGGCGCCACGTATTTCTGGAACGCATGCATGATCTTCCGCTTCTGAATCGCCTCTGACGCATATTTGCTCACAATACTCCAGATAAGCGCGAGCAGAACAGACAGCGGAAGCGTAATCATATTGATCACCAGTCCCCGTTCATCCAGGTGCAGACAGAGCGCATATTCCCCGCCAATCAGTGCCGCTCCGATGAGGACACTGCCCCAGATCCGAATCGCACACGCCAGCAGCGTCAGCGCAAAGACAAGCAGAGCACAGCAAATCGCATTCCCAAAACGATTCACATATACCAGGCAGCGCTGCTCCAGCAGGCTCTGAATAATGTTCGCATGAATCTCCACTCCATACATCTGCGCACCGGTCTGTATCGGCACAAGATAGGAGTCGCCCATCCCCGCCGCATACGCCCCCACCAGCACAATGCTGTTCGCGAAAGCCGCTGCCGGAATATTCCCTTCCAGCACATCCACCAGAGAGAGAATCTCATAGGATTCCGGATTACCCGTATAATCAATATAGATCCCGCCATTTGCATCCACCGGCATATATTCTGTCGGGTCCGTAACCGTTTCCCCTTTGCTCTCCAGCGCCATCTGCGTGACTGCCGCCGCGAACGGCTGATAGCCCCCCTGCTCCAGAAAGGCATAGCGCACGCTGTTGTCCGTCGAATCCTGCACCGTATTCGCAAATCTCGCTGTGACCAGGTCCGCCAGCTCTCCAAAAGGCATCTCTACCATGTCAATGTGAAGAGAATTCACCGTACTTACCCCGTCCATCGTCTCGATCGTCGTGTTAAACACCAGATTGCTCGCCATCACGATATTCGAATATTTTTCACAGGCATCAATCAGGAGCTGGTCGTCATCCCCTTTTTCGCTCACCATCAGAATATCGAATCCGATCACCCGGGGAGAATACTCTCCCCCGTCCAGTATTTCAATCAGATCCGCATAGACCTTCCGCGTCCATGTTTCAAACTGCCCCAGCGCCTCCAGCGATTTCTCATCAATTGCGATAATCTTGATCGAAGCGTCCACGCTGTTCGTCCGCTGGTAGACCACGTCCTGCAGCCTGAGGTTCAGCGCCTGAAACCACTGGAAATATACACACAGGAACGTCAGCACCGCAATGACCAAAGCCGCAAGCAAGTTTCGTTTTTGTATCTTCAACCCTTTTCTTTCCTTTTCTTTACATATAGAAGCAGCTCGCCAAGTACCACCGGAATCAGAAGCAGGTCAACCGCGCCAGCCAGCGTGTCGAGAGTGCTGCTCTCCTGCGGAGAGGAAGCCTCTTCCCCGGAAACGGACTGCGCATCTGTTGTGCTCGTTGACAATGCAGATTCACTGTCCTCTACGGATGAGATATCTTCTACAGAACCATCCGCCAAAGACGTGGCATCATTTTCTTCGACAGCATCCTTTGATGCCGCATCGCTTCCCACCGAGCGATTCTCTGACGATATCATTTCGCTTTCTGAAGGAATATCCTCTGCTGAGGAGTTTTCATTTTCTGCCGAAGCCTCTTCTGCTGATGCACTTTCCTTTTCCGCCGAAGTCATCTCTGCCGACATGCTCTCCTTTTCTGCCAAAGTCTCCTCTTCCAAAGTACTTTCCTTTTCCACCGAGGTTTCTTCCGCCGATACACTTTCTTTTTCTGCAGAAGTCTCTTCTGACGATGTACTTTCTTTTTCTGTCAAAGTCTCTTCTGACGAAGCTGACTCGTTTTCCTCTGAGACATCTCCTGACAATGTAGTACCACTTTCCTCAGAAGAATAATCATCCACCCCTTCTGTGCCTCCAGCTTCTGTCGTCTCCAGCTCGTCATCCTCCATTGCTACCAGGCTATAAGCAGTCACTGCCGCATAGGATTCAATAGATGCCATTTCCTCCTCAGAATCAGCCGACACAATATTAAAATAATAATACAGATAACTTCCCGTATAGCTGTCCGTGCCGACGAGTGTAATTGTTGCTGTTCCTATGTCTACATTATTGCTGTATTCCACCGTACATCTTTGTACAGTATCATGATTTGTGACAGTCGGTTCAATTGCTGCACCCGTATAGATCTGATCTGATGTATCAACCGTAAAATTGTCCTCTGTCAAAACATTGGTTCCTTTTATCTGGAACTTCACATAATCAGAGGTAAGCGCCGCATAATTATTACCGTCTGCCGGTACAGTAGCCTGTACGTAATACGTTCCATAATCACTTCCTATGTCGCTTACACTCTCATAGGCAGAATAGTAGCTATTATAGTAATAATAGGAATAAGAGACTTCACCAAATTTAGCCTCTGCGTAAGGAGTTTTTTGTGTTTCTCCCATCGTCCAGCTTTCAATAGGCAAATCCGTTACCCAGTAATTTGTCGTACTGGTAATCGCATACGTCAGCGTAATGTCCGCTGTTGTCCCATCACTCCACTCACAATTGTCTGTATCCGTCAGCGACAACACAACGCTGTAGCTTCCCACGTCTGTGCCTCCCGCATCTGTCGTTACTGTATAATCATCCGTCTCACTCAACCCTGATGTCTGTGTCTCGCCATTATACTCTTTGTCCTCGATCGTCGGCTTTTCCACGGATTTTTTCGCAATCGTGAATATGAATTCCAGAGCTTCTGTACTGCCATCCGTCCACTGGTAATAATCTGTATCAACAAGCGAGACGGTTACCGTATAACTTCCCGCATTCGTCTGCGTCGCGTCAGCAGAGATCGAATAGTAACTACTTGTGGATATCTGGTATGTCTGGGCAGTCCCATTATACGTATAGGTCGTAGAATCCTCCTCAGGTATCTCCACGCTCATGATTATAATAAATGAAAGAGTGACTGTCCCCGTATAATTTCCCTGACCGGTCACTGTAATCGTCGCGGTTCCCGGTTCAGTATTGCCGGAGTAGGAGACACCATAATCCGATTCCGTCAATATAGATGCCATCGAACTTTGTACAGAAACTGCAGGTCTAATCTCCTCACCCGTATAGGAGTATTCCGTTTTCTCCACTGTAAAGAAATCGGCACTCAGGCTCTTTGCCGTAATCGTATAGGTAACCGATAACGCCGATGTCTCAGCCGGAAGCGCATAATTTGCACAATCCGCACCTGTCAGTGCCGTCACTGTATAGGTAAATCCATCTGTACTGACATTCGTGTTATCACCTGACAGAACTGCTGAAGCACTGACATTATCCCCGTCTACCACATTCCCTATATTAACTGTAGCTGTTTTTGCAGAACCATCAAATACCAGACTGTCCGGAGCCGTCCAGGTCAATGTCACTTCCCGCTGTGCGATAACAAATTCCACATAGTCAGAAGAGAGTTTCCCATAGTTCTCACCATTCGCCGCCACAACCGCCTGTACATACCAGGTTCCCGCATCCGAAGGCTGCGCGTCCAGCGCGGTGTATTCCTCATTTTCCAGGCTATAGTATGTATATACAATCGAGTCATTACCGTACATTGCCGTCGCCGTCGGTGTATTCGCGGTGTCGCCATACGTCCACCCGGAAATTGACAGCTCCGTCGTCCAGCTGTTTTCCCCGGCCGTGATTGTGAAGGACAAAGTAAGCCGTTCGCCATCCTCGCTGACAGTACCTGTAGTAGTGCTGCTGCTCCACTGATAATTGTTGCTGTCTGTCAGGGTCAGCACCACTTCATAGCTGCCCACATTAACGCCGCCATCATTTGTTGTCACCTCATAGAGTTCTTTTCCGCTCGCGTCCGTAGCAATCGTGACATTTGCGATCTGTGTTGTGCCATTATAAACGCTCGACGCAATCTCTGGTGCCGCTACTTCCGCTTTTTCAATCGTAAAAGTATATTCCTTGTCACTCGTCGTTCCGTCTGACCACTGATAATTTTCCGTATCACTCAGCGAAACCGTTATCGTATAAGTCCCCGCGTTTGTCTGCGTTTGACCCACAATTGTATACAGAGCACTCTCGCTCTCTGCCAGCGCATACGTGATTGCACTGCCGGTATATGTATAGGCCGTCTCATCTGCCGCCGGTATATCCACTTCCGCTTTCGCTACAGTATATGCTACAGAGACGGTCTCTCCTCCCAGAGAAATACTCGCCACATAGGTTCCTGCCACGGTCAGATCTGCAGCGGTATTCTCGTCTACCGTATAGGTAATTTCCAAAGTATTCCCATCCACAAGCGTGCCTGAATAAGTAAGCACTGCTTCAAAGGTCGTAGTTCCATCGTAAACCAGTGACCCCTCCGGCGCTGAAATTGTTACAGATACGCTATGATCGCAGTACTGGCAGGTTTCCGTGATTGTCGCATCTTCACTATCCGCCGCGTACTCACAGGTATGGCTCTCGTTGATCGTTATTTCAATCGAAGCTGTGTTCCCGGCGCTGTCAGACGCCGCCACTGTATAGGTTCCAGCTCCCTCAATCATATAAAGCCCGTCATCGTCTACCTGCAGCTCTGTACTGCTCCCATCTTCCCCTGTCGCAGTCACAGTGATCTTATTCGTATCAACTGTCTGATCTGCATCCGTCACGGTGAAAGATACACTGCTGCAATAGGTACCGCCATCCGCGATTCCGGAGAAGCTCGGTGCCAACGAATCCAGTACCAGCCCTTCTGAGCTGATATACGTCGTGTTTCCGGCCTCATCCACTGCTTTCGCGTAGATGATATACGCATTCTGCGGGTCTATAGCAAACGAAGCAGTATACTCCATCCATCCCAGGCCAGCCAGCTCACTCTCTGCCACTTCCGCACTGGCGAGATAGTAAGAAACTCCCGCCAATCCGCTCCCGGCGTCCTCCGCGGTAATCGTCACCGTCTGTGACTCATTGAAAAACAGGCCGAATGTAATATCGCTCAGCAGACTCATCCAACTGTTTTCACTGACCGTAATCGCCGCAGTTGGCGCAACATCATCGCCTCCGACGACCTCAACGGCACTCTCCAGCGTATTGTAGTTATCTGTGTCGCCCGGCGTATAAATCATCGTGTACGAATTGCTTCCATACAAAATGGTTTCTGTGCCATCCGCCCAGGCAAAGCTGCCAGCCGTATCGCTGTAATCATCCAGCATGACAGAACTCAGCGTGGCGCCGGTATCGCCGGTCAGATCGGCTGGCCAAACGACCGTTGGGTCTGCCTTCTCGATCGTAAATGTGAAGCTCACTTCCCCAGTACAGTTTCCAGTCTCCGTAGCTGTAACCGTAATCGTTGCCGTACCGACATTTACATTATTGCTGTAGGATACTGCATAATTTTCTTCCGTCACCGCTGCATTCACGGATGTCACCGAAGGCTCTATTGCGCTTCCCGTGTACGTCTGGCTCGAAGTGTCCACTTCGAAGTCACTCTCGGTCAACTCGATCTCGGTTCCTGTCTCGGTCTCCGTTTCTGTCTCGGTCTCCGTTTCTGTCTCTGTTTCCGCTTCACTTTCTGTCTCAGTCTCCGTTACCGCTTCACTTTCCGTTTCTGCTTCGCTTTCCGTCTCAGCTTCTGCCTTAGTCTCCGTCTCGGTTTCCGTTTCCGCTTCGGTCTCAGTCTCGATTTCGGTTTCTGTCTCAGTTTCTATCTCCAATTCCGTTCCAGTCTCGGATTCGAGTTCCGTTTCTGCCTCCGTTTCCGTCTCTGACTCAATTTCCGATTCCGTATCTTCCTTTCTCTCCGATCCTGTCTCAGACTCGGTATTCTGTTCCGTTTCCGCTTCCGACCCGGCTTCCGTTTCGGTCTCAACCTCCTCTGTTTTTGTCTCAGTTTCCGTTTCGATCTCAGTCTCCGTTTCTGCCTCCGTCTCTGTTCCGGCCCCGGTCTCCGTTTCTGCCTCCGTCTCTCCTTCAA
>JAJBUL010000004.1:0-12950 GCA_020860365.1 Clostridiales bacterium | reverse complement strand
CTCTGATTCTGTCTCGAGTTCCGTTTCCGCTTCGGTTCCCGCCTCTGTACCGGTTTCTGTTTCCACTTCGGTCTCCGTGTCAGCTTCCAACTCTGTTTCCGCTGCTGGTTCTGTTTCCGCCATGTATCCGGTTTCAGATTCGGATTCACTCTCCGTCTCGGATTCGCTCTCCGCCTCGATGTCCGCACCAGTCTCTGACATCGCCTCATTTCCTGATTCTAACTCAGTTTCCGTCTCTGTTCCTGTCTCTACCGCGTCATTCGTCCCGGCGGCTTTTCCGGTCTCTGTCTCCGTCACTTCCTCCGTCTCTGCTTCACTCTCAGAAGCTGACCCATCCCCCGATGCTTCCGCAGCTGTCGTTGCGACAGATGAGGCTGCATTCTCTGACAGTGCATTTTCATCTTCAATTATGATCTCGCCTGTTTCTATCATATCCAGAATATACTGTGGCAAATTGCTGTAGTTTATGCTGGTTTTGGTGGAGGTATCGCTGCCATATTTTCTTAAATAGGGCTCCTGTTCTCCATCCTCATCTTCGTCGATGATCTCGTTCCCACTTTTATCAAAATGCTTCTCAATGATGGCTTCTTCGCCAGCTTCCACAACTGTTTCTTCATTTGCAGAATTTTTGACGCTGACATACACTTTCCCTTCAAAAACGGTAATTGACGTCTCGCGGTAGGTACCGTCTTCGTTCGTTGTAATTGAAATTCGGAATTTGGTTCCCCGCACTGCCATTACGCCATCAGGCGTCTCGATTTCATAGGCGTCTTCTTCTTCCAGAGGATTCTCAATATCGTTGTAAATGGCGCCCTCGTTGAGATAAATATGGATGGTGCCCTTGTTCTTTTTCCCTTCCAGCTGAAATTCGACCTCAGAGGACTCCTCGATGATCGCATATTTATCGTCATCCAGAATCAGGCTCACCTGGCCATCCTCGCCAGTAGTAATGATATCGCCACCCTGAATGACCAGCTGCTCATAAACTGGCATTTCCAGTTCTTCGCGCAGCAAATCAGCCGTGCCTTCCGTCTCCAGCACCTTTACATTCCGGTAGGATTCCTCCATTTCAGTTGCCTCTGCCTGCTGCAGTCCGCAAAACACAAGAATGACTGCTAACAATGCAGCTATTTTCCCTCTGACCTTCAAAACGAAGCCTCCTTTATCGCAATTCCAATCTATAGCAAACGATTCAACACCTTTACAACAAATGCAAATCCTATTCTATAGTAAACGACGTAAGTCGTTTTACTTTGCGCCGGACGCAAGGCTGCGTAAGAAGCCATTCCTCATGCGTCCGTGTGCATCCTTTATAGTGAATGACAAAATAATTTTGTCGTTCACTATAAATCATTATGCGCAACCGCGACCGGGCTGCCGCGGGCTTTTCCCCGTCAGCAGCCGAGCCGCGAAATCTCTGTCTGTTCGTAACTGTTCCGTACCTTCACAGTTACATCTGTTCTTCTCTGTTCTTTCTGTCAGTTCTCGCTCACGTTCGTCAGGTTCAGCGTCTTGATCTTCCGCAAAGCAATCAGATTCACGATCAGGGCAAACACAGCTCCCACCACGCTCGCGTAGATCAGTGCGCGGATGTTCGGGATCCGCACGTAGCGGCTCGCACCGCTCTCGATAATCTGGATAATGATGTACGAAAGCAACGCACCAAAGCCGCTTCCAAGGATCAATCCCAGGATCGTGAGAATGATGTTATCCTTGTACACATAGGCCCGTGTCTCTTTGAGCGTATATCCGTTGATACGCATCACGGCCAGTTCGCGCGCCTTACGGTTGATGTGCATAACGATCTGATTCAGCAATACCAGCAGCGCCATGACCGCGGAAAGCGCCAGACAGATCATGATTACAAGGTTGACTGAGGATGCGTCAGCGTCGAACTCACTGTTGTCCTTGAGGGACAGGAATCCATCAACGTCCCGAACCTGCTCATAGAGCCCGTCGATATCGCCCTTCAGCAGGAAAACACAGGCGTCAGTCTCTTCGCCCATAGTCTCTTCGTAATATTCCGTCGTCGTCACAAACAGGTTGTAGGCCAGATAATGTTCGATCACGCCCACGACCGTAAATTCCTTCGCGTTCCCTTCGGAATCCATCATCTCAACTGTATCTCCTGCGGACAGATCGTTATTTTCAGCGCATTTTCTGGAGATCAGAATACCATTCTCCGGAACGTCGGCTGCCTCCTTTGTGTCAATATCCTCCAGATACATATAATCACTCAGCTCGTCGAAATCGTCTACCGCCACGATATGGGTGCTGTCCCAGCTGCCCCCGTCTACCCTGAAGTTTTTCAGATTATCCTGGATCATGGTATAGGAAATTCCCGCTTCGTCCAGAATTTCTGCAAACTCCTCGACCGACCCGGCCTCACTGTCTACGACCAGACGGTTTTCGTAGAAGAAGTACTGTTTAAACTGGACAACGGAGGAATTCTCAATCCCCATTTTCAGCGCAAAACAGATCACCAGCAGTGCGATGCAGCCTACCACGCCCATGATGGTCGTCATCATACGGCCTTTGTCGCTTAAGACATTTTTAATCATTGTGCGCGAGTAGAGACTGAGCTTTTTGTATGGCTTCCAGTTTTCAAAGAAGAATGGCTTCCCCTGTACCGGTACTTCGCCGCGCAGCAGCGTCGTCGCAGGCTGGCGCACCAGTTTGGCGCAAGCCGTATAGGTCGCTGTCAGGAAAATTACCATGCAGATCGCTGCAGCGAGCAGAGTGCTCTTCCAGGCAAAGATCATCGGTACGCTTCCCAGCAGGAATTTCGGCGTAAAGATATGCAGAACCAGAATCTCCACGATGATCACGCTCGTACAGAACCCGTGCAGAATGCCGCAAATCGCACACAGCGCATTATAAAGCATATAGTGCCGCAAAATCTCCCCCGACTGGAAGCCCAGCGCCTTCTGCGCGCCAATGAGCGCGCGCTGCTCATCAATCATACGTGTGATCGCCGAGTAGCATACCACAAGCGCCACCAGCAGGAAAATGATCGACATCGAATAGCTGAGCCCGTAGATACTTTCCACGATCGTCTTCACGCCGTGGATGTCGCCCACATCATTCCGGACGGATACGATCCAGTCCTTCAGCTCAATATCAGCCGCCTCTTCCTCGGCGTCAGCGAGTTCCACACGGGCGTCCTCCAGCTCTTCCTTCGCCTCCGCCAGATCCGCCTTCGCCTCCTCGAGTTCGGCTTTTGCGTCTTCCAGATCCGCTTTTGCATCCTCAAGCTCTGGCTGCTTGTCAGCAAGCTCATCGTTTGCATCTTCTAATTTTGCTTTCTTATCTTCTAACTCTGCTTTCGCGTCCGCAAGCTCTGCTTTTGCGTCCGCCAATTCTTCTTTCTTTTCTTCAAGCTGCTGCACGGAGGTCGACAGTTCTGCTTTTTTCAGTGACAATTCGGAACGTGATTTCGCCAGCTCCGCCTCGCTCGTTTTAATTTCCGCAGCAGAATCCGCCAGAGTCACCATGGACGCTTCCAGGAGCGCTTTCGATTCCTGATACTGCGTAATCGCTTCTGTCAGGGGAGCCGCGGCGTCCCCGTAAGCCGCCAGCTGCTCCAGCGCCTCATCCAGGTCTCCCGTCTCAATCCCAAAGGCAAGAAGCTGTGTCAAAATATCATTCAAAGCGGCATCCAATGCGATCTGCTGTGAAGCAGCCTGCTCCCAGCCCGACTGAAGTTCCTCCTGTGCAGCGTCAAGCTGCGCCTGCGCCGTGTCAATCTCCGCCTGCGCCGCGTCAATCTGCACCTGACCATCATCAATCTGGGACTGCGCAGAATTGATTTCGGATTCCGCCTCCGCAATCTCGGATTCCGCCTCCGCGACTTCCACCTCAGCGTCTGCAAGCTCCACTTCTGCGTCTGCGATTTCCACCTCCGCATCCGCGATCTCAGACTCGCCCTCCGCGATCTCCACCTCCGCGTCCGCGATTTCCTGCTCGCCGTCCGCAATCTCGGATTCCGCCTCGTCAATTTCCGCCTGCCCGTCGTCAATCTCCGCCTGCGCATCCGCGATCTCGGACTCTGCCTCTTCGGAAATCAACTGATACCGAAGCTCGGCGCGCTCTGCCCCAAGCTCCTCAACCATCTCTTTCAGAGCCGTCTCCTGCTCTGTGTAAGCCGTCGAATAATAATAGTAATCATCCAGCGCATTGCTCCTCACATACGCAGTCGTATAGCAGTCGTCATAATAAGAGGAGTCGAACGCCTCCAGAGAAAGCGTTATGTAATAAGAAGCAGAACCAAGCCCCACATCACCTGTGCCGCGTGCGTCCTGTAAAGAGGCGCAGCAGAAATATGGCATATTGACAATCGCCGTTACCTCAAAGGTATCCGACAAAAGCTCCCCATCATGCTCCAGTGTGATCACATCTCCGACCTGAATTCCCTGCTCCTCGGCAAAAATCTCTTCCACGGCCACCTCATCAGACGCAGCAGGCAGCGTCCCCTCAATCACAGTCGCCTCATTCATCTCACTGCAAAGCGAAAGCGCCTGCAGGATAATCTTCTCTTCCTCTCCGTCCATGAGTACGGACGTAGTATAGCCGCCCTCGACCAGGTCAACGCCTTCCCATGTGGCAATAGCCTCAATATCTTCCTCCGTGATTCCGTTCGCGCAGGTAATCTCCAGCGTTTCGAGTTTATTGTTAATATAATACCGGTTCGCCGCCTTCAGGATCGCGGTACCTGAAGACTGAAGCCCGAGGAAAATCGCAATACTGGTCGCCGCGATAAAAGACACGGCAAAGAAAGAAACTCCGTTTTTCTTAATTGTACGAAGCAGATGCTTCCATTTCGTTTTTTTCATTACCACACTAACTCCTTTGCACTGGCCGGATGCCGATTTACAATCACTTCAGAAACGACGCCGCTCTTCATGCGGATCACGCGGTTTGCCATCTTTGCAATCTCTTCATTGTGCGTTACCATCATCAGCGTCGTGCCGGCTTTGATGACTTTCTCCAGCACCGTAAGCACCTCAATACTCGTCTCATAATCCAGTGCGGCCGTCGGCTCATCTGCCAGAATCAGCCGGGGCTTCTTCACCAGCGCCCTGGCAATCGAGACACGCTGCTGCTGTCCGCCCGACATCTGCGCCGGATAGTTTCCTCTGCGCCCGGAAAGTCCAACACTTTCAAGCGCCTCCGCCGCATCCATCGGATCATCGCACAGCTCACCGATAAAGTCCAGATTCTCCTCCGCGGTCAGGGTCGGCATCAGGTTATACGCCTGGAAAATAAAACCGACCGAATGTCTGCGGTACATCGTCAGTGTCTTCTCGTCCGCATGAGAAATATCTTTTCCATCAAACAGAAGCGTCCCGCTCGTCAGCTGATCCATGCCGCCGACAATGTTCAGCAGCGTCGATTTTCCGCAGCCAGACTCACCCAGAATCACCAGGAATTCACCCTCCCGAACATCCAGATTCACACCCTTTAATACATGCACCGCCGTCTCTCCTGAGCCAAATGTCTTTTTCACATCGCGCAGAGAAATGATCGCTTTCTTTTCCTCCGTAAAACCAAGGTTCAGGCCGTTGCTGTCGATGGCGATCGCTGCCAGCATCGCCAGGTTCTCGCAGAGGCTGACGTCCTCGTCATTGTACAAAGAGCCGTCTTTTTTATTAATAATCTGGATGCAGCCAATGATCTCGTATTTATTCGCCAGCGGCACACAGACCATACTCTTCGTCACAAATCCCGTAGCTGCGTCAAAGCGCCCTGCCCAGCGTTCATCCTTCTGGCAGTCCTTTACCACAGTCGTTGTTCCCGTCTTCACCACCGCGCCGGCAATACCCTCGCCGGGTGCCAGGCTCATGCCCGTCAGATCCGCCCCGCCGATCCAGAACGACGGATAAATCCGCTTATCTCCATGTGAATTGTAAAACCAGACCGTGCCCGCTTCCGCGCCAACCGCCTTTACCACCTCATCCAGACTTGTTCGCAGGGCGTCCTCCAGAGACTCCGCCTCCTGCAAAAGCCGGGTAATCTCCCAGACGACCTGTGTATAGCTTACTCTCTTGTCTATTTCTGCCATTTTTTCACCCGCAGCCCGGCAAGCGTGGCTGCCTTTTCCTTTCTGTTTTTCTCTTTTCTGTTCTTATGCAAAGATTTTTCCGATAATCACCATGCGGCTTTTTTGCTGCACCCCTGTACAGAAAAGCGGCTTGCCCCGTGCCAGGCATCTGCACTTCGCGCCCCGCAATCACCACCGGTAAAACAGCATCGGCCACACAATGACCGAATATGAAACATGAAACGTCTATATTCTATCATAGCATGGCCGAAGAACCGACTACATCTTGTGCGCAAAATTAACATCTTGTGCAGATATTCAAAACCCACACCCAATCCACAAAACAGACGAAGCGATCAGATACTGCCCCACATAATACAGGACATAGTTGATCACCAAAAGTGCCGGCCTGTCTTTTTTCTCTTCCCCGAAATAAATCATGGACAGCACCAGGTTAGACAGTAGAAAAAATACGCCCCCAATCCCCATTACCAGAAGACCAAGATTGCGCAAAAGGACAGCACATGCAACCGTATAAGCTGCCATGAAGAATAAAAGCGCACCGTATATTGAAAATATCACCTTAAATTTACCATACTGAAGATGCATCGGCTTTTCTCCGATATAAATAAACACGAGAGCCGCAAGCGCTCCAATCAGACCTGCCACGAAACCCTCCATCTGGAACCCCGTAACCGATGTCACAGCCGCGAGATAGAAAAAATGCCCCATAAGAAATACGAGAAATCCCACCATCGTCCAGGATTCGGCATCTTCCGGATATAACCCTTTCAGCTCCAGCCAGATATCGCCCATCAGGCCGAGCAGCAATCCGCCGCCGACAAAAAGCGCAAACTGAAAATGTCTCCCTTCTGTCAGCGCCGCCACGCCCAGTGTCGTCAGGAAAAAGAAGCTGGTAAAGGATTTAAGAACCGTGGCCTGCCAACTCGGTCCATGAAGCCGTGTGATAATCATCAGAACCAGATATACCAATCCGACTACCAGCATCGCAATATACATCATCATAAAGGCAGCATCCTTTCTTATAAAGCAAAATTATTTATTCAGAATAATAGGCCTGCTATTCTCTTTGGTTCGCGTTGCCTGCTACACAGGCATAACGTAGCTTCGACCTTTTGTCGCCTCATTCATTATACTACCTGATCCTGCATATGAAAACCAGACAATTGCCTTAAAATGCACAAACTCCTGTAAATATGACTTGCCATCACCGCGATGCCACCCGGCGAGGACAAAATGTAGTGCCAACAAGCATCTGAAATATTGTCTTCTAAGGATTGCATATCTGACACGGCGAATATCCCATCGCAATAATGCTCTCCCTCTCTCCGGTATACGCAAGCTTATTCCTCCCGCTCATATCCTCCACGCTCGAACACCCAGGATCATGAAACTTCATCGTGTTTCTATTTAAAATATAAGTCGTTTCCTCCTCATCACCAACCGTTCGTTCCGAAACGGATGTCTCCCCATCGCTCTCATCACCGAACGCGGCAATAGCAGTTGTCTCCTCCGATGTCTCTTCCGATGTTATTCCCGAAGCGGCAAGCACTTCTGCCTCCTCGATCCAGCTGTCCCCGGTCGCATAGTCTATCCCAATCCCTGGCTGCACATTATAGCAATAGATATTGAACAAAATGCCTGTACCCTCATCCTCTACGGACATCGCTTCCATCTGCACGCCGGACGCGACCAGGTTCTCTCCCTCAAAAACCGGTGTCACACGGTAAAGCACATGATTCCCGGTCTCATAGATATATTCCGCCACCAGATCTTCAAAAGGCAGCATTCCCTCCGTATTCAGATAACGCGTTCCCGTGATCAGATTCCGCTCATTTGCATTCTCCGCGGTCAGCTTGTAGGCGATCAGGTGACAACGGTTATAGAGAGAGCCCCCGTCAATCCCCTCATACTGTACCGAATGCCACCCTGTCGGATGGATAGAGCCAATGTCGCCGCGCTCTTGGGTCGGCATCAAATCCTCTCCAAGGTTCGCAAAAGCCACGCCACAGCGCCCCAGAGAATCCAGTTCGCTGTAGCTTTCAAAGGACTCTGTACTCATGTCCACATCTGAAAAGTCTGGAACGTTCCCATTCACCTCTGCATAAGGCAAGCCGGAATACGCCGGGATATCCGCAAGGATAAGCGCTGTGTCAGATATAAAAGCAGCCGAAAGAGACACTCCATCACCGGAACTATCGTCCTCAAACACAGTATTATCACTATCGCTCTGTTCCAGGGCGTCCGCCCAGACAGATGGCAGTCCTTGTCTGCCGCCAGTATTCATTCCGGAAACGGAAAAGACCAGTACCAGCGCCAGAAAAAGAGGAAAA
The DNA here is from genome assembly GCA_020860365.1 of Clostridiales bacterium. Lineage (GTDB taxonomy): Bacteria > Bacillota > Clostridia > Lachnospirales > Lachnospiraceae > Choladousia. The sequence continues at coordinate 4,556 of JAJBUL010000004.1, read as the reverse complement.
GCAATCCTTTTCTTATACTTCATACAGTAAATTCCCTCTGTTATACAAAGCACGTCACATAAACCTGTGAGTTATTTCATGAATCCTGATTCTTTTTCATTGCTGTTATCCGTGTTATTTTTTCAAACATCTGTTCGATCATTCCATTATAATGGGCATCCTTCCATTTTTCAAGAAAAATCGAAAAAAGCTGCAATTTCTGAACCTCTCAGAAATTGCAGCTTATCCTTCATAATTCTTATCTTTCGTTCACAAAGAATACTGTCATTCCCTTATCAGGCTGGCGCATATGCGCGCCCTAAAACAGCATACCTGACTTTCACCGCCTATGTACCTGATTACACCGGAATCAATAGTTCTCCGCGTGTACCTCGAAGTAGCTCTGCGGATGGTTGCAGGCCGGACATACCGCCGGAGCCTTGGTACCCACTACGATGTGTCCACAGTTGCGGCACTCCCATACCTTCACTTCGCTCTTCGCAAATACCTCTGCGGTCTCTACATTCTTCAGCAGGGCACGATAGCGCTCCTCATGATGTCTCTCGATCTCTGCCACCAGACGGAACTTCGCTGCAAGTGCCTTGAAGCCCTCTTCCTCAGCAGTCTTCGCAAAGCCGTCATACATATCCGTCCACTCATAGTTCTCGCCTTCTGCAGCTGCCAGAAGGTTCGCCGGCGTATCGCCAATCCCTTCAAGCTCTTTGAACCACATCTTTGCGTGCTCTTTCTCATTGTTCGCGGTTTTCTCGAAAAGCGCTGCAATCTGCTCATATCCCTCATTCTTTGCCACGGAAGCAAAATAGGTGTATTTGTTTCTCGCCTGGGATTCTCCCGCAAACGCGGTCTCAAGATTCTTCTCTGTCTGTGTTCCTGCATACTTGCTCATAAAATTTTCCTCCTCAATTCTGATGGTACGGCAACCAGGATCCTTTTCCGATTGCCGCCGATTTTCATTTTGTGCTGCACGCGGTCATCTTCCACATCTGATCAGATATTTTCTATCATTCATCCGGACTGGACGGACAACCTTCCGGCAGTATTTCTGCACTGCTCGCATACATAAATCAGCTTCAGGTCATAGGACTTCAGCTTCACCCCACAGGCGCGCTCAAGCTGAGCAGACATATCATCCAGCATAAGGTCACTGATCTTCCCACATACGCCGCAGACCAGATGATCATGGCGTGTCGTGTTATCATAATGCTCGGACTTCCCGTCCACCGTCAGTCTGCGGATCAGGCCTTCGTTCGCGAGCATATTCAGATTATTGTACACGGTAGCCATGGACATCTTCTTTCCCTCGGCATGAACCTGCTGATAGATGTCCTCCGCCGTGGGATGATTATTCGCGTTTGATACGATATCTAAAATAATCTTCCCGTTCTCTGACATATGCACCTCCTGTGTTAGAATTATTCTAATTCAAGATAATCCATTTGTCAAGAACTTTTTTGAAGCAAAAACTACAGGTTCATCCGCTCTTTCCGCCCTTCTTCCTCTCGCAGCATATCCTCGACGTATTTGGGCAGCATAAACGCGCCCTGGTGCAGATGCGGGGTGTAATAGTCGGTCTCAATACCATAGGCTTCCCAGCGGGCGCGGTCGAAGTCACGCAGCGGGTGGTATTTTTTGGAAGCAAAGCCAAAGAGCCAGTAGCCGGAGGAACAGGTCGGAATGTGTGCCTGGTAAACCCGACTGATAGGGAAGCTGTGGCTCGCTTTGTTGTGCATCAGGCGGCAGGATTCTTCGTCTCCTTCGTAAAAGGGGCTGCCGTGCTGATAGACCATAATACCGTCTTCCTTAAGCGCACGGTAGCAGTTACCGTAAAATTCCCGCGTGAAAAGACCTGCCTTGTGGCCAAGCGGGTCAATCGCATCGTTGATAATGAGATCGTATTCTCCCTGCTTCGTGCGCAGAAATTTCAGGCCATCAATATGATAAAAGCGTACACGCGGGTCGTCAAGGCTCGCCGCGGTATCCGGGAAGAACTCCCGGCAGACCTCTACAAACCGCTGATCCGGTTCGGTGACGTCAATGCACTCGATCCCGTCATATTTCTCCAGCATCCGCAGCACACCGCCGTCACCGCCGCCGAGCACCAGGACGTTTTTCACGTTCGGATGCACAGCCATCGGGACGTGGACGATCATCTCATCATAGATAAAGCCGTCCTTCTCGGAGAAAACAATCTTTCCGTCGGAGCTTAAAAACCGGCCGAGCTCATCGGAGTCAAAAACATCAATTCTCTGAAACTCCGTCTGTTCTCCAAACAACTGATTTTTTACTTTCACAGACATCTTGATCTGGTCTGCGTGATAGTCTGAAAACCAAAGATCCATTCTTTATCCCCTTTCCGGCAATCCCCCGACAATTTTCTCATATATTTGCAGTTCAACAGTTCAACTGATGATTCAAATGGCGAGAAAGGTAGATACTGTGGCTTGCTATGTGTTTCGCACTCTCACATCCCGGCTGCCGCTCCGGTCGTCGCTATACGGGTATCAAACACTCTGAAAGCGATCAGAATCCGCTCAGTCCTTCCACACCTGCCGCTCGTCCTTGAGCACATTCAGATACTCGACCTCGGGATCCTCGGTGCCCTGCAGAGAGCAGCCCTTCTCCTTTGCGTATAAAATATATTCAATAATCTCCTGTGTGATCATCTCTCCGGGCGCCAGAATCGGAATTCCCGGCGGGTAGCACATAACAAACTCGCCGCAGGTGCGCCCAACGGTCGCGCGAATCGGAAGATAATCCTTTTCCGCATAAAAGGCCGTCTGCGGGGATTCGATCACAATCGGGTTAATATACTCGGAATTCAGCATCTTCGCGGAGCTTCTGGTATAGCGGCGTTTGATGTCAAACAGCGCGCCGACCAGGCGCTCGATGTCCTGAATGCGGTCGCCGATGGAGATATAAGCCATGATGTTTGTCAGGTCGCCCAGCTCAATCTGGATGTCGTACTCGTCGCGCAGCAGGTCGTAGACCTCGATACCGGCCAGACCGATATCGCGCGTATATACCGAAAGCTTCGTTACATCAAAATCAAAAATGCTGTCGCCATTGACCATTTCGCTGCCATAAGCGTAGTAGCCTCCGATGTCGTTGATCTCGGAGCGGGCATATTCCGCCATCTCAACCACCTTCGCAAAGGCTTCCCTGCCTCGGAGCACCAGATTCCGCCGTGAAATATCGAGGCTCGACATCAGCAGGTAGGATGCGCTGGTCGTCTGTGTGAGGTTGATCACCTGATGCACATACTCCCAGTTCACATGCTCACCTGTCAGAAGCAGTGAGCTCTGCGTCAGGCTTCCGCCGGATTTGTGCATGGAAATAGCGGACATATCTGCCCCGGCCGCCATCGCGCTGACCGGAAGATTTTCTCCGAAATAAAAATGTGTCCCATGCGCCTCATCTGCGAGTACCATCATCTCATATTTATGCGCCAGCTCTACAATCGAACGGATGTCTGAGCAAATCCCGTAATAGGTCGGATTGTTGACCAGCACGGCCACCGCGCCCGGATTGTCCAGAATCGCCCGCTCGACCTCCGAAACCTTCATGCCGAGCGAAATACCAAGCTTCGGCTCGACCTCCGGGTTCACGTAGACCGGAATCGCGCCGCAGAGCACCAGGGCATTGATCACGCTTTTATGGACATTGCGCGGCAGGATGATCTTGTCGCCCGCATGGCAGACCGAGAGCACCATACTCTGTACCGCCGAGGTCGTGCCGCCGACCATAAAAAATGCGTGCGCCGCGCCAAAGGCTTCCGCCGCCAGCTGCTCCGCCTCCTTAATAACAGAAACCGGCTGGCAAAGATTGTCCAGCGGCTTCATCGAATTCACATCAATGCCGACACATTTTTCTCCCAGGAAATCTACCAGTTCCTGGTTTCCCCGTCCCCTTTTGTGTCCCGGGACGTCAAAAGGGACAACTCTTCTTCTCTTTAAGCGCTCCAGAGCCTCGTAAATCGGCGCGCGGTTTTGCGATAATGACTGCATGGCTTTTCCTCTGTATTTTCTTATTTAGAATAATTTCATTATACTTATTCCCTATAAAAAATCAATCCCTGTTTTTGCTTTTTGATATGGCGCGAAATATTGATTGTATAACTCCCGCTTTTATGGTATGATCCATACTAAATCAATCAGTTATATCTACTGAAAGTATAGTATGCTTAACCGGGGAGCCGGGGGACGTCTCTCACCTGAGCCGAGTACCTATCGGGGAGGGGGATTATTATGAGTACATATGAAGGAATTATGCTTTTGCTGGCGATTGTTTCTTTGATTGTCGCGATTCTGGATATGAAAAATAAGAAATAGCCGTTCTGTTCTCTGGAAAAAGTAGGAACGGCCATTTCTTATGGTTTTGTAACTATTAACGCCGAGTCGGGTGGATGCCTCCCACCTTCTGGCTCCCTAGTTAAGCATACTATAAACCACAAAACATATTTTTTCAACCCCCAATTTCATTTTAACCAGACGACCTTACCTCAGGCGTTACTATTCACGGGGTGGGGATGATATCTAAGGTGTTTGGTTCCTCATCTT
>JAJBUL010000093.1 GCA_020860365.1 Clostridiales bacterium | reverse complement strand
CTCACGAAAGTTCAAAATCTCAGTCCGTCTTCTCCACCCCGTGAATAGTAACAAAAAGAAAGCAGAACCTGAAAGAAAATGTTTAGGCACCTTGACAATTTTACGGCTCTGTACTATAATCGAACTCGTTCTATCAGAAATCATTGTTTTGAACAGCAAATGACAGACAGAGGTCTGCTGTTCGGATCTTACCATGGATGAGCGGGAAGTGAAAAATGAAAAAGGAAAGAGAAACGTGTGTTCGCCAAGAACCGGAGACGACGGCAGAGAAGCTGGATCTGCGGCTGCATCAGTGCGGACATTACCTGTATCATCATACTGCCGGGCCGCGGCAGATGACGGTTTTACAGCTTTTGCAGAAAAATGGGCCGATGAGCCAGCAGGATATTCAGGAGACACTGAATATCCTGCCGGGCTCTGTGAGTGAACTGATCTCAAAGCTTGAGGGCAAGGGTTTTCTTGCGCGGCAGAGGGATGAGGCAGACCGGCGTAAGGTCGTGCTTTCCCTGACCGAACGGGGGCGGGCTCTGGAGATAAAGCCACAGGAGGAAATCCTTGCACAGCGATATTCTGCGCTGGATGCGGCACGGCAGGAGCAGCTTCTGGAATTGCTGGATCTGCTCTTGGATGACTGGGGGATAGGAGGAGGCAGCCGATGAAATTTATGCTTTCGTATCTGAAGCGTTACCGGTGGATGGTTGCCGCCGGTATAAGCCTGAAAATATTGGGCACGGTTTTGGAACTTTTGATTCCTTATGTACTGGAATATATGATTGATGAGGTGGCTCCGACGGAGCGCATGAGCCTGGTACTGGTCTGGGGAGCTGTTATGCTGGCATTGGCGGCAGCAACCCGTTTTGCAAGCGTCACAGCAAACCGGCTTAGTGTGAAAAGCGCCAAAAGCGCCACCTATGAGATTCGCCGGGATCTGTTCTGGCATTCCCTGAATCTCTCCGGAAATCAGACTGATCAATTCGGTCTTCCCTCTCTGACCAGCCGCATGACGTCGGACTCCTACAATGTGCAGAGCTTTCTGCAGTCCGGACAGGCGGTCGGCGTCCGCGCACCGATTATGCTGGTCGGCGGTATTGCCATTACGATGACGATGGATGTGGGTCTTGCTTCGATTCTGTGTGTGATGGCGCCGATTATGCTGATCGTGACAGTTTCTGTTTCTATGTATGGGATTCCCCTGTATGACAAGGTGCAGCAAAGCGTGGATGAAATTGTCCGGATCATGCGGGAAAACATCACCGGCATCCGGGTCGTAAAAGCGCTGTCAAAGGAAGACTATGAGCGCCGCCGCTTTGGCGCTGCCAATGAAACGATGACCAGGCGGGAGCGGAAAGCCGGGGTGGTCATGGCCTTGCCGGGACCGCTGATGACAATGGCTCTGAACATCGGTCTGACGCTGGTAGTCATCATCGGGGCGATCCGTGTAAACAATGGCGTCACAAAACCGGGCGTGATTCTGGCGTTCCTGACTTATTTTAATATGATCCTGATGGGCGTTATGGGACTGAACCGCGTGTTTATGATGCTCTCGAAGGCCACTGCATCCGCGAAGAGAATTGAGGCGGTTATTGTTCAGCCGGAAGGGCTGGCGGCGTTCCCGGAGGCTCAGGCTGCCCATACGGACCAGAAGTGTTTTATTTTATTTGACCATGTGTCGTTTCACTATGGGGAAGCATCTGGGAAGCCCGACGACGTGAAGCAGACTTCCACGGCTGGGATGGCGGCTTCCGCGAAAATGAAGCAAACGGAGCCCCCGGTGCAGGCAGTACACGATGGAATCCAAATGTCTATCTCAGAGCTTTCTTTTGCCATGAAAAAAGGCGGCTCTCTGGGTATCATCGGTGCCACGGGCTGCGGAAAGACTACGGTGATTAACCTCCTGATGCGCTTTTATGACCCGACAGAGGGGCACGTGTTTGTGGACGGTAAGGATGTGCGTACCTACGAAAAGGACGACTTGCGCCGGAAATTTGGCGTGGTTTTCCAGAATGACGTGATTTTTGCCGAGTCTCTGGCGAAAAATATTGATTTTGGCCGCAGCGTGGATGAGGAAGGAATCCGCACGGCCGCTGCGAATGCGCGCGCGCAGGAATTTATCGAAGCCTATGATGATACCTACCAGCACCAGGCGGCCATTCATGGCGCGAATCTCTCTGGCGGGCAGAAGCAGCGCGTCCTGATTGCGCGTGCACTGGCGGCGCATCCGGAGATTCTGGTGCTCGATGACGCGTCGAGTGCACTGGATTATAAGACGGACGCGGCTCTGCGCAAGGTCATCCGGGAGGAATACCGAGACACGACCACCATCGTGGTAGCACAGCGAATCAGCTCCATCATGAGCCTGGATGACATTATCATGCTCGAGGAGGGCGATGTTATCGGCCATGGCACTCATGAGGAACTGATGGCGTCCTGCCCAAAATACCGCGAAATTTATCATACACAGATGGGGGAGGGAGATAAGTAATGCCACCAAGAGTTACAGTTATGAAAAAACCAAAGGATACCAGAGGCACTCTCCGCCGTCTGATTCATTATCTGGCAGAATATAAATGGATGCTGCTGCTTGTGCTCATCCTTTGTCTGATTTCGAATATCCTCTCTTTGCTCGGACCAAGCCTGGCAGGTTCTGCCATCAACGAGGCCGCAGCCGGAGCAGGGAAGGTGAATTTTGAACGCGTTTATTATTACGCAGAGCGGATGTTCATCTGCTATGTATGTTCTTCCTTGCTAACTATCGCGATTAATGTGATCATGATGTATGTCAGTAAGTGGATTGCCAGGAAAATGCGTAAAGACGTTTTTGACAAGCTGATGCGAATCCCGGTGGGATATTTTGACCGCAACCAGGCAGGCGACATCATCAGCCGTGTGAGCTATGATATTGATGTTGTCTGCACCTGCATTTCCACGGATGTGGTTTCCATCATGACCTCGCTTGTAACCGTCATCGGTTCCTTTGCCATGATGGTATATATTTCACCGCTTTTGTCCGTGGTGGTGCTGGTGACGATCCCTGTGTCTGTAAGCTACACCGTACATATGAGGGGGCTGACGCGGCCGCGCTACAGCCGCCGTTCTGCCAGCTACGGCGCGATGAATGGTTTTGTGGAAGAGATGCTCTCCGGACAGAAGACGATCCAGGCATATGCCTATGAAGACCAGGTGAGAGACCAGTTTGCCAAAGTCAATGAGGATGCCGCGGACGCGTATTATCAGGCGGATTACTATGGCACATCGATTGGTCCGACAATGGGTGCTATCAACAACCTGTGCCTTTCGCTGATCGCGATTCTTGGTTCCGTTTTGTATATGCTTGGAAGTGTATCTCTCGGGCAGATTTCTTCTTTTGTGCTGTATTCCAGGAAATTTTCCGGCCCGATCAACGAGATTGCCAATATTATCAATGAACTGTTTTCGGCCCTGTCTGCTGTGGAGCGTGTTTTTCACCTTCTGGATGAGTCAGAGGAGATTGCAGATCGCGCGAATGCGCGTGCACTAACGTATGCAAAAGGTGATGTGCAGCTGACCCATGTTAATTTTGGCTACGATCCGGGGAAGACGATTCTGCATGACTTGAGCCTTACAGCGGACGCCGGAAAGCTCATCGCGATCGTCGGGCCGACCGGGGCGGGCAAAACCACGATTATCAACCTGCTGATGCGATTTTATGATGTAAACAGCGGTTCTATCACGGTGGACGACACGGATATTCGAAATTATACCCGTTCCAGCCTCCGCGGCGCTTACGCGATGGTCTTGCAGGATACCTGGGTATTCCAGGGAACCATTTTTGACAACATCGCCTATGGAAAAGAAGGCGCGACCCAGGAAGAGGTGGAAGCTGCCGCGAAGGCAGCCCATATACATCCTTTTATCATGCGCCTGCCGCAGGGCTATCAGACCGTCATTAGCGAAGACGGCGGCAACATTTCCAAAGGGCAGAAGCAGCTGCTCACAATCGCGCGCGCGATGCTCTTTGACTGTAAAATGCTGATTCTGGACGAGGCCACCTCCAACGTGGACACCAGCACCGAACGCGAGATACAGGCCGCTATGCTGCAGCTGATGAAAGGCAAGACCTGCTTCGTGATCGCCCACCGTCTGTCCACGATCCAGCACGCTGACCGGATTCTGGTCGTTGACCACGGAGATGTGGTCGAGCAGGGTACGCATCAGAGCCTGATGAAAAAACGCGGATTTTATTATAAGCTGTATACTGCGCAGTTTGAGTGATTCGTATTGCACATTTGTATTTTGTGTGTTATTGTAGATGAGGAATGGAACGCTTGTGTTCCAGTTTATGACCATGGAAACCGCGGCGAAGCGAACGAGGGAAAACGATATGGAAAAAACAATTGGGATCGGTGTTCAGGACTTTGAGAAAATACGCACAAAGGGTTTCTTTTATATTGATAAGACGAGTTTTATTCGCGAATGGTGGGAGAGCGGCGCAGATGTGACGCTGATCACCCGCCCGCGGAGGTTCGGAAAAACTCTGAATATGAGTATGCTTGAAAAATTTTTTTCTAATCAGTATGCTGGGAGAAGTGATTTATTTGAGGGACTGGATATTTGGAAAACGGCTGCGTACCGGCAGCTTCAGGGCACCTGTCCAGTGCTGTTTTTGAGCTTTGCAGGTATGAAAGGGAAGAATTATAAAATCATACGAGACTCGTTGATACAGGTAATCATTGATCTTTATACGAAGTATTATTACCTGACTGAGACAGATGTGTTGAATGCAAATGAAAAAGAATATTTTGAGTTTGTCAGGCCGGATATGACAGATGCAATGGCAGCGGCTTCTTTGCAGAGGCTTGCGTCCTGTATGTATCGGTATTATGGGAAAAAGGTGGTGATCCTGCTCGATGAGTATGATACGCCGATGCAAGAGGCGTATGTTTATGGATATTGGGATGAACTGGTGAGCTTTATGCGAAGCCTTTTGAATATGACATTTAAGTCCAATCCTTATCTGGATCGCGGCCTGTTGACGGGGATTACCCGGATCAGCAGGGAGTCTATTTTTTCTGATCTTAATAATCTGGATGTAATTACCGCAACAACAGAAAAATATGAGGATACTTTTGGCTTTACGGAGCAGGAAGTGCGGGGAGCACTGTCGGCTTTTGGGCTGGAAGCTTCGTTTGAAACGGTAAAAGCCTGGTATGATGGATTTTGCTTTGGCCGCAGGGCAGATATTTATAATCCCTGGTCAATTACAAAGTTTCTGGAAAATAAAAAAACGGGGACCTATTGGGCAAATACGAGTTCTAATGATCTGGTCAGCAAGCTGATTCGGGAGGGGGCAGCTGATATAAAAATGGCTGTAGAGGATCTGCTGCTGAATAAACCGATAGAGACGGTTCTGGATGAAGAGGTAGTATTTGATCAGCTGGATGATCATACGGATTCTATCTGGAGCCTGCTGCTTGCTTCCGGATATCTCAAGGTAGCTGATGTCACAGAAAAAGAGGATGGGGATCGAGTCTATCATCTGGAATTAACAAATCTGGAAGTACAAAAAGAATTCAGCCGAATGGTACAGCGGTGGTTTAAAAATTCAAATACGCGATACAATGACTTTGTGAAAGCTCTGCTTCTTGGAAATGTGAGTTACATGAATCTCTATATGAATCAGGTAGCCTTACAGACATTCAGCTTTTTTGACAGTGGTGATCACCCCTCTGAATATACAGAGCCAGAACGTTTTTATCATGGGTTTGTACTGGGACTGATTGTAGATTTGAGGGGACGCTATGTTGTCACTTCGAACAGAGAGAGTGGCTTTGGGCGCTATGATGTGATGCTGGAGCCCTTAAACCAGTTGGATCCGGCAATGATTCTGGAATTTAAAGTCCGCGAACCGGACAGTGAAGATACTTTGGAGGATACAGTAAAAGCGGCGAAAGCACAGATAAGGGATAAGAAATATGCTGAAAATCTGGTGGCAAAAGGCATTTCACAGGGACGGATTCATTCTTACGGGTTTGCTTTTGAAGGAAAAACGGTGTTGATTGGGTAAACGAAAAGGCAGGAGATGGTTGTGAGATGTTTTACAAACCTTGTGACTCCGTTGGCTGGAAATTCCTGGAAGGGCGGCGACGGCAGCTATAACGACCTTTTGTGGGAGTATGCCGAGGTTTGCAAAGAGATTGGTGAATCTTCCCATGTGCCGGTGCTGGATCTGCATGGGCGCAGCAAGGCCTGGATTACGCAGCAGGGGCGGGAAGCGGTGCGCACCAGCTTTTTCCCGGATGATTACACGCACACAAATGATTACGGCGCATACCGGATGGCTGGATTTGTGACGGCCGAACTGTGCCGGAGGATGAAGGTTTGAAAAAATGCAGTCATTTTAGAACCGAAACTGTCTTCTTTCGTCGGATTTACAGCAGGTTTATTCTTCTACTGGGATATCTGCGATCAGTTCCGCAAAGTCGATTGTGAAGTCATCAAAGACACTCACTGGGATTTTGTCCTGGAACGTGTACACAGAATAAGCAAAATGCTCCTGCTTGCGGGTGTATACCATCACGCTTTCCTCTGTCGGATCGATGATCCAGTACTCACGTACTCCAGCATCATCGTACAGGTTCAGCTTCCGTACATAATCGTGGCCGGGATTGGACGGAGATATAATTTCTACAATCCAGTCGGGCGCACCAGTACAGCCTTTGCCTGTAAGCTTGGAGTGATCACAGATGACGGAAATATCAGGCTCAACAGTGTTCTCTCTGTCTTTTCGTAATTTGACAGCGAATGGAGCAGAATAGACACGGCAGGATCCTTTTTTCGAGTGAATGTGGTTATAAATCAGCGCATACATGCCGCCAATAAGCTCCTGATGGATCCGGTTGGGGGCGGACATATAGTAAATCTTCCCGTCAATCAGTTCCGCGCGAATATCTTCCGGGAGATTCCAGTAATCATCTTCGGTATAAATTTGTTCTTTGGGTAACGGCATAATAGCAACTTCCTCCTCATATAGTCAAGCGTTTTTTCGCTTAAATTCAAGGTTTTTTGTTGCTC
>JAJBUL010000312.1 GCA_020860365.1 Clostridiales bacterium | reverse complement strand
AGACTAAATTCAACTTTGCCCCTTTCGGAGTGGAATTTACTTTTTCACTTCAGTATCGGAATTTGTTCATGAAAATTTCCCTTGCATTGCCCTGAAAAACACATATAATGGAAGAATACAGTATTCGACGCTGGTCGTTTTACTTTGATATATTGTTTATACAAACGAATCTTACCTGGAGGTAAAATATGAGCAAATCAACAGAGCAACTGACCTATAATGAGCCATGGATTCTTCAGAGAGCGGATCCGTATGTGTACCGTCATTTAGATGGAACCTACTATTTTACGGCATCAATTCCGGCCTATGATGGGATTGTGTTGCGCCATGCGAAGACGCTCTCAGGCTTAAAAGACGCCGAAGAGGTGATGATCTGGAAGAAGCATGAGAGCGGTATCATGAGCATTCATATCTGGGCGCCGGAGCTTCATTACCTGGATGGGAAATGGTACATTTATTATGCGGGCGGGGACAAGGATGATATCTGGGCGATACGTCCTTATATACTGGAATGCGCGGATGAGGATCCGATCACCGGTACTTGGGTGGAAAAAGGAAAGATGCAGCGCGCGGAGGACGATCCGTTTTCTTTTGAGGCGTTTTCACTGGATGCGACGGTTTTTGAGAACAAAGGGCAGCGCTATTACGTGTGGGCGGAAAAGGTCGGCGTCGGGAAACAGATCTCAAATCTGTACATTGCACGGATGTCTTCTCCGTGTAGCCTGGAGACGGTGCAGGTGCTGCTGACCTCGCCGGATTATGACTGGGAGCGTGTAGGATTCTGGGTAAATGAAGGACCTGCCGTGATTCATCACGACGGAAAGATTTTCCTTACCTATTCTGCTTCCGAAACAGGGCCGGAATATTGTATGGGACTGCTTTGCGCGGATGAAGATGCGGATCTGCTGGATCCGAGATCCTGGAAGAAGGAACGCTATCCGGTACTCAAAAGCAATCCGGAAAAGGGTATCTATGGTCCGGGGCATAATAGTTTTACTACTGATGCGCAGGGTAATACGATCATGGTATACCATGCCAGAACAGAAACAAAGATTGTGGGTGACCCGCTGTACAATCCAAATCGCCACGCCATGCTGATGCAGGTGGAATGGGATGAGGAGACGGGCTATCCGATCTTTGAGATAAAGTGAGTTACAGAATCCGCTGTTTTTGCTGTTTCAGCTGCAGAAATTGTCTGTGACCGGCATGGCAATGACAGAGCAACAATAAGGATAAGAGCAGGATTTCCTGTTCGCAACAGTAAAGGGGGATTTACAAAATGGCGCGAGAAATAACAAGAAGAAGCTTTCTGTGCGGCTCAGCGGCGGCTTTGGCGTATTCGATGGTGGCCGGAAGTCTTTCCGTTCAGGCGGAAGAAACAGCAGCACAGGAGACGATATCCTGGTCTGAGTTGACGCGGGTATCTGTACATGATCCGTCGGTTATCGCGGCGGATGATGGGAATTACTACATACTGGGATCGCATATCGCGTCCGCGAAGTCGGAGGATATGATTCAGTGGACACAGCTGCAGACGGATTACGCAGATGTGACGAACGCTCCGTTCTACGGGGATTTGCAGGAAACCTTTGCGATTCCGTTCCAGTGGGCGGGTTATGACGATGGTGACTGCGCGGGAGGCAATTACGCGATCTGGGCGCCGGACATCATCTGGGATCCGTATTATGAGTGCGAGGATGGCACGACGGGCGCGTATCTGCTGTATTGCTGTACTTCGTCTACCTGGCGGCGGTCCTGCATTGTCTGCCTGGCGTCAAAGACGATTGACGGTACCTACTCTTATGTGGACACGCTGATTTATTCCGGTTTCACGAAGACGGGCGAGACGGATGGCACCAGTACGCGCGATACGAGCTGGGATAATGATTATCTGAATCTGGCGTCCCTCGTTGAAGCTGGCTCTGAGAATGGCGGCTTTGATGAGATCAGCGATAACTGGTTTGCCTCTGACGGGGGATGGGATCATACCTATGCGCCGAACGCAATTGATCCGAATCTGTTTTTTGACGCAGCAGGGGAGAAGCTGTATATGTCCTACGGTTCCTGGTCAGGCGGTCTGTACCTGCTGGAGATCGACCCGAAGACAGGAAAAGCGATCTATCCGGGTGTGGATTCGACCGATGAGATATCCGGGAATTATGTGGATCGTTATTTCGGTACACATCTTGCCGGCGGGAACCATCAGTCAGGCGAGGGGCCGTATATTCTCTATGACAGCGAGAGCGGTTATTATTATCTTTACGAGACCTATGGCAGCCTGACCGCAGAGGGCGGCTACAATATGCGCCTGTTCCGCTCGGAAAACCTCACCGGTCCGTATGTGGACGCAAAGGGCGGTAATTCGGCGGACAGCGGCACGAACAATGAGGCCTATGGAATTAAGCTGATTGGTAATTACTGCTTTTATGGCCAGACCGGCAAACGCTCGGCAGGACACAATTCAGCCTTGATTGACACGGATGGTTCCCGCTATCTGGTTTACCATCAGCGCTTCGATACGGATCCGATCACAGAAGCGCATGAGGTGCGCGTCCATCAGCAGTTCCTGAATGAAGATCTCTGGCCGGTGACTGCGGTTTATGAGTATATCGGAGAAAAGCCGGAGAATTATGAAGACTCTGAGGTCACAGGCTCTTATGAGTATATCAATCACGGCACGACATCAGGTACGGATATGCTGGACACCGCATATGTCACATTGAATGAGGATGGGACAGTGGAAGGTTCTGTGACCGGTACATGGAGCAAAGCCGATTCTGGAAACGGATATGATTATGTGACACTGACCCTGGATGACGGGGCAACCTTTAAAGGAATCTTTTTCCGCCAGCATAAGGAATGCGACAGCGAAGCTGCCGTGATGACCTTTACAGCCATCGGCGATAACAATGAGTGCGTCTGGGGCAGCCAGATTGATACGGATGACACAGAAATGGTGCTGCAGCTGGTGCAGGAAACCGTAGACAACTCGACTCCATCAATTATGAGAGAAGGGAACATGGAGCTTCCCACTTCTCTGCTTGGTGCAACGATTGTCTGGGAATCCTCTGATCCGGATGTGATCGCTGCGGATGGTACGGTGACCTACCCGGAAGAGGATGTGAAGGTGGAACTGTCAGCGGAGATTTCCTGCAATGGGGAGAGTGTTTCCCTGACACATAAAGTGATTGTGCGCAGCGCGTCCTGATGAGGGAAAGCGGTGTGCGGATAGGATTCATGTTTATAAATAGCAACGTTCAGAATGGCAGGAGGGAGAGCAGCGTTTTGCCGTTCTGAACGATAAAAAAATCAGGAGGCAGAAGCAATGGCAAAAAACGCAAGAATGATACTTGACCGCGCATTTCAGATTTCAGAGATTGACGATCGTATTTATGGTTCTTTCATTGAACATCTTGGAAGGGCGGTCTATGATGGAATTTATCAGCCGGGACATCCGCTTTCTAATGCGGACGGGTTCCGCATGGATGTAATTGATCTGGTCAAAGAACTGAATGTCCCGATTGTGCGCTATCCGGGCGGTAATTTTGTCTCTAACTTTTTCTGGGAGGACAGCGTCGGCCCGGTATCGGAGCGTCCACACCGTCTGGAGCTGGCCTGGAGAAGCCTGGAAAAGAATGAGGTCGGACTTCACGAATTCAGTAAATGGGCGAAAGCTGCGAATTCAGAAGTGATGATGGCGGTGAACCTTGGCACGAGAGGGATTGCAGACGCCTGCAACCTGCTGGAATATTGCAACCATCCGGGCGGTACAAAGTACAGTGACCTGCGTATCAGCCATGGGCAGAAGGAACCGTATGGATTTAAGACCTGGTGCCTTGGCAATGAGATGGATGGTCCCTGGCAGACGGGGCACAAGACTGCAGACGAATATGGAAAGCTGGCGGCAGAAACAGCAAAAGCGATGAAGACGATTGATCCGTCTGTGGAGTTTGTGGTGTGTGGCAGCTCTAACCGCGCGATGCCGACCTATGCGGTGTGGGAGGATCAGGTGCTGACACATACCTATGAGTATGTGGATTATCTCTCCCTGCATACCTATTATGGCAATCGTTCCGGCGACAGCAATGATTTCCTGGCGAAGTCCGACGACATGGATTACTTTATCAAAGAGATCATTGCTACCTGCGACTATGTGAAAGCGAAAACCAGAAGCAAAAAGAATATGTACCTCAGCTTTGATGAGTGGAATGTATGGTATCACTCGAATGCCGCGGACGATGAGATTACGGAAAAGCATCCGTGGCAGGTAGCTCCGCCAATGCTGGAGGATATCTATAATTTCGAGGACGCTCTGCTGGTCGGCCTGATGCTGATCGTGCTGCTGCGCCATAGCGACCGAGTGAAAGTAGCCTGCCTTGCGCAGCTGATCAATGTGATCGCCCCAATCATGACAGATGCGAACGGCGGCGGCGCCTGGAGACAGACGATTTTCTATCCGTTCATGCATGCGTCAAAATATGGGCGAGGCGTGGCTTTGATGCCGGTGATGGATGTTCCGCGTCACGATACAAAGAACCATGCAGATATCACAGATATAGAGTCTGTGAGTGTATATAATGAGGAAAAAGGCGAACTGACGATTTTCGCTGTAAACCGCAATCTGGAAGAGGATGTTGTACTCACGACGGATGTCAGGAGCTTTGAGGGATACCGCTTTGCAGAGCATATCGTACTGGAAAATGATGATCTGAAGGCGGAGAACAGCTTTGGCTGCGAGAAGGTTGCTCCAAAGCAGGCGAATGAGCAGACGGTGCTTGAGGATGGAAAGCTGACCAGCATGCTGCATAAGGCATCCTGGAATGTGATCCGGCTGGTGAAGTAAACAGGGCTGATAAAAAGGCAACCAAATAAAAAGCATATAGAAAAACTCCCCTTTGCTGAAAAATAAAGGAAGGGGAGTTTTTTGCCGTATATGACTGCATATGAATTCTCTGCTTCATGTCTGAGATATCCAATTACGCGTTTTGCTCCGCCGTGCTATATGATTGGGCAAGATCAGCATGGACTGTAGCACACCCGTACCCGAATGTCCTGATTATAGTTCCCGAATTCGCGTCCGAACAGGGTAATACCGCCGCCGTTTGCTGTCGTTTCCTGCGACTGGAAACGGAAGGAGATGTTATCCTGCGGGGAAATCGCCAGCTTATTGACGGTGACGTCGGATATTTTCAGACCGTCAATGAAGGTGCCTTTGCGGTTGACCACGATCATTTTCATCATGCCGTACTGATTCCAGTTCGGGAACCACCAGTTGGGGGTAAACATGCCATGTACATCGCCGAAGTCGCCGGGACTGGTCCAGGTGCCAAGCTTGATATGGTTCAGGAAAAATGTGATATCTGAAGGCCAGTTGCTGTTCGTGCCGGGTGCTTCGCTTCCAATCTCGAATGAAATAATGAACTGGTCCAGCCTGTTTCCTGGAGGCATCATATTTGGAATGCGGTATTCAATAAAACCCTTACCGAGCCAGAGAATCTGCGCGTCTACATGGTTGGGATGGGCAAAATAGCGGGGATCATCTACCTCACCAATGAGACCTTTTTCCGTAGAAAGTCCACAGGTCGGAAAAACAGAATAGTTATAGTAGTGTCCAACCGGTATATTGACAGAGTAGCTGTTTGTCGATATATCCTCTTCGTCTGGCAGGATGTCGATCAGGATTTTGTCGACGCACACGCGGCAGATTTTCTGGTTGCCATGACCAGGGTGTTCGTTCAGAATCGTGATAATGCCGCTTTCTTCGAGCTTCTTTACGTGGCTGGTCAGGGCGCCGTTTGTGATGCCGAGACTGGCAGCCAGCTCGTTCATATTCATTTCTTTGTTATCCAGCAGGAGCTTTATGAGCCTGATGCGGATTTCTGAACCGAGTGCCTTAAAGATTGGCAGTCCATCATTGAGATTATCAATATGGATCACTGGAATTCACCTTCCTTCTGATTTTTTCGGTACTGAATCACCAGGCGGATATGCTGGTCGTAATCTCCGAAGCCCTGCCCGTACAGGGTCAGACCGTGGGAAGGGGGGTGCCCGCGGGTACTTCAAAACGGAATTTCATGACGGACTGGCTGTCGAGCCACAGGTCGTCAATCGTTACCGATGAGATTTTCTCATCATCCATATAACAGCCGGTCGTGGTGATGGAAAGAACCTTCAGAAGACCGTACTGATTCAGAAAATCAAACCACCAGTCAGGGTTCTGACGTCCACGCCGATCTCCGTAATCACCAGGTGAAATCCAGGCTCCCAGCTCGATGCCGTTCAGAGAGAACAGGATGCGGGAGGGCCAGTCGTTCTCCGTGCCGGGGGCTTCGGAGGAGATTTCGAAAGAAAGCATGATCTTTTCGATGCCGGGGTTCCCGCTGGTGAAGTTTGGCAGGACATATTCTACATATCCGGTCGTAAACCAGAGAATACCGGCTTTGTAGCTTTCCGGATGGGTAAAAAGCTTCGGCTCATCCAATATCCCCAGGAAAGAATTCGTGGTAGCAAGACCGCAGGTCGGAGTAACGTTGAAGTCCGAATACTGCCCGACCGGAATCTCCGCCTTGTACAGGGGCAGACGGTTGGAACTGATGTCGAAATCGACCAGAATATGCGACATTTTGGGATAGCAGCATTTCTGCGTCCCGTGCGAGGCAGTTTCTTCCTCAATACTGATCAGGCCACAGGCTGTCAACTTCTGAATGTGTGGGGTGAGCGTGCTTGGCGGCACGAGAAGCTCTCTGGCGAGCTGCTTCAGGCTGATTCCATTGCTGGAAATGATATGATGGAGGATTTCCAGACGAAACTCGGAACTCAGAGCCTGAAAAATGGGCAGCTGTTCTTCTAAAGAAATCGGGGCTGGTGTGAAAAGATCCGGCATATATCTACTCCTTTTACTGCAGGATGGAATTTTATCTGAGGAAAAACTTAAATAAAAATGATTTTGTTTTTTCCAAACTGATTATCTGTATTATAGCGAAAACGACGAAAAAGTCAATAAAAACAAGGGAATCATTGACACTCTGTTTTTTGATAGTATTCCTTTTTTTGTTTAGAAAAATCTAAATTGATAAATATTAAACAAAGGGTGTAGATATTTTTCTTTGGTTTTTGAAACCGCGACATAAAAGCAGG
>JAJBUL010000257.1 GCA_020860365.1 Clostridiales bacterium | reverse complement strand
GACATAACGTCCTTCGACTTGTGCGCAAGCTTTTCACTTACAAACGTGTCGCACGGCTATCATTTCCATGTGGTTCTTTCGGGTCAGGGGACGCTGGAAGTCGAGGGGAATGCTTCGACGGTTCGTGTGGGGCAGATTTTTGTCACGAAGCCAATGGAGTGGACGCGCTATCAGGCCGATATGGAGACCCCATGGATCTATTGCTGGGTGACCTTTGGCGGGGAGAAAGCGATTTATTATCTGGAGCAGGCGGGACTGCGCACAGGGGTAAACATTCGCGACTGCAGGACGAATCCGTCAAATTTTCTGGAATTGATCTCCAAACTGATGGAGAAGCCGGAGCTGCAGCTTTCCAGTGATCTCTGGAGGCTGGGGATTCTTTACCAGTTTCTGGGGCTGGCAGTGAAGACGGGAACCCCGGACAAGGAGAACCACAACCAGGAATATGACCCGGATACGTATGTGAAGCATGGCATGGAGTATATCCGGCATAATTTCACTTCCATGAAAATCGGAGATGTCCCGCGTTCGATCGGGATTGACCGCAGTTATTTTACGAAATTGTTTTCAAAGAAGATCGGTGTTTCACCGAGGGAATATCTGATTCTGGTGCGTATGCGGGAGGGCGCCCGCCTGCTGTCAGATACAGATCTTTCTGTCGAGGAGATTGCACTGCGGACGGGATATGGCAGTCTGCAGGCATTCTCACGGATTTTCAAACAGAATTACCAGTGCGCGCCTGTTGATTACCGCAGGGCGCCGCGGGAAGCGCGCACCCATCTGCGCTATCCGAACGGAGAATTGTTCGCGCTGGATGAGTAAAAAAACAGCACTGTGAAAGTACTGAACGGACGAAAACATTTGATTGGAGATCAGGACATATGAGTATTCTTTTTTTAAAAAATGAGAAAATCTTTGCCCTTCATACAAAAAAGACAACTTATGAAATGCAGGTGGATGAGCTGGGACGTCTGCGGCATTTGTATTATGGACGCAGGGTGAGCGGCAGCCTGAGCCATCTGTACCAGCCAGCAGATTATGGGTTTTCTCCGAATCCGTATGAAAAACGGCTTCAGACGGGATATAGTCTGGATACGATGCCGCAGGAGTACCCGGGCTGCAATCAGGGAGATTTCCGCGTCAGCGCGCTGGTTCCCCGGGCAGGTGACGGCTCCTGTGGAGCAGATTTTTGCTATAAAAGCCACGAAATTCTTGAAGGAAAATATACGGTGGAAGGAATGCCTTCGGCATTTGCGCGGGAGAACGAAGCGCAGACACTGATTGTGAAGCTGGCGGATCCGGCGGCGGGGCTGGAGCTGACTCTGTACTACGGCGTGTTTGAAGAGCGTGATATGATTACGCGTGCGGCTCGGATCAAAAATATCGGCGGGCAGGAGCTGACGCTGGAGAAGGCGGCCAGCGCCTGCCTGGATGTTCCGTTTGGCGACTGGGAACTGCTTCATTTTCACGGACGGCATCTGATGGAGCGTCAGATGGAACGCATTCCTGTGATGCACGGGATTCAGACGATTTCCTCCCGGCGCGGCGCGTCAAGCCATCATCATAATCCCTTTCTCATACTGGCGGAGCATGAGACGACGGAGGAATACGGCGACTGCTGTGGGGTAATGCTGGTCTATTCCGGCAGCTATCGATTGGATGTGGAAAAGGATCAGAGCGGCAGTGTGCGGGTGGTTATGGGAATTCATGACGAGATGTTCCGCTGGCCGCTCACTCCCGGTGAAAGCTTTCAGACGCCGGAGGTTCTTCTGACATTTTCTCATGAAGGACTGGAAACGCTTTCGCAAAATTATCACCGCTTTATCCGAAAAAATATCTGTCGCAGCCGATGGACGGAGAAAAAGCGGCCGGTTCTTATTAATAACTGGGAAGCCACTTATTTTGATTTTGATACGGACAAGATTATTTCTATCGCAAGAGATGCCAGTGCGCTGGGGGTGGACCTTCTGGTGCTGGACGATGGCTGGTTTGGCGGACGCAACAGCGATCATCAGGGCCTGGGCGACTGGGTTGTGAATGAAGAAAAGCTGCCGGGCGGGCTGAACCGTCTGATCGAAGAGGTGAATCGTCTCGGAATGCGGTTCGGCCTCTGGATCGAGCCGGAGATGGTAAATGAGGATTCTGACCTTTACCGGGCGCCCCCGGACTGGGCGCTGACGCTTCCGGGCAAGGCGCCGACAATGGGGCGTGACCAGCTGGTGCTGGATATGAGCCGTCCGGAGGTGGTAGAGTATCTTTATGAGCGAATTGGCGCTTTGCTGAGGAATCATCGAATTGATTATATCAAATGGGATATGAACCGGAATATGACAGACGTTTATTCCCGTACGCTGCCGGCGCAAAACCAGGGTCAGGTCTTTCATCGATACATTCGTGGCGTATACGATCTGCTGGAGCGGCTGACTGGTCAGTTCCCGGAGGTGCTGTTTGAAGGCTGCGCGGGGGCGGGAGATTTGACGCCGCGATGCTCTCTTATTTTCCGCAGATCTGGTGCAGCGATGATACAGACGCGATCGAGCGCCTGACCATCCAGCATGGCACATCATTTGCCTATCCGGTGAGCGCGGTCGGGGCGCATGTCTCCGCCTGTCCGAACCACCAGACCGGGCGGACCGTGCCGATTGATACGCGCGCTGTGGTAGCTATGAGCGGTACCTTTGGCTACGAGCTGGATCTGAATCTTCTCACGGAAGCGGAAAAAGAGGCAGTGCGCGGACAGATCACGCGGTTTCACCGTTATGCAGATCTGATCCGGGAAGACGATTATTTCCGGCTGGGAAATCCGGACGATCGTCTGCCGTACCTGGCGTGGCAGTTTGTTTCAGAAGATCAGACGGAGAGTCTGGTGAATGTGGTAATTACCCATTCAAGAGGAAACGCCCCGCTGGTGCGCCTGCGCCTGCGTGGGCTGGATCCGCGGGCGGAATACCGGCTGGCTGTGTTTGATGTATTCGGCGCGATTGGTAACCCGGAGAGCAAAGAGGCGAAGACACCTGCACCTGCCGGAATTTTTGGCGGGGATGCGCTGATGTACGGCGGGCTGGTGCTGCCGAGACTGTATGGGGATTATCCGAGCGTACAGATTTATTTCAGACGGCTTTGAAAATGGTTCAGACGGAATTGAAGCGCAGACAGTGGCCTGTTGTTTTGAACAGGGAATGGATTTGGTAGCAGAGGTAGGTGAAGAATGCGATTTTTAAACAGTTTTATGGACAACGACAGCGTTTTCGGGCAGATCATGACCCGGTGCGGCATCCTGATTGCGGCAAACCTGCTTTTTATTCTTTGTTCTCTGCCGGTCGTAACGGCAGGGGCGGCTTATTCCGCTCTCTATTTCACAATGTTTCGCTGTCTCAGGGAAAAAACAATCAATCCGTTTTCGACCTTCTGGCAGGGATTAAAGGAAAACTTCAAACAGGGAACACTTTGCTATGCCGGGATGGCTTTGCTGGGACTTCTTGCCTGCCTGGAAATTTACTGGTGCAGTCAGTCTGAGGGAATCCTGCGCTTTTTCCGATATCCTTTGATGTCGATTGTCATTGTCCTGCTGATTCTTGCGTGCTATGTATTCCCGGTGATGTCCGTGTTTCGCGTTAGTATCCGGCAATTGCTCGCGGACAGCGTGTTTTTTGCTGTCAGAAAACCGGCGCAGACGCTTCTGATGCTGGTGCTGAATATAGCGCCTCTGGCATGGACCTTTTACGACCAGAGAAATCTGCCGACTTACGCGTTCCTCTGGGTGTTCTGCGGGTTTTCTGCGATTGCGATGTTTCATGCTTCAAGGCTTTTGAAGATGTTTGCCCCGTATCTGGATCCGGATAGGGCGGAAGCAGAGGGGGATGTTCCGTCCGATGTGCAGGGAGCCGCGCTGCGGCAAAAGACGGAGAAGGAAATCCTGGCGGATATGAAAAGACTGGATGTATAACTGGTTTTGTGCTATAGTGTCTGAAAAAACAGGAGGAGCGTTGTGGCAGGATGGAAGCGGGCAATCGGAAAACAGCGCGAGTGAACAGGATTGGAGAATATAAATATGTGGGAAGCTAGAACTCTTTTTGACAGACGTCTGCAAAAGCACAGGTACGAGCTGCGATGGCTGTATATGGAGCTTTACGACAATGGTTCTATGTTCACGGAGCTGTGTGACAGAATGGAGCAGTTTTATCTGGAGCGGGATGCGAAGCTTCGTGACAGAGATCATGTCCGGGAAGCAGAAGCGGAGGCTGGTTCCGCCTGGTATAAGGGGAATGATCTGCTGGGCATGATGCTTTACGTGGACAATTTTGCCGGTACGCTTAAGGGTGTGGAAGAGCGGCTGGACTACATACAAAAGTGCAATGTCAACGTGCTTCATCTGATGCCGTTTCTGAAAACGGAAAAAGGGAAGTCCGATGGCGGCTATGCTGTATCCGATTTTCGAAGAGTGAATGACGAACTGGGGACGATGGAGGATCTTGCTCATCTGGCGAACACCTGTCATGAAAATGGGATCAATGTCTGCATGGATTTTGTCATGAACCATACCTCGGAGTGCCATGAGTGGGCGCGCCGCGCCCGGGCGGGCGAGGGGGAGTATATGAGCCGGTATTTTTTCTATGAGAATGAAACGATTCCCCGGCAGTTTGAGCAGACTGTGCCGCAGGTCTTCCCGACGACGGCGCCCGGCAATTTCACCTGGCTTCCACAGATCGGCCATTATGTGATGACGACCTTTTATCCCTATCAGTGGGATCTGAATTACAGGAATCCGCGTGTCTTCAACGAGATGATGTACAACTTCCTGTATCTGGCGAACCAGGGTATTGATATTTTCCGCATTGACGCAGTACCATATATATGGAAGGAACTCGGCACCCCCTGCCGGAATCTGCGGCAGGTGCATACAATCGTGCGTATGATGCGCATGATCGCGGAGATCGTTTGCCCCGGGATTCTGCTGCTGGGAGAGGTGGTGATGGAGCCGGAAAAGGTGGCGCCCTATTTTGGCACGATAGAGAAGCCGGAATGTCATATGCTTTACAATGTGACAACGATGGCGACCACCTGGCATACCGTGGCTACCAGAGACGTCCGGCTGTTGAAAAAACAGCTGGATACCATCTGTGCGCTTCCGAAAGACTATGTTTTTTTAAATTACCTGCGCTGCCATGACGACATCGGCTGGGGACTGGACTATGATTTCCTGGCGCGGCAGGGCTTTGAAGAATGTGCGCATAAGCAGTATCTGAAAGCGTATTTTCTCGGAAAAGCCGGGAACAGCAGCAGCCGGGGCGAACTCTACAACGACGATCCTGTGACGGGGGACGCCCGTTTCTGCGGTACGACTGCCTCTATGTGCGGGATTGAGGCGGCAGAGCGCAGATTGCGCGAAGGCTGCCCGAAGGAGGAGACGGAGATTGCGCAGGCGATTTCCCTGGATGTTATGCTGCACGCGTATATGTTTTTTCTTTCCGGGATCCCGATTTTGTACAGCGGGGATGAAGTCGCGCAGAAGAACGATTACTCCTACAGAGAGGATCCGTGGAAGATGGACGACTCCCGCTATATTCACCGCGGCAGGATGGACTGGGAAGCAGTGGAGCGGCTTAAGGATGCGGATTCAACAGAGAGCCGGGTCTTTTACACGCTTGCACGGCTGGAGGAGATACGCCGGACGTCGAAGGTCTTTGTCACAAACGCGGATGTCTGGACTGTAGAGACCGGAGACGATTCTGTATTAGGGATCGGCCGCTGCTTTGAGGGAGAAAAAGTGGTCGGACTCTTTAATTTCTGTGAAAACGATAAAACCGCCTGGATTTCCGAGACAGATGGGATGTACGAGGATCTGCTAAGCGGCGAACGTATGCAGATGGTCAATGTAAAGCTGCCTGCGTATGGATTTCGTTATCTGCAAAGGTGCGCCTGCTGATTTTTCCACAGCCGGGTTATGATGAGCGAATCTTGTCATTTCCAGAAAAGACAGAAAGGGATTTTGAAAAATTTTTATGTCTTGTTGAAGCAAATAAGAATTTGTGATATAGTTGAAAAAAAGATAGGAGGAGGGTCAGGGACGTAAAAATGATTTATCCGCCATCAGTCCTGTTAGAGGAGGAATAACAGATGGAAAAAAATTAGAACTGAGTGAGAATTTTGATATAAGAGATATCCGGAAAATACGTGATTATAACGCAGAAAGATATGCAACAATGTCACCAACTGAGATAGTGGCGGAAACGAGGTCAGGAGCAGAGAAAGTACTAAGGCTTTTGAAACGCGAATATGTCACTACGAAATAATGTTTATAATTGATATCAAAAAAATGACTCTCAATATGCGGAATTTGAGGGTCATTTTTTATGCGCACGGCCGCGCAAGGAATATTTCTGGCTAACGCCAGACGCGGGTCTACGCTACCGCTTCGGTCGTTGCTAAACGAGCGCCACTGGCGCTCAGCAACGGCGCGGCGAGTAGGAGACGGAAGGCCGCCTCCTACTCGATTCTAATATCTAAATTTCCGATAACTGGCTATCGGAAAAAGGACTTTGACGAACGACTGCGATCTGTTATAAGCTAAGTCTCAGAAAGGCAAATATATTGTTTCGTACAGATTTGCGGGAATCAAGCCAGGTGCATATGGAGGAAAAAAGATGGAATTTTCAACGAAACTGCTGCATGGAAAAGAGGCAAAAGAATATCAGAATGGCGCTACCCTGCCCCCGATTTCACAGGTAAGCGCCTTTAGCTACGAAAGTTCGGAGACATTGGAAAAGGTATTCCAGAATCGGGCGCCGGGATTTGCGTATTCCAGAATCGGAAATCCTACGGTGGACGCGTTTGAAAGACGAATCTGTGAGCTGGAAGGTGGAGTGGGCGCTGTAGCCTGTTCTTCCGGGATGGCTGCTGTTACGCTGTCGCTTTTGAACATCCTCCAGGCGGGGGATGAGGTGATCGCGGGAAGCGGACTGTTTGGCGGGACCATCGATCTGTTTGGAGATCTGAAAAGCTTTGGGATTACAACACGGTATGTTCAGCATGTGACGGTTCAGGAAATAGAACCGCTGATAAATGAGAAGACAAAGGTTATTTTTGGTGAACTGATCGGGAATCCGGCACTGGATGTGATGGATGTCCGCAGTGTGGCAGAGCTTGCACATGCGAGGGAATT
>JAJBUL010000265.1 GCA_020860365.1 Clostridiales bacterium | reverse complement strand
CTGGCTGAATGGCATGGATGAGGGGATGCGGACAGTCATCCTGACGATTGCGCTAGTCGCAGCTGCCATTGGTCCGGTGCTGATTGTTGTGGGCAAGGTCATTAGCTCAGTCGGCACGATTATGACGCTCCTCCCCAAACTGGTGAGCGCCTTCAATGCAGTGAAGACTGCTTTTTCTGCTTTAAGCGCGGTGATGATGGCAAACCCCATCGCGATTGTCATTGCGGCGATTGCGACTCTGGTGGCAGCGTTTATTTACCTGTGGAACACGAACGAGGAATTCCGGAAGTTCTGGATCGACCTTTGGGAGAATATCAAATCAGCGGTTACGGCTGCGGTCGAGGCGGTCTCCGCTTTCCTTTCAAATGCATGGGAGTCGATAAAATCCACAGCTGAAACCGTATGGACGGCGATCTTCGGTTTTTTCTCAGACACCTGGGAGTCGATCCAGTCTGTTGTGGACACGGTAGTGACGGCGATTTCGACGTTTCTTTCAAATGCGTGGAACACGATTCAGACGAATATCACCACGGTGCTGACCGCTTTACAGCTGGCGTTTACGACTGTGTGGAATGCAATCCAGACGGTCATCACTACGGTGGTGACCGCGATCCAGACATTTATCAGCACGGCATGGAACGCGATTTCCAGCACGATTTCCATGGTGCTTGGAGTTATCCAGACAGTTATCACAACAGTCTGGAATGCGATTTCGTCTGTGATAAGCACAGTTTTGAATGGGATTTCCTCCACGATATCCACGGTGTGGAATACCATCTCGAAGACGATAGTGACGGTGGTGAATACCATAAAATCAACTGTGTCCAAGGTATTTACAGCTATCTGGAGCGGCATCAAGACAACCTTGTCCGGAATTTACAACACGATAAAGGACGGATTCAATAATGCAGTGAGCTTCATCACGGGACTTGCCTCCTCCGCTTTCAGCTGGGGAGCGGATATCATCAACGGGATTATCAATGGCATCAAAAGCTGTATCAGCAAAGTGAAAGAAGCCGTTTCGGATGTTGCGGAGACCATCAAATCCTACCTGCACTTTTCTGTGCCGGACGAAGGGCCGCTGACAGATTATGAAGCCTGGATTCAAGAGTTTTTCAGCCACTGCAAGCAACACTTCTGTTGGCTGCTGCATATTCTGCGCCGTCTCCTGCGTATTAGGTTTTGATGGCGTTTGCTGCGCATCATTCCGCTTCTTATTGAATAAACCGTCTAAAAATGCCATGATAATTTCACCTTTCTTTTTTTATTCCACCTGTGACCGTTATTCATGATGATACACTTATGTACAGTGCCACTCTACTGTCCTTGCCTCAACCCGTTCCGGAGGTTCAAGGTTTTTCATCATATTCTCTATCTTATGCGCCGGGACGGCATCATTCCGGCTTTCGTTTCTCGATAGATTCGTTCCCCAGTCTGTCTCCAGAAAAACAACCTTTGTTCTTGCGTGATAGTCTTCAAAAAGAGACAGCTGCTTTCTTCTGACCATGGGTGAAAGATTGGTAGCGTTCCACACAAACGGCTGCCGTCTGCGTAAGAATCCTTTTGCCCTTTCTCTTGCCTCTTGTATCACAGCTCCCTGATTATCTGTAGGTGAAATACGCATTTCACCCCTGATGTCATCCAGAGATATCACCGGAAGATCGCCATAATTCGCTTTAATCCAGGTGTCCTTCCCCGTCCCCGGCAAGCCGGACATCAGAATAACCTCGCCCCATGTGTCATCAAAAATGTCCTGTTCTTTCCAAATGTTTCTGCCGGATAAAAAGGCCTGTTTTGCCGCCTCTGACTGAAAATGTCCTGGGCTATATATGATACCTTCATCCTCCGCCAGCGAAAAACATAAATCCATGGTCTCCAGTGATTCTGCCATCGTATCGCATATTCTTCCCTTTACATCGGCTCTAACCAGAATGGAGAGAAGATGCAGTGAAAAATTCCGGATAAGCTCACCCTGTGCGGCAATCTGATACAGCCGCAATACCGGATTGTCTTGTTCTGTGATATGCAGCGGCACAGAATGGTATCGGATTAAATTACATACGCATTCGCGTATCTCCTGTTCTTCCTTTGTCCCGGCAAGCGCAAATTTCCTCCACAGAATTTCCCGCGCCATTTTCGACCCAACAATCGTATGGTTTGGGGATTTCCATTCGCCGTCCTCTAACCTTGTGCATGGGATCTTGCCAATGTCGTGCATAAGTGCAGCGACAAACAGTATCTCCCGCTTTTCTTCATCAAGCCTACGATATTCCGCATCCAGCGCTAACTGCCCACACACCATCTTTGTGTGTGTCAGAACATCACCTTCACCGTGCCAGTACGGATTTTGCAGAGTTTCCGACATCTTTACAAAATATGATGACAGCGGAGTTCTCATTATATTTCCCCAGTTGATCTCCCAATCAGGTGGTTCGGGTACCGCGTTTGTGAGAATGATCCAATTATCATTCATAGTATTCACCTGCTCTGTTATTCAAACAATGCGCCAATATCGCATGAGAGACGGTTCGGCACAATAGGTCTGTCAATCCAGCGCGTTTCCGATTGTACGATATTTTGCAAAAATGAAGTTCTCACATATTTCAGCCGGTCAGCAACACAGCCGTCCTCCTCCACCTTGATATACAGCCCCTCCATCAGTCGGGAATTGTCTGTTTCATTTAGGATTTTCTGTACATCCAGACCTTGCCTGTCTGCCTCGGTCTGCAGGTTTTCTATGTGGCTGTCGCTGATATAATTGGACACTCCAAGCAGTGCCAGCAAGTCTTCTTTGTTTGAGAAAGCTCCCGATTTCAATACCGGAACTGACTTTATCGGAAGATTCGCCGTAATCTCCCGCCTTGCTGAAGTGTCTAAAAAGACACCCTCGCGGCGGTCATAAATATCAAACTCCATAAAGTAGTGCGGTAGCAGGTCATAAAAAATACTGTGTTTTGCATACATCCACTCACCATACATGATATAGCGTTCCCCAAGGACGCTGTGCAGCACATTTTCATGCGCACATGCCCACTGCTTCATAAGGTTATAGTGCCGTTCCCTGTAACCGCCTGTCAGGTAATGCCCCCGGCTTTGAAGGAGCAGCTGCCCATTGTCATCAAATGAAATCGCTGAATTTGCCCCGTCTATTTTCTCTTCAACCACAAGGTGCTTCCCTTTGATATCCGCAAAAGGGATCTGCGCCAAATCCTCATCGCCCGGCTGTAAGTGCGATCCTTCCAGATGTGGTGTCCTTGGATACTTCCTTATTTCAAAGCCCATATGAGTTTCCTCCTTCTTGCCGCATCTTCTGTTTCCGTCTATTTACAGACTGATAAAATAATATCCCCTTGAAATCCATTTTCTCGTATGTATGGTGCGCATACAGACTTCCAGCGCCGTTTCCATTATTCTCAGTTCCACGACATTTCCTTCTTTCCATTCAGGCAAAGCAGAAGCCGCTTCTTTTCCAAGCTCTGTCGGACGGATGCTTCCGCAGTTGATATACAGAATTTTTCGCGCAGAATCAAAGCTGACGACTCCGGAGTCTAAATTCGGGGATAAATGCGTATGCCCTGACAGGAAAATAACATGCTCGTGTTTATCCACGGTTTCCTGCAACTGTTTATCCCTGCTCAGGTATTTGGATAAATGTCCGTTGCGTACCGGCATGTCCCTGCTCAGTGGGGTGTGACAGAGCACAATCTTCCAGCTATCCCCTTGCCCCAAAAGTGAATCGATGCATTCAAGCTGCTCCTGGGTAATCCGCATAGTGTCCCTGCTCCATACCGCACCTGCATTAACACCGATCATGTCAATTTCCTCGAAAGATGTATGGCATATGTTTTGTGTTTCAGAATTCCAGCTGGCTATACGCTTTTGGAAATCCTCATATTCAACCGCATCTGTCATGAGGTCATGATTTCCATTGACACAGTACACCGGGACGTTGGGTACTGTCTCGTTCAGACACTCCTCAAATAATCGGAACTCCTCCTGGGAACCATCATTAGTCATATCTCCGAGAAGCAAAATACAATCCGCATCAGCAGCCGTCTTCAGCGCCCATTTTACAGTTCCTGCTTTTCTCGTCAGGTGCAAATCAGTGAGAATGCCACATCGTAGACGATGTTGACCGCATTCCGTTTTGTTCTCTCTTTCTATCGGAAAAAGCCCCTCCATACAATCGGGTGCATTTGCGCGGAAAGCCCTCACAAAGACATGTGTTGCCTCAAAGGGAACTCCCCTTCCGCCGTAATAATCAAGCCTGCCCAAACCAGCATCTATCTTTACATATCCAAACGCTGTCCAATCAGGCAGTGCTCCGTTACAGTCAGCCCAGTATAATTCGGCAGTATCATAACTTTCTGCCTGTATGGTATATTCGCCGTCTGCTGAGTAATCATCCTTAAACTTGATTTCCAGATTCATATCATGCACCCCCTCAAAGAACCGATTCTGATGCCGCCCTTTTAATTTTCTATTGCTGTTCCATGCGGCTATTCTCTGCCGTTCTCAATTTCTGCAGAGCAATATATACAACCAGCAAGGCTATCATGCATACACCGTCTCCCATCAGCGGCATAATCAACCCATATGCCGGTATGAACATCTGGCTTACAAAAGACAGGCAGACCAGCGCAGTTAACGAATATCTGATCCATACGCCAATCTCATCAACCTGCTGTTCTCTGCGTCCAATAGCATAGAGCCAAAACAGTCCTCTATCACCGCTTTCATTACTTTCATACCTGGCGGCAGTAGTATTCCTCCGCACCTGCCATATGTATACAGCATTAATTGAAACCGCCCAGTAAAAAGTCTCAACTGCGTTCCACGTCGTGTCAATACTATACCAATACGAATACTGCCATTTCACCGCGCCTTGCAATAGTGCAATTACGGCATATGCGATGGCAAAATAGCTAAAGCTCGCCAGCGCCGCCCCGTACCTTCTTCTCTCCGTCATCGAGCGCAGCCATTTCAATAACCCAGCCGACAAAAACGGACAGGCTGCCGTCATTGTCCTCTTTGCATACAGCAACACCAGAAAAAAGTATGGTGCGCTTCTGTTTTCCACTGTCAGACACGGAATAATAAAAATCGGAAGTAAGAGCGAAACGCATCCCGCCAAAATGGCTGCGGTCTTCCTGCCATTACCGGCAAACCTGATTCCCAATGAAAAAATAGTTCCCGCCAGTGCGTATACAGCCAGTTCCGCATAACAGACCGTACCGTCCAGAATATCTCTGCCAGTCCGTCTTCCCCAAACTTGCGAAATCTGACTACAAATCTGGCAGCCTCCTGGAAAGGAAACCTCAGCTCATCTTCCCATGCTCCATGCTCAACTCCGGGAAACTCAAGAAAAGTTCCCGTTCTATCTGAAATCTGCCGGATCAGTTCCTCGCCTTTATACATTCCAATCGTTACTGTCGCATATCCTCCCACACCGTTATTTCTTTCTTCCATGGTGAAATAATACCCTTCGCCCAGGTCAAAATGAATGGATGGGATCGCAAACGGATCTTTCTTTGGCTTTGTCTCAGATTCCAAATGCTTATTTCTTCTTTTTCTACTTCTTCCCATATCTGGCTCCTATAAATCATCATGAAATTCTTTGCAAATTTCAATTCAGCGTGGCAATCATAATCAGATGCCCATTGACGCCATCAAAATTCAGCTTACTACAGCCCACGCCCGTGAACAGCTCTGTGAGTTTGTCCTTTGTCAGCAGATGGATATGCTCCGGGTTGTCATCAGGCTTTGACGGCACCGAGACAACAATATGATTTCTCGCAATCCTTACAGCTGAATTAACCGCCGCCTCCACGTCAGGAATATGCTCCAACACCTCAAGCATAGTCACGACATCCACACTTTTATCCGGCAGCGGCTGACTGCAAATATCCGCTTCGATGGCTGTTAAATTCGATATTCCTCCTACAGCAATCTCATTTAAAAAAGCAACGCGGTGGGGCAGGATATCCGCAGATGTAACCGCAACCCACGGAAATCCCGTCAAAAAAGGAATCAAAAACACTCCGCGCCCGCTTCCCACATCCAGCAGAGTATCGAAGCTGATGCTTTTAAGGAATCCCAGCACCTTCTTGATTCTGGGCATCTCGCCATGTGTCGTTTTAAATCTGTAAATCTTAAGATCCGCTCTGCATCCTGCATCTATAATTTGTTCTGTCTGCCCGTCAGTTAAATCAGGCAATAGCGCATTCATTAATACTTTCTGCACCTGAGGACTTCCGGTTTTCACTGCATGTCCTCGCACATATGCTGCGGCAAGACGGTTGTAGTACCTTTCCTCACTCATTTCAGCTCCTCCCGTACCATCATCAATATCTTTGCCCGGCTTCGCCTTTTCATCCTGGCTCAGTGACTCATACCTCACGTAATGATTCTCCCTCTCTGTCTTTCATGACCTCTTCCGCACTATCACACAGGCTGAGTATGTACCCTTTCCTACTTTCCTTATCTTTTACACCGGGTTCCCAGGCCACCCATCTGTCGATGTCATGACGGATATCAAAAATAAGCTGCTCTGCGATATCCAGAACGCAGACACCGGTATGGGTAACAATGTTATATTCCAGTCTGCCATGTGAATCAGCACGAGTCTGTTCCAAGATCAAAATTTCTCCCCCGGAATACCGGAACAAAATGATATAGTGGCAATCCTCATTATCAAACTCTACTGGTATGATACAGTAATCCTCAGCAGCATCCCTCAATGCCTCCAAAAGAATTACCGGCACATCATCAACCCAGCTGCAAAAACCACACCAGTTGCCGATCTGGATATCACACCACCCAGCACCTGTCATTTCCAATACAGATGTTTTCTGTTTCATAGTTTTCGTACTCCTTTCGCCGATGAAGATTTTCACCATATTTTACCATCAAAGCGGCAATTCCACGCTCCGGCAGAGCTGCCACGGTCATTAGATAAATCATCTTCAGCGGTTCCCATCTGTAGAATTCCGAAAGTATCATTCCCTGCATATATGCTACACCAGCAATAATGACCAGATAGTATAGTCCTATAGCCAAAATCTGCTGCAACAATACTCCGTTAATCGTAAGCGATGAATAATCCAGCGTATATTAAAAATCCGTCACCAAGCAGGAAGCTGCTGTCAGATCGGCAGCTTCCCTCTGTTCTCCGGTGTTTCAGTTTTCGTGTCCATCACCC
>JAJBUL010000067.1 GCA_020860365.1 Clostridiales bacterium | reverse complement strand
AAAATTTCAATACGCTTTACTATCCGCTGAAGCTGTATCTGAAACAGCAGATGCGCGTATTCCCGATCAAAAAGTCTATGCGCGTCAACCTGGTGCCGGTGGACTATGTTGCAAAATCGATTATCCGCATCACCTATGCGGAGGACGCTGTCGGGAAAACCTTTCATCTGACCGCCCCGGCCTCGGCCCAGCCAACGGTAGCGGAGCTGATCGACGCTGTACGGGACTGGGCGGAGAAAACGCTCTCCGTACGGTTGCCGAAGCCTTTGTTTTTCTCAATCCCATTTCTGAGCAAAATCGGCGCATCCCGCAATCTGTCAGAGGAAAAGCCTGCGAAAAAGAGCGTCCTGACCAATATGCTCTCTCTGGCTCCCTACTTCACTGAGGATAAAATATACGACACGACAAACACCGAGCGGTTTATGGGGGCCTATTGCCTGGACTGGCGGGCGTATCTGCCGAATCTCCTGGCCTATGCCACCAGCAGGAACTTCCTCGACCACAACAGCCGGACTGTGTTTGAACAGGTGCGCTTCTGCCTGAACCGGAAGAATACGTCTATCACCTATTACGACGTGACTGGCGACGGCATCCGGGAAAGCAACGCCTCGTCTGTGAATCAGCGCATTGAGGAGACGTTGAGCGCGCTTCAGGCCCTTGGCATCGGTTCGGGCAGCAAGGTCGCTGTCAGTGGAATCAACAGCGTCACATACTTTGTTCTGGATGTAGCAATCGGGTTGTCCGGTGCCACCAGCGTACCATTGTACTATACTACCCCCGCCAACGAACTGGACGAACTGCTGCAAAAAAGCGGTGCGAACTGGTTCTTCATCGGGGATATTCGCATTTTATCGCACGTCAGTGAGATGGTCTTCGGGGGAACAATGGTCTCCTTTACAGCGAATGCGCCGCTGCCGGAGGACGCCCGCATCCTGTCATGGGAGCGGTTCCTCGCACTGGGGAAAGGACAGGAACGCACGCCTGTGCAGGTTTCCTATCAGGATATGGCCACTCTGCGCTATACCTCTGGTACCACTGACAATTCCAAGAGCGTAGCTTTTTCCCAGGCACAGCTGCGGTGGATGGCCGAGACGATGGCATCCCTGCTCAGCTTCAAAAGCCGAACCAAGCAGGCGGTCTACCTGTCCTTTTTGCCGCTGAGTCATGTGGTAGAGGGAATATTGGGGGCTTACACGCCCTATTATCTGGGCGCACCGGCGTCCCTCTACTTCCTCAATGATTTTGACAAGCTGGCGGAGACGCTGCCTAAGGTCAGACCCACGATTTTCTTCTCCATTCCCAGATTTTACGAGAAAATTTGGGATCAGCTGGCCCAGAATAAGCTGGGAAGCATCTACATTTCCAGTAAAAGCGCTTTTCTTAAAAGCATCCTGCGCCCGATTTTGAGACGGTCGTTGCTGAAAAAAGCCGGACTGGATCGGTGTGACCAGCTGATTGTCGGCTCTGCTCCGGTCAGCCAAAAGCTCCTGGAGGATTTCAGGGAGCTGGGCATTGAGATTCACGACGCCTATGGATTGACAGAAGCGCCGCTCATTACCCTGAATCGGCTGGGTGCCAACGACATTACGACCGTTGGCCCTCCGCTGCCGGAGACGAAGGTGACGCTGGCGGAGGACGGCGAGATTTTGGTGGAAGGTCCCCAGGTAGCGATGGCTTATGATGGTCGCGAGGACGCCCGCTTGCATACGGGCGACTTGGGCGCAATTACGGCAAACGGTCATCTTCAAATCATCGGACGGAAGAAGGAAATCCTCATCAACTCCTACGGAAAGAATATCAATCTGCAAAAGGTGGAGACCCTTTTGCGGGACATTCCCGGCATCAGCGAGGCTCTGCTGGTGGGAGAACAACGGCCCTATCCAGTCGCTTTGCTCTGGCCGGAGGATGAAAAGTCTGCTCCGGATGAAGCGACACTGATGGCTGCGGTTCGGTCTGTCAACGAACAGCTTTCCCACCCGGAGCAGGTCAAGCGGTATGCGCTGATGTCCAGCCCACTGAAAATCTCCACCGGAGAGCTGACGCCCAATTTGAAACTGCGCCGAAGCAATATCATGGAACTGCATCAGGAGACCATTGATGGACTGTATAAGCCCACGGCTACTCCAATTGGAGATGTCCTTCTGATTGGAGCGCTGTGATGAACCGGTTGATTTATCGCGTCTTGTCCAGCAGGTTAGGCGCAAATCTTGAATTACGAATACTCATGCGGCAAACGGCAAAAGCATTCGGCGTAGATGTGCCGAATGCTGCCGGGCGTTCCACTCCGGAACGATTGAAAGCCTACGCACAGTTCACAGCAAAAGAAGCTGTGCGAGCCATACAACATGGGGATGATCTCGAAACACTGCATCAGAAGCTATATCAAATGGCCTATGCTCTGGGAAGCCGCCTTCGCCGTTGGCTAAATCCGAAAGACGAGAAAGACTGTTTTTCTGTTATTACATTGCTCTATCGCAACATTGGGATTCAGATGGAAGAAGAAGCTCCCGGAACAGCTTGTGTTTGCAAATGCTATTTCAGTGATTTCTACGCGCCGGAAATCTGCTCTGTCATTTCTGCCATTGACCAGGGGATATTTGCGGGCATTTATCAGAGCGGCAAGCTGACATTTCGTGAACGCATTACAGAGGGCTGTGATGTATGCCGGGCTGATTTCAGGTAAAGAATGAGACCGTACAAGCCGAAAAGGAGGGGCTGTTGGAATGAAAAAAGCGATTGTGATAGGCTCCGGCGCCGGGGGCGCTATGGTGTCCAAAGAGCTGCAAGGCCATTTTCAGGTGACGATATTGGAGGCCGGGGGGTGAATTTCAGCCCTTTGCATTTTCTGTAGACAAGTTGGCCAGGCTGCGCAAGACCGGGCTGTTTCTGGATGAACGAATGGTTTCCATGCTCTTTCCGGCCATGCGGGTGCAAAAGGCCCCCTCTGATATGGTGCTGGTGCATGGCAGAGGCACAGGCGGCACCACGACTCTTGCCACCGGCAGCGCACTGCGGTATGATAAGGGCCTTCTGAACTTGGGTATCCATCTGGATGAAGAATTTGAGGAGCTTGCGCAGGAGATTCCTCTGTCCACTGACCATGAGAAATACTGGTCATCCCAGACGAAAGCCCTTTTTGACGCCTGTGTACAGTTAGGCTTTCAGCCAACGCCCACGGGCAAGCTGGTGGACTTTGACCGCTGCGTCCATTGCGGCGCTGTGTGCTGGGGTGCCGTACAGGAGCAAAATGGGACAGCCGCAGGCTATTGGCGGAATGCATCGAAAAAGGAGCTTTGTTGAAAACCAACTGCAAGGTGACGAAGCTCGGCATTGACCGCAGTGATAATACCGTACATACCGTCTATGCAAAAGAAGGCGGAAAGCAGACAACTTACAATGCTGATCTGGTAGTCTTGGCTGCCGGAGGGCTGGGAACACCAATCATTCTGGAACACTCTGGGATCACCTGTGAGGCGACGCTTTTTGTCGATCCCGTTCTTTGTGTGGCTGCGCCGTATCCGGGGGCGGGACAAGATCGTCATATCCCCATGCCGTTTGTCATGCAGCGAGACGGCTATATGCTCTCTCCCTACATGGACTACCTCAGCTTTTTCTTCAACAAATCTTGGCGTCTGCCGTCCAAAGATATCCTCAGTATCATGATTAAACTCTCAGATTCCTGCTTTGGTGCCAGCCGTAGCCGAAAGGTAGAAAAGGATCTGACCCAGACAGACCAGGAGCGGCTGAATGCAAGGCGATTCTGGGAAAGATTGGCATCGCCGAGAGTGATATATTCCTTGGGACACTGAATGCGGGACATCCTGGCGGGATGCTGCCGCTGACTTCGGAGGAATCAAAGAGCTTTCACAATCGACGCTTACCTGAAAATCTGTATATCTCCGACGCTACGCTGCTGCCAGAGTCAATGGGGAATCCCCCGATCTGGACGATTCTCGCTTTGGCAAAGCGTATCGCTAAGGTTTGTACAGCGACCATAGGATGACTGTGCGTTTGCGACTGTGAAAAGCAGATTGAACACCACGTGCTTAACCGATATAACGAAAACGCGGCAGGTAACCCCAGAACCTGTGACTGCCTGCCGTAATACTATCTACGTGTAGCTGCCTGTTGTAATATCATCTATTTCAGTTGCAGACCATCCTTAAATGCATTTCCGACTCTCTCTGTGACCTTATAGTAACCATGTGTGTATGGATCGAATGCTATGGCCGCTACTTTTGTGATATCTACGGTATCGCCATTCATAACGGACTCATCCGCCGTGGTGTTGACCACCTTTCCGATAACTCCGCAGCCATATTCCCCGTCCTGATACTGTATGAATTCACACTCCATGCAAAGAGGAAATTCATTGATGATCGGGGCATCCACGAGTTCAGATTTTGTTGTGGTCAGGCCACTCTTTTCAAATTTGTCGGGCGTATTGTTTCTGGAAACGACGCCGAAATAATCAGCTTCCACTACGTGTGTCACGTCTGCGATGCTTACCGTAAACGCTTTTCTTGCTTTGATGTTCTCTACCGTTTTGTGCGTCTCTGTCAGGTTCAAAATCACCTGATCTCTTTCGAGCATGGTTCCCCATGCGGCGTTCATAACGTCCACGCTTCCATCTTCATTGTAGGTTGCTATCATCAGCACCGGCATTGGAAAAATAGCTTCTGTTGTTTTAATATTTTTTCTCATGATGTGCTCCTCCTGTGATTTCTGTTTTTTCAGGCATAAAAGTCTCTGTATCCTTCTTGTCCTGAAGCTGAATATATGATAACATGGTACAAACAGACATACAAGTACCTACATTTTTGTAAGGTACTTATCTGGAGGTTAGCTATGGAAAGAAAACGGATTGAAGATGCGAACTTTGAGGATACCGGTTACAGCTATACGCTCTCGCTCATTTCGGGCAAATACAAACCGGTTATTCTCTACTGCCTGATGGAGTATGAGCCGGTGCGGTTTAACGAGATGCAGAGATATATCAAAGTTGCGGACAGAACGCTGAGCGCGAACTTAAAAGAGCTGGAAGCGGATGACCTCATCATCCGGAATGTTTATCCGCAAATTCCTCCGAAGGTGGAATACTCCCTGACGGAAAGAGGACATTCTCTTGTCCAGGTTCTGGATCAGTTATGCGACTGGGGGAATCGGAACAGGAAATAATGCAGGAAGCGAGGTGATTACCTGTGCCATTTAAAATCATCCGCAACGACATCACAAAAGTAAAGGCAGACGCCATTGTAAATACGGCCAACCCGCATCCGACCTATGCGGCCGGGACGGATGCGGCCATTTACAAAGCTGCCGGCGCAGAACTTCTGTTGGCGGAGCGGAAAAGATCGGACAGATCGAACGCGGCCAGGTGGCGGTGACTTCTGCTTTCTCACTTCCTGCAAAATACATTATCCATACCGTCGGACCGGCCTGGATAGATGGGAAGAAGCACTGCTGCTCAGGTGAGAAGGAGTGACTCGCGGAAAATTAAAGACTTACATTTTGTAAGAACACCCCTGTGACAGTATTCTGAAATTCATCCGGATTTTCTGCCGCAGGGTGTATTTTTTCGCTTGTAAAAGGTTTTCATGCTATCGAGTAATAATCATTCTGATGTTGTGCCTGGCAAATATGAGGGGCACTTCTCTGCATGCAGTTCCCTCAGCAGAGGCTGCAGTTCCTCTTTCAGCGTCTCCAGCGTCATTTGTTCCAGACTTGCTGCGTGCCAGTGGCACGCGTTTAGCACCGACCGGAGCGGCAGCGGAAAACGCCCCAACAAGCAGGCGTAGAGGGCTCCGTGAGACGTCTACATTGCTTGCGAGTTAGCGAATCGGATCGAAAATACCCCTGAAATTCAACATTTTCTGGCACCGGCAAATATGTTACTTGAGAAATTTCCGCAATGCCTTGTCGGGAACGTCGGGCAAAATCTTGTGGAAATAATCCAGCATCCACTGATAAGATTCTGCCGGCTCTCGCTGATACACTGCGGAGGTGAATGCGTCCCCCGAAAAATTTTTCCGGAGTGGAATACTCTGCAACGCCCCAGCCGTACTCTTTTCCATGGCGATCCTGAAGATAAACGAAGTTGCTGATAAGCACATAGCCCTGTGCCTGCAGTCAATTGATGGATGTATCGAAGCCGGTCGCGCCGCCTTGTTTTCAAAAAATTTCCCGTAGGCACAGCCTGACTCCTGAATGACTGGCCCTTTCCATTCCCATACGCCGGGTTCATCCGTAAACCACACGGAAGGATCGACGTGGTCTTCCACCGCCAGCCTCCCTTCCCATTTCCACACAGATGACTCGATTATTTTTTACAGAACGTCTGCAGATCTTCTTTCAGCTTTTCATAACGCAGCCGTTTTTCCTCTTTGGCAAAATGAACCTCTCTTGACTGCATGGGATTGTCAGAATAATTTAGCACCTCGTCTCCGAACTGTTCACTGGTCAGATCAAAGACACAGTCTCCGATTACATTATAGCAATGATAGTTGCCGCCCGGCCGCAGAATTCCGTAGATATCGCCGCCGAAAATGTCCTGTGCCAGAAATGCTGTGATGGAGCACTGCCCCAACGTTTTGTTCTCCGGCGTCCAGTCTGCACGCATTCTGGGCGCACATGTGTCTGCGCACCAGAGTTCTGATAAGGCATCATACAAATCCTGCGGCGTCCGGATGCCTGCGTACTGATCTGTAACAGCTTGGACTGTTGCGTTTTTCCAACCGTAAAAATCATATTGTTTTGACATAACGTCACCTTCTTTCTTCGAACATAAGTAAATCATGCAGGCGAATCATCTGTAGATTGGAACATTGCTCCGCTGATATTTATTATCTCGTTAATGAACCAGTATAAATCCCCCAGCAGAGCTGTGGAGACTCCCAGATGCCGGAGGCGATAAACAGAGTACCAGAATGTTTCCCCCGCTGTATAATTGATGCAGGTCTGGCAAACCACATAAAATACAACGGAGGTTCATTCATGGACAATCAGAGTTTATCACATAGTCGTTATAATTGCACGTACCATATCATATTTATTCCGAAATATCGTAGGAGCAAATATCGTAGGAAGGTTATGTTTGGGGAACTGCGAAAAGATGTTGGCGAAGCCATCAGCAAGGTATGCAAAATGGAAGGTGTATCATCAATTATGAAGTATTCCTCTCTTTTCTCAGAAGTAGCCGGCCT
>JAJBUL010000136.1 GCA_020860365.1 Clostridiales bacterium | reverse complement strand
CTCACGAAAGTTCAAAATCTCAGTCCGTCTTCTCCACCCCGTGAATAGTAACACGCCATCTGTTCTGAACAGTTATAATTCAAAAAGGAAGGTTGCAATTTATAGAATATCGTGATAACGTAACCTACAGGAACCAAAATATAAAATCAGGAGGTGAGCAAAACATGGGGTATTATCTAAATCCGGTCGATATCATCGACATTTACAAAAGAGAAACCGTAAAACCGTATTTCGTGGATAAGACGGAAATGCTGAAAGAACTCATTCCGCTTGTAGAACAGCAGGGCAGCTGCCTTTCTGTCACGAGACCAAGAAGATTTGGAAAATCTGTGATGGCCGCCATGATCGGCTCCTTTTTCGGCAAGGGTGTAGACAGCACAGAGATATTTTCTCATCTTAAGATCGGCCAGGAAAAAGGTTACGAAAAACACCTGAACCAGCACAATCTGATCTATATTGATTTCAGCAAAGATGTATTTGAATGCGTCTCTTATGAAGAGTATATCAGCACTATCAAAATGAGACTGTTTGATGACTTGAGAGAAGCCTATCCGAATGCCAGAATCCGCGATAAAGACTCACTGGGAGCTGCCCTGCGAATTGTATCCGTCGCTTATAAAAATGAGAAATTTCTTATGATCTTTGATGAATGGGATTATGTATTTCATAGAAAATATTTTACGGAAGCAGACCGCGGAAAATTCACCGCTTTCCTTGGAGATATGACAAAAGGGAGAGCCTATGTTGAGATGGCTTATTTGACAGGTGTTCTTCCTATTAAGAAATTTTCTGTCAGTGACACAATGAATCACTTTGATGAGTATAACATGGCGAACAGCGACATATATGATGAATATTTCGGATTTACTGATGAAGAAGTAAATGAATTATACCAGCGCTATCTTGGAAATCACGACAAAGCAGAATTTTCTCGGGAAGATTTGGCCGAATGGTATGACGGGTATCAGCGGGAAAACGGCGACAGTATCTACAACCCGAATTCGGTTGTGCGGGCGCTCACACGAAACACGCTTAAGAATTACTGGGCAAAAGCTGGTGAATACGATGAGCTGAAGAATTATGTACTGGACGATGTCGACGGTATGAAGGAAGCGGTAATGCTTCTTGCGGCTGGCGAACCGGTAGAAGCGGATCTTTCCGAATACGCCTCCACAGCTACCGAGTTAAAATATCGGGATGAGATTCTCTCCGTCATGACGGTGTATGGTTATCTGAACTATTCGAACGGTCGTGTACGGATTCCAAACAAAGAACTGGAAATGGAATTCGACCGAATTATGCAGACAGAGCCAAAATATAGTTATATGCGCGAACTGGAGAAAGAATCTGCCCGTATCCTGCAGGCAACCTATGACGGAGATGAAGATACGGTTGGCAAAATATTAGCTATTGTTCATACTACAGAATCTCCGTTAAAAGCATATAATGACGAAGCAGAACTTTCCGGCAGTGTGAAGCTTGCATATATTGCCGCAAGAAACAAATACGATATGCAACGTGAGGATCAGGCAGGAATCGGTTATGTGGACTATATCTTTTACCCGCATAATCGTTCGGATGACGGTATCATCATCGAGTTGAAAGTGGACGACTCTCCTGAGACTGCATTAAAGCAGATCAAGGATAAAAACTATGCTCTGAAGTTTCAGGGGAAGCTCGGAGAACAGCCGAAGACAACCGGGCGAATTATCCTGGTGGGTATCAGCTATTGCCGAAAGGATAAAGTGCATCGGTGCAAAATTGAGATACTTTACAATATATAGCTTTCATACTTTAATGCTTTACAGTTATGAGCAAAATCCCCGATTTTCAACAACCGGGGATTTTATGCGATTAATTGCGCGAGACTGCGTTATGAAATGATATACATGAAACCAATCTTGCTCACCGGTAACGCTCCTTCCGAACAGGTATTTCGTCCTGTTACTCGCTCTCCCGCCCATATACTTCTATCTGAACAAGCGCCGGAAACGGCGAACCGTCTTCCTCTCCTTTGATCAGGCGTTCCAGTTGCAGCCACTGGATCTCCCTTTCCTCAAACACATATTCCTGTGCCTCTCCGGTTTTTTTCAGCTCCAGTCCAACTTCACTGCCGTCGGAAAAAACGACCGTCGCCTGCTTCCACCAGTTGTCATGCGGATAATCCGCCCTGGTGTAAAGAATGATCCGGTCTGCCACTACCTTACGTCCGAAGTCCAGGCGCAAAAGTGCGTCCGCGCGCTGATTGATTCCCCAGGACTGATACGGCCATTCGCCATGACAGGACGCGGCTTTCACCCCGTCAATGGCATTCATCGTTTTATATTCTTCCATCTTTTTCATCCTTCTTTTCTCACCTTATGGCCGTTCCTGACATCATTCGCTGTCCCGACTTCCAAAGGTTCTGTCTGCACACAAGGTCTTCCCTTTACAATCACATTCCGGAGCATCAAACATACCCTTCAGCGAAGCAGCCCTGCAAAAAGTTCTTCTCCTCTATCCGCTTCCGCTCACCCTCCCGAAGCCTGATCGGCAGACAGTATCCTTTATAATAAAGTCTGTTGCAAAAATCGCTTCGCGCATACAATTCCAGATATACCAGC
Source organism: Clostridiales bacterium (assembly GCA_020860365.1). Lineage (GTDB taxonomy): Bacteria > Bacillota > Clostridia > Lachnospirales > Lachnospiraceae > Choladousia. Next base: position 4,609 of record JAJBUL010000136.1, on the reverse strand, counting down.
CTTCCTTCTCTCCACTCCATGGAAATCTCTGCGTTTCCGCGGATGCGGATTCCATGAATCTGTCCGGTCGCCAGCTGCTTCGGCAATGCGGGCAGCAGAACCACCCTGTTATTCTGGCTTTGAACCAGCATTTCACAGATCGCTGTAATTGCCCCCATGTTTCCATCTATCTGAAAGACTCTGCCCCGCTCACAGGTATATGGATGGGCATCCATCAGATTGCTGAACGTGGACTGTGTCAAAAGTTTTATCAGGTTTTCATACGCCTTGTCCGCATCGCCAAACCTGCTCCACAACAAAATGATCCACGCACAGCTCCATCCCGTATGGCCGCCTCCGTATTGAAGCCGCCGTTCCAACGAGGTTCTTGCCGCATTTGCAGGCTTGTTCGAATCTCCAAAAATATCCGCACATTGCGAACCAGTTTTTTCATTGCAAACGTATCCTGCCGCCTCCATTCCGTCGATTTGATTCCCCGGAAACACCCCATACAGATGAGAAATGTGACGGTGTCCCGGCTTCGCTTCCTCATAATCCTCCAGCCATTCCATCAGCTGTCCGTGTCTCCCTGTCCGAAGTTCCGGAAGCTTCCTTTTCATCGTGCGGACTTCCTCTGCCAGAGCATCCTCCATCCCCAGCACTTTGGTCGCAGACAGGTAGTCCTCAAACAGTTCCTGTAAAATTTCCGTATCCATGGTTGCTCCGGCGCACATACTTACGCTTGCGCCCGTTTCTGTATAGTAACTGTTTTCCGGCGACACAGACGGGCAGATCAGCAGTCTTCCCTGCTCATCTTCCATAAGAAAATCTCGGTAAAATACGACCGCCTCCCGCAGAATTTCAAAATAGTTTTTCAGGAATTCCACATCCTTTGTAAAGAGATAATGTTCCCAGACATGTGTCGCGAGCCAGCCGCCTCCCATGACCCAGTAGCTCGCCGGCATATAATGATCCTGCGGCGCCGTATCTGCGTAAAGGTCTGTATTGTGATGCACGACAAATCCGCGGCACTGATACATCTCCCTGGCAGTGCTCTGACCGCTTTTGACCACTCTTTTGAGCAGTTCAAAAAACGGCTCGCCACATTCAGACAAATTGCAGACGTCCACCGGCCAGTAATTCATCTGCAGATTGATGTTCACCGTATAACGGGAGCCCCACGGCGGAGTGATATCCGCATTCCAGAGCCCCTGCAGTGTCAGCGGCAGGCCGCCCGGGCGGCTTCCGGAAATCATCAAATACCTTCCAAACTGAAAATACAGCTCCAGCAGTCCCGCGTCTGGCTCTCTATCATCCTTTTTCATCTGTTCCAGGCGTTCGTCGGTTGGGAGATCCAGTTTTGCAGTTTTCTCAATCTCCATACACTCTGCATTGTTTGTTTCATAATGAGCACAGTTTTCCGTTTCTTCTCCAAAGTTAAGCTTCACGCGCCCATACAGTTCCTGGTAATCCTTCCGATGTGCCTCATACAGACTTTCGAAAGAATGTTTTCCCGCTTTCCGGACAATCGAGAGCGCATCCTCAAATGGACATTCCGAGCGATAGCTGGTCACTGCTGAAAAAAGGAGGATGACCTCTTTCGCGCCATCTACCTGCAGAAATTCACCTACGGTACGGACCTTTCCCGCATCCGCCGCCGCGCTTAAAACACCTGAAAACCACATCCCGCCATTGCAAAAATCATAAGAAATCGTGTGGTCATCCACCGCAAATGCGTGATCAATCATTTGTTTTCGATCAAACCGGCAGCGAAAGCAAAGCTTTCCATCACCTTCCGCCCGTCTTCGGATCACAATACAGTCATCCGGCTTCGAGGCAAATACCTCCTGCGTAAATACAGTCTCTGCCTGCGTATATCCGGTTCTTACCACGGCATCGTTCAGATTCAGTTCCCGACGGTAATCCGTGCAGGACGCCGCTTCCTGGAAAATCCGCAGTTCTCCCAGCGTTTGATAGCTTCGCTGAGACTGCGGCGTCCCGGAAAGCGCCATGAGCGCCAGCTCCTGCGCCCTGGGGACTTCCTTTTCCATCACAAGCTTCTGAATCTCTTTGAGCTGTCCGGACGCATCGGGATTGATTCGATTCGTCGGAGCGCCGCTCCAGAAGGATTCTTCATTGAGCTGTATTCTTTCTTCCGCTATCTGGCCAAAAACCATCGCGCCCAGTCTGCCATTCCCAACCGGCAGCGCCTCATCCCAATATGCGGCCGGTTTCCTATACCATAAAATGTCATTCATAAATCTGCCCTTTTCCCTAAATCGTTGCTTTGCTTTCAGCCGACAGGCCAAAACCAGTTGTTCCTTTTTCTAAAGAAAATCCCACATAAAACTGACATCATGAAAGCAGGGTGCGCTGCCGCTGTCCCTGGAAGCCGCCGGCTACCGCGTTTTTGCCCAAAGCCTCCTCATGCCAGCCAAGCTCCGCCAGTGTGGGATTGCCAAATAAAATGTCCCGGATGATAATGCTCATTTTGGCGATAAATTCCCAGTCCTTATCCGGGGCGATCACTTTCGAGCGCGTAATAATCTCCGGCAGGTTTTTGCCTAGATTCTTGTCCAGGCTCTCCGAACAATTCTCCCGGATCCAGGCAAGCGCCCTCTGGTATTCCTCCTCTCCTGGTCAGATTACAACCTGTAACGATTCCTTTTCTTAAATTATACTTCGTTCCTGAAACCTGACTGTAAAACGGCTGAAGGTTACATGAAACGAGAAGATCAACACGGCTCCACAAGAAACCTGCATCGTCTTTCCCCACATCCGCCCGTCGGCGTTTCCCAGGAAAGGCAGTAAACAGTCCTCCGGTTTCCTCTGTGATCGGTGTGGCTTTTTTCTTCTGCCATAATCCGGCCGGTCAATCCTTCCACCGTGATCCGGCAGGCATGTTCTTTCCCTTTTATTACAATCGTTTCTTCTTCAATCTTTGGTAAGTATTCTGTGATCAGGTTCTCACGCATAGTCACGGAAGCACTGACGCATCGGTTTCCTTTTTCACGCTCCGGCATGGGGCCATTCCGCATGGATTCTGCGTTTTTCTCCATGTATTTGATATATGCAGCAAGCGTTGTTTCCAGTTCTCTCTTTTTCATTTCCGTTAATTGCTGTGGCATGAGATTATCCTTCCCTATCTATTATCCCGCTCAGATCAATTTTATAAATCAGATCTCCAGGCTCCTCTTTTCGCAGACACATCAGCATATAGATCGGACAGTACGTAATCACTCCATCCACTGACAAAGGATCCAGACAAAAAACATATGCTTGTGAAATATCATATTTTTCCATCACATTTGACATCGCAGAATGCCGCTTGTATGTTTTTCCGGACTTAATCTCCAGCGGAATCACTCTTCCATTTTGTTCCACTACAAAATCCAGCTCCCCCAGTTTTTTATTTCGGTAATAATAAAGCGGGAATCCATGACAGTGCAGTTCCTGTGCGGCGGCGTTTTCAAAAATCGCTCCGTAATTAATATCCATTTCATGCTTCAATATCTGAATCTGAATCCCTTCCGCATACATACTTGCCAGAAGCCCTACATCTGAGGAAAACAATTTAAAAAGACTCGCTGCCTTAGAAAGAAGCAGCGGCGTCTTCGGTTCGTCCACGCAATATGTTGGAAGCGCGACTCCCGCGTCTTTTAGCCAGAGAAAACTGTTTTCATACTTTGAAAACACAGCCCTCTCGTTCAGGTTTTTCATGATAAATCGTTTGTTCTGGCTGTTCAGCTCACTGGGGATCAGGTCAAAAATTTCCGCCAGATACAGCTTTTCATTTGGATCATATTTCGCAATATCCTTCCGGTACAATTCACAGATATATTTCTGAACGTTGTATACTTCGCGAAGATTATTTGTCTCCAGATAGACCCGTACAGCTTCCGGCATTCCCCCTACAATCAGATAAAGCCAGAAAAGAGAAAGCAGCTTCTCATGAATCAGATCTGTTACCGGCTTCTTTTCTGAAAAGCATTCGTACACATACGACAACACCGAATCGCCAATTCCATTCGCACGGCAGAATTCTTCAAAATCCAAAGGGAACATTTCGATGATTCCCATATACCCTACCGGCATGGAACGGATATTTTTCGTTTCTGCACCCAGAAGAGAACCACTTAAAATATATCTGTAACTTCCTTCTTCCATCAGAAACTTAATCGCCGTCAGGATTTCCGGGCATTCCTGCACTTCATCCAGAAAAATAACTGTCTTCCCAGGGTTCAGATCCTTCTGCGAAAGAGCAGATATATTCAGCAAAATCTCCCTGCTGTCACGCGCCGCGGCGAAAAGCTCCCTGGCGTCCCGGTTTTCCAGAAAATTTAATTCCACAAAATCTGGATCCAGCTTTCCAGCTACCCGGCGAATGGAAAAGGTCTTTCCTGTCTGTCTCGCGCCTGTGATAAGAAGAGCTTTGTTCTGGTTCTCTTTCAGGAAACATTCTATCTTTTTTTCCACTGCACGGTCAATCATGTTTTCCTTCCCCCTGATTTTTTAATTCCTGACCCGGCTTTGTGCATCATTACAGGAAACGACAAAATATTTTTGTCGTTCACTATAATCTTGACTTCCCGGGTCTTTTTATACGCACACCGAAATAACGAGTGATTTT
>JAJBUL010000159.1 GCA_020860365.1 Clostridiales bacterium | reverse complement strand
CCACAATATGAGATGATTGTAAAGTGTTTTTACCAAATATTTATATCTATACCCTTGTTGAAACAATTTCTTGCAAGGCGGACATAGGAATGATAGAATGGTGGAAGCATGTAAATCATGCTATTGGGGTAAAACGACTTACGTCGTTTACTATATATTAGAATAGGCAGAGATAACAGGAACAAGGGGAATACAGAATGGTTTTTTTTCCGGAAGACAGAGAATCAGACAGAGAAAATAAAGCGCAAAGGGAAAAAGAAAGAGCGGCAGAAGAGGGAGAAAAAACAGAGGAAGACAGCAGGGGAGAAACAGAAAGCGAAATGGATGAGGAGCAGCCGGGGGCGGGTGCGGATCAGGAGCTCCTGGTTCGAACCTTAGAGATGCGCGGCCAGAGACGGTTTATCAATGGAATGCTTTTTGGTATATTGCTGGCGGTTGTGGCGATGTGTGTGGGTGTGTTTGCGCCGCGTGTAATTCGCAACCTGCTTGGGCAGGGGAATCCGGGAGCGGAAGTGCTGACTTCCAGCAGCACATTTTCCAAGCTGGCTGAGGTACAGGAGATCATTGAGTCTTACTACCTGGATGAGGTGGATGGAGAATATCTGGAAGCTTACCTGTTCAAAGGGATAGCGGTCGGGCTGGATGATGATTACGCGAATTATTATACGGCGGAAGAACTGGCGTCCGTGATAGATTCGACGAATGGCGAGTATTACGGGATCGGTGCGTCGATTGGGACGGACGCCGAGACGGGAGAGTTTTATGTCGGCGAGGTCTATGAGGACAGTCCTGCCGAGGCAGGGGGTCTGCAGGAAGATGATATCGTGTGTGCGGTGGATGGCGAGGCAGTGGATGATCTGACGGTGACAGAGCTGGTAACGCTGATCAAGTCGAAGACTACCTTTACGATGACGGTATACCGTCCGGAGACGGAGGAGGAACTGGAGCTTACGATTACCTGTGGCGATGTGATACCGACCTATGTGACGTATGAGATGATGGAGAACCACGTCGGCTATCTGAAACTGACAGAGTTTACCTCGAGCGCGGTGGAGCAGTTTCAGGAGGCAGTAGAAGATCTGAACAGCCAGGGGATGGAGGCACTGATCGTGGATTTGCGTGACAATCCGGGTGGTCTGCTCACGTCGGTCTGTGATATTCTGGACGAGATTTTGCCGGCTGACAGCCTGATGGTCTATACGGAGGATAAAAATGGAAACCGGAAAGAGTACACGGCGGATGGGAAACCGAGTGTGACCTGTGAAATTGCGGTATTAGTTAATAACGGAACCGCGAGTGCGTCGGAGATTTTTGCGGGGGCGATTCAGGACTATGGGCTAGGCCCGGTGATAGGCACACAGACATATGGAAAAGGTGTCGTACAGAAGACCTATTCTCTTTCCGATGGCTCTGCGTTTAAGCTGACGGTGGAGAACTATTATACGCCAAACGGTCAGGAAATTGATGGGAACGGCATTACGCCGGATATTGTTGTGGAAGAGGATGCGCAGGGGGAGACTGCGGCGGAGGATGGAACAGAGAACACGGCGGATGTGGCCAGTGCAGAGGATCTGGCGGAAGAAGACGCGGTTCTGGCACGCGCATGGGAGGAGCTGGCAGATTAAGATGGAGAACAGAATTATTTTTCGCGAAAAACTAACGGAGCTGAAAATGGCTGCGGATCAGGCCGGCGGGGTTCTGACGAAGGCGGAAATCCGGGAAATGCTGAAAACGATGCCGCTGGAAGAAAATCATTTCCAGTTGATTTTTGATTACCTCGCGGAACAGAAGATTCGCGTGGTAGAATCAGAAGAGGAAACCGGCAACAGCCGCTCGCTGTCAGAGGAACAGGAAGATATGGATTTTGTACCGTCGGATGAAGAAGAGCGGCGCAGCCTGTCTTTCTATGTAGAAGAGCTGGAGGCTCTTTCCGAAATCGATGATGCCGAAGAGCTTCGGCTGCTGGAACGGCTCCGCAGTGGAGACGATGAGGCAAGGGAAGCCTTGATTGGGATATATCTCCCGCTGATTTGCTCGATGGCAGAGGAGTATGGCGAGGATGTGATGCCTTCGGAGGATCTGATTCAGGAGGGAAATCTGGGACTTCTCTCGGCGGTTGATACCCTGTGTGAGTTTGACAGCGCGGCGGCCAGCCGTGCCCATATCCTGAATCAGATCAGAGAAGCGATGGAGCAGGCTGTGAGTACAGGAAGGGCTGAGCACGGGAGGGTCGCCGGGCTTCGAAGCACGATCAACCACTGGAATGCGGCGGTTCACAATCTGGAGCGCGATCTGGGGCACAAGGTTTCCGCGGAGGAGGTATCTGCGTATCTGGAGATGTCGCTGGAGGAGATTGAGGATCTGCTGCGGGTGACCGGAGACCAGATTGAGACGGATGCATGAGGAAAGAGGCATTTGTGTAAATGGAGGGAGAGTAACTATATCGAACGCAATATGACGACAATGTGAGCAGCAACAGGAAAAACAGATCGGAGGGAAAAGAAACATGAAGAAAACAAAAATTATCTGCACGATGGGGCCAGCATCGGATGACCGGGAGGTTATGAAAGCGCTGGCGCAAAGCGGGATGGACATTGCGCGCTTTAATTTTTCCCATGGCACACATGAGGAACAGAAAGCGCGCTTTGATCAGCTCAAAAGTGTCCGCGCGGAAATCAAAAAACCGATTGCAATTCTTCTGGATACGAAAGGGCCGGAGATTCGCACAGGCCTGCTTAAAAACGGCGGTCCGGTGACGCTTCAGAGTGGAGATGAATTTACGCTGACGACCGAGGCGATCGAAGGCGATGAGACAAAAGTCTGTCAGACCTACCCGCAGCTGGCGCAGGACGTGAAGCCGGGCGATACCATCCTCATTGACGATGGCCTGATCGGGCTGAAGGTGAAAGAGATTCAGGGCTCAGACATTGTCTGTACGGTGGAGAACGGTGGCAGCCTGGGACAGCGCAAGGGCGTGAACGTGCCGAATGTAAAGGTGAACCTGCCTGGTATCACGGACAAAGACCGGGAGGATATCCTTTTCGACATTCAGGAAGGGATTGATTTTATTGCGGCTTCATTCGTGCGCGACGCGGAAGCGATCAAAGAGATCAAGAGTATCCTGAAGGAAAATCACGCGGAACAGATCAGTGTCATCGCGAAGATTGAAAACGCCGAAGGTATTCAGAATATTGACAAGATTATTCAGGCTGCGGACGGCATCATGGTGGCACGCGGCGATATGGGCGTGGAGATCCCGCCGTATGACGTGCCGCACGTGCAGCGGATGATTGTGGAGAAGTGCAATAAAAAATACAAGCCGGTCATCATTGCGACACAGATGCTGGATTCCATGATCCGCAACCCGCGTCCGACCAGGGCAGAGGTGACGGATGTGGCAAACGCAATCCGTGAGGGGACGGATGCGATCATGCTTTCCGGCGAGACCGCGGCCGGTAAGTATCCGTTGGAGGCATTGCAGATGATGGTGCAGATCGCGGAGACGACGGAGAGCTATATGACGGATGAAGTCATTACAAAGGAATTTTATGAACTGCGTGGAGATGCAAACGTGTCGAGCGCGGTTGGCCTGGCGGCAATCCGCACTGCGCTGAATGTGAAAGCAGACTGCATCGTGACTCCGACGATGAGCGGGCAGACGGCGCGCCTGATGTCGACGTTCCGTGCGCCGATGCCGATCTATGCGATTTCCCCGAACGACTGGGCGCTGCGGAAAATGCAGATTTACTGGGGTGTGACGCCGCTGCAGGGCTATGCGGAGGATACGACGGAGCATATCATTTCCCACGCGATGTACATCGTGAAACGCGACGGCTATGTCAAGCCCGGCGACATGGTAGTGCTTACAGCGGGTGACCCGGCGACGAACATGGTGAAAGGCAAGGGTGCAATGACGAACATGATGCATGTCATTCAGGCCAGGTAAGAATTACTAAGAAAAATTTAATGTTTTATTCCCGCGAAGCAACGAGCCAAGTAGCCGTGCTTGCACGGATATTTGGCGACTGCCGCGAGGGTCAAATACCCCGATGCTTGCATCGTGGTATTTGACTGACAGGAATTTAACCGGCTTCTGCTAAACTGAATAAGCGGAAGCCGGTGCCCTGTCAGGAAGCCTTACTGTGCGAGGGACAAGATGGAATACATCGTGAATGCTGCGAAGCAGGGCAAGATGGTTTCGGTAGAAAGGAGAAGCTGAGTATGTACAACATTCTGGTTTGCGACGACGAGAAGGAAATTGTCGATGCGATAGAAATCTATCTGACACAGGAAGGATTCCGCGTGATCAAGGCCTATGATGGCGAGCAGGCGCTGGAAATTCTCAAACAGCAGGAGATTCATCTTCTGATTCTGGATCTGATGATGCCGAAAATGGATGGCATTCACGCAATTATGAAGATTCGCGAGGAAAGCAGTATCCCTATTATCATCCTTTCTGCGAAGACGCAGGATACGGATAAGGTGCTGGGGCTGAACCTCGGCGCGGATGATTATGTGGCAAAGCCGTTTAATCCGCTGGAGCTGATTGCCCGTGTGAAATCCCAGATCCGGCGGTATACGAACTTTGGAGCGGTGGCGGAGGCAGCCAACACAGAGCAGATTTACTCGACCGGTGGGCTGGTGATCAATGATGACCGTAAGGAAGTTACCGTGGATGGCGAGATGGTGAAGCTGACCCGGATTGAGTATAATATTCTGCTGTTTCTGGTGAAAAATAAGGGCAAGGTATTTTCCATTGATCAGATTTACGAGGAGATCTGGAAAGAAGAGGCGTTTGGTGCAGACAATACGGTGACGGTTCATATTCGCCATATCCGGGAAAAGATTGAGATTGACCCGAAAAATCCGAAATATCTGAAAGTGATCTGGGGGATTGGCTATCGCGTGGAGAATATATGAAACGACTGATTTCAAAAAAACCGGTGAAGGTACTTCTGTTCCTGCTGCAGGCCGTAGCGGTCGGTGGGATCGTGTTTTGCCTGTTCGATATCGGTTTCTGGATGGAGGATTCCTGGAGCCTTAGTGAGCTTTCGCAGAGTTATGAGGAGTCTGATCTTTTTTACCGGCAGGTGGAGACGATTCTCTCAAATAAGATTGAAGGTCAGGACAATGCGCGGCTTCTGGAGACAGACGGGGAATTCCGCCGGGACAAACAGATTGATATCCAGTCCTATGATACGGTGGGCAACACCGTCCAGGATATGAATACCACATATCTTTTGGGTGACCTGCTGGATTTTTATGAGAATGGCGGCTGGCAGGCACTGCACGACGCGATTCTTGCCGCGTCAGGCGATGGCTCACAGGATGCGGGAGAGCTTCTTGCCGAACAGTCCGGGGCGCTGGAGACCATCACCCCGATGACCGGGATTACGCTGGAAGAGTGTTCCCACTGGTACTCGGATTCCTCTGGCTATGTGGAGAAAATGTACACGCTGCTCGATGAGGCGGTGCTGGATCTTTATACGAGGTATGCAGAGTATACAACGGTTCAGGATGAAAGCTGGTCTTCTGAGGCGCCATCGAACCTGCTGTACTATATTGAAAACACATCGACCGGCATGGTCTATACCAACATCGGCGCGGACTCATATGACGAAGCAGTCTCAGCTGCGGAGGCAGAGGAGGAATATACCAGTCTTTATGAGGGGGAGCGCAGCTTCAACATCATGGTATCGAACCCGGAGCAGGTTTTAAATTCCGCCGCCTCAGAGTGGTTCCTTGGTAAACGGTTCGTAGCGACAAATGAAAAGGTCTATGTAGCAGTGAATCTTTCTTATCCGGTGAACGACGAGCTGCGTACCTGGGCGGATTATTACGCGCAGCGGGAGACGATTATCCAGAATTCCGCTGTCCGTGCAGGACTGCTTTTTGTGCTGCTGGCGTTTTGCTTTTGCTGTTCGGTGTCTGGCGCCGGAACGGAGCTGCTTTGGGTGGACGCCATCCCGACCGAGCTGGCCGCGGGAATTTATCTGATCCTTGCGATTCTGTACGCTTTGCTGGCATCCAGGTGGGGACGGGTGGCGGCTATCTTTCCGGGGCAGGAGGAACTGCTGGGCGCATTGGCTGCAGCGTCGGCGTGGCTTGTGTTTCTGTCGGCGTGCCTGGGTTTTCTGCGGCGTGCACGCGCAAAAACTCTGTGGCCGACTTCTGGCACCCGGACGCTGCTACGGACCTGGAAACAGATTAATTCTTCACGTGCGGCATCCGGGCAGCTGTTGTTTTTCTATATCGGTTTTTTTATTCTGAATATCCTCTTTCTGCTTCTGTTTGGACGCGCCGGGCTGGTTCTGGTCATCCTTCTGGATATGGCAGTGCTCCTTTATCTGTTGCGGGATATCGCCGGGAAGCAGAGCATTTATGAGGGGATTCATCAGCTCTCGCAGGGTGACCTGAATTACCGGATTGATACGTCGACCCTGTCCGGAGAATCTCTGAAGATGGCGGAAGCGGTCAATGAGATGGGGGAGAGCCTGAGTAAGGCGCTGGAGGCGATTGTGAAAAATGAACGCCTGAAGGCGGAACTGATCACAAATGTCTCGCATGACCTGAAGACGCCGCTCACGTCGATTGTGAATTATGTGGATCTGTTGAAACGGGAGCCTCTGCTGACGCCGCGCGCCTGGGAATACGTGGGGATCCTGGAGCAGAAATCACAGCGCCTGAAGCAGCTCACCGAGGATCTGGTGGAGGCGAGCAAAATCAGTTCGGGTAATGTTGAGCTGGAGATTGTCCGCTTACAGGCACAGAGTATACTCCTGCAGGCCTGTGGGGAATTCGAGGAGCGGCTGGAAGAGCATCAGCTGACTTTTTCCTGGGATATGGAGAAGGAACCGGCATATATTATGGCGGACGGACGTCAGCTTTGGCGTGTTCTGGAGAATCTGCTTGGCAACATCTGCAAATACGCGAAAGAAAATACAGAAGTGCAGGTGATCCTCAAGCGGGTCGCGCCAGATAAAACGGAGGCGGAAAATCCGGATTCTGCCAGGGAAGATGTGATGATCCAGCTTCAGAACGTGTCGCGGGAAACACTCACGGTCGAGGCGGATGAACTGACCGGCCGCTTTGTCCGCGGGGATGCGAGCCGCAGCACGGAGGGCAGCGGGCTGGGCCTGTCGATTGCGCAGAACCTGACTGAGCTTTTGGATGGACGGTTTGCGCTTTCCACGCAGGACGGGCTGTTTACGGTGCGCCTGTATTTTCCTGTTGTGGAGTAGGCCAGGCAGGAATCGCACCATTGCATTTTCACCTCTTTCCGGCGAGAGGATCTGTGGCGGGCTGTCGTATTTTGTAATCGTTACTATTCACGGGGTGGAGAAGACGGACGA
>JAJBUL010000196.1 GCA_020860365.1 Clostridiales bacterium | reverse complement strand
TCGTAGATCAGTTCAAAGCCTGCAATGTCTACACGAAGGAAAAGTGCAGAAACTGTTTCGCGAAATTCTATTGCAGCGGCGGCTGTGCGGCTAACTCGTATAATTTTCACGGAACGAGTCAGGACGCATACGATATCGGCTGTGAACTGCAGCGCAAGCGCGTCGAATGCGCGATCATGATCAAAGCGGCTCTGGCAGAATAGGTCATGTATCCTGCGGATGCATGACCGGAGAGGAGAAAGATTATGAAAATGAATAAGAGGAATGCGCGGATCACCCTGGTCGTGATGGCCGCGCTGCTGATATTTCTGGCCTATGTGTCGGCTATAGGAATTGGACCGACGGGAACCGGCGCGGCGAAGAACATTATTCTCGGGCTGGATCTGTCCGGCGGTGTGAGTGTAACCTATCAGGTGGTGGATGAGGATCCGACCGCGGAAGAGATGAGTGATACGGTTTACAAGCTGCAGCAGCGTGCCGATACTTACAGCACGGAGGCGAATGTATACCAGGAGGGCTCGAACCGGATCAGCATTGAGATCCCGGGTGTGTCAGATGTCAACGCGGTTCTGGAGGAGCTGGGGCAGCCAGGTTCTCTGGAATTTCAGCTGGAGGATGGGACAGTGGTTCTGACTGGTTCCGATATTCAGACGGCGTCCGCAGCGACACAGAAGGACGATCTGGGGAACCTGGAGTATGTGGTCAGGCTGGAGCTGACCAGCTCTGGTGCGGATGCCTTTGCCACAGCGACTTCTGAAAATGTTGGAAACTATATCTACATTGTATACAATGATGAAATCATCAGCTCTCCGGTCGTGAACGAGGCGATTACCGGGGGGACGGCCTATATTTCGGGTATGAGCAGCGCTTCAGAGGCACAGTCCCTGGCTTCTTCCATCCGGATTGGCGCTCTTTCTCTGGAGCTGGAGGAGATCAGCTCGAAGGTGGTTGGCGCGCAGCTTGGACAGAACGCGATCAAGACCAGCCTGACCGCCGGTGCGATCGGTATTGTGATTGTCATGATTTTTATGATTCTCGTGTATGCGCTTCCAGGTATCGTGGCGGCCTTTTGCCTGTTGCTATACACCTGCATGACTCTGATCTGCCTGAACGCCTTTGACCTGACGCTTACCCTCCCTGGCATCGCGGGTATTATCCTCACGATCGGTATGGCAGTGGACGCGAACGTGATTATCTACGCGCGTATCCGTGAGGAGATTTCCGCCGGAAAATCTGTGAAGGGCGCGATTCAGACCGGTTATAAAAAAGGCATTCAGCGCGATTCTGGATGGCAACGTCACGACCCTGATTGCCGCCTTTGTGCTGAACATGCTTGGTACCGGCAGCGTGAAGGGCTTCGCACAGACGCTGGCGCTTGGTATTGTGCTTTCCATGATTACGGCTCTGATCATTTCCAGGCTGATCATGAACGCGCTTTATGAGGTTGGATTCCGCGATGAAAAATATTATGGCCGGGCGCGTACGTACAGACAGTTTGATTTTGTCGGCCACCGCCGCGTATTCTTTGCAATTTCAATTATACTGATTTTGCTTGGACCGGTGTCCATGGGTATTAATTCTGCGATGGGCAATGGCGCGTTGAACCTGAGCCTGGATTTCAAGGGCGGTACCTCTACGACGGTTACGTTCGATGAGGAGATGACGCTGGATGAGCTGGAAGCAGATGTAAAGCCGATTTTTACTGAGGTAACCGGAGATTCCGAGGTACAGTTCCAGACAACACAGGGCTCCACGGATGTCTACATCAAAACCAGTGTGCTGGATCTGGATCAGAGACAGGAGATATCGGAAGCACTCGAAGAGGCTTATGATCTGGAGGCAACAGCGATCCTTTATGATTCGATCTCTGCGACGGTCAGCAGCGAAATGCGCCAGGACGCTGTCGTGGCGGTGATCGTGGCCGCGATCTGCATGCTGATCTATATTACCATCCGCTTTCATGATGTGCGTTTTGCGGGAAGCGCAGTGATTGCTCTGCTGCATGATGTGCTGGTGGTATTTGCCTGCTACGCGATCGTGCGGATTTCCGTCGGCAGTACCTTTATCGCCTGTATGCTGACCATTGTCGGCTACTCGATCAACGCGACGATCGTCATTTTCGACCGTATCCGTGAAAATCAGAAGCTGATGAGCGGCTCTGATCTGGCTGAGATCGTGAATTCCAGCGTGACTCAGACACTGACGCGAAGCATTTATACGTCCTTTACGACCTTTATTACGATATTCATGCTTTTCCTGATCGGTGTGACGACGATTAAAGAGTTCGCGCTTCCGCTGATGGTCGGCGTGGTGGTGGGCGCTTACTCCTCCGTTTGCGTGACGGGCTCGCTCTGGTATGTGCTGAAATCCCACGCGCCGGCAGAGGAGAATGAGCAGGAAGAAAGTCTGGCAGAGGCACAGAAGACTGTTGTGGACGGAAAAACGAATCGGATGACAGAGAAAGCGGAAGCATCCGATTCGCGGAAGACGGAGAAAACAGAGGCGGCCGCTGCTTCAACATCGGAAAATGCGCAGACGACCGCGGTGCAAAAGAAGTCTCGCCAGGCAACGACATCTCAGGGATCGGCAAAGAAGAGTACGGCGAAAAAGAAGTCCAAAAAGAAATAACGGAAAAGCGTGCTTAATGGGAAAGATTTGCTTGAAAAAAATCACACAAAGAGATACAATGAACGGGAATTTCAGGGCATATTCTGAGGAGTACCATTTACTAATTTCATAACAATTCAGAGCAGCCGGATATGTCTTTTCGATTCATACAAATGCTTTTTGAGTTGTTATATCATTCACAGGGAGGTGAGCATTTGGAGGACTACACCAAGTATCGGTTAAAAAGCGCTGACGAGCTCGCGCCGATCCTGGCAGGGACAGATCATCTGTTCGTGATTGCCTGCAACAAGTGCTTCAAAGAGTTTACGACCACGGAGGAGCCAGACTGCGCCGCGTTTGAAAAAATGGCCGCGGAGCAGGGGAAGACCATTACGGGGAGTATGAAGGTAGACTTTTTGTGTAACAAAACGCAAACCGTGCGGAAGCTGAAGGACATGATTCCAGAGGGAACGGAGGGCGTCTGTGTCGTATCCTGCGGACTTGGAATACAGACGATCGCGGATATGATGGTGGAAAATGGCGGCCCGGATTCCAGACCGATCCCGGTATTTGCTGCTGCAGATTCGCTGAATTACACGGGACATCATGGCATGGCACTTACGAAAAAGAGCTGTGACGCCTGCGCGCAATGCTATCTGAATATTACAGGAGGAATCTGTCCGATCATTGACTGCTCAAAGAGTCTGGTAAACGGGCAGTGTGGCGGCGCGAAGAACGGAAAATGCGAAGTGGATCCCGAGAAGGATTGCGCATGGGAAAAGATTTACCGGAGACTGGAAAAGCAGGGCAGGCTGGAAGAATTCCTGAACCAGCCGGTACAGCTTCGTGATTATTCGAAAGTGAATTTTAAATTTGTCAATGACTACGTGAAGTCTGTCCGGGAAAACCGGCTGGACGGCTATTATGGCGGCGTTCATCCTCTCGAGAGGAAAGAAGCTACAGAGCGCCTGGAGCTGCAGAGATTCCCGGAGCCCCAGGTAGTGGCGATTCCGCTTTCCATGCATGCGGGAGCACCGGCAAATCCGGTGGTCGCGGTGGGCGATAGTGTGAAAGTGGGCCAGAAGATCGGCGAGTCGGCCGGATTTATCAGCAGCCCGGTTCACTCCTCCGTCAGTGGTACGGTCATTGCGATCGAGACGCGCGGGCATGCGACAAGAGGCACCTGCCCGGCGGTTGTGATTCAGTCAGACGGAAAGAACACTCTGGATGCGTCTATACAGCCGCATAAGCCGCTGGAAGAGCTGACGCCGGAGGAGATCATCGATATTGTAAAAGAAGCCGGTATTGTCGGCATGGGCGGCGCGGGTTTTCCGACCTCTGTGAAATTAAAACCGGCCAAGCCGGTGGATACCATTCTGCTGAATGGCTGCGAATGTGAGCCGCTTCTGACTGCGGATCACAGGGTCATGCTGGAGTTTGCGGATGATGTGATCTACGGTCTGCGCGCGATTGTAAAGACGGTGGGCGCCGAGAGAGGCCTCATCGTGATTGAAGATAACAAGCAGGACGCGATTGAGCTGATGAAAGAGAAGGTTGCCGCGTATGACAATCTCGACGTGGTGGTCGCGAAGACCAAATACCCGCAGGGCGCGGAGAAGATGCTGATTAAGCGTGTGCTGAAAAGGCAGGTTCCGAGCGGTGGGCTTCCGGCGGATGTCGGCTGCGTGGTGAGCAATATCAGCACGACAAAGGCTATTTCAGACGCGATACAGAAAGGTATGCCGCTCATTGAACGCGTTGTGACTGTGACCGGCGAGCGTCTGAAGCATCCGGGCAACTTTATCGTAAAGATCGGTACCAATACAAAGGATCTGATCGATTACTGCGGCGGCGCGGATTCGGAAAATGAGATTACATACAAAGCCGGAGGTCCGATGATGGGATTTACTCTCACAGACCTGAACGTCCCGATCATGAAGGGTTCCAACGGAATCATCTGTGTCGACACGGAACATTCCAAAGAGCAGCCGTGTATCAAGTGCGGGCGCTGCGTGGATGTCTGTCCGATGGAGCTCTCTCCGCTGTATTTCGCGAAATACGCGGATGAAGAGAACTGGCTGGCCATGAAGGAGAAGAATGTCATGGACTGCGTAGAGTGCCGCAGCTGTGAGTACATCTGTTCCTCAAAGATTCCGCTGGTAGCAAAGATCAAAGCCGGGAAAGCCGCAGTAAGGGGGATGAAGTGATATGTTGATTACACAGTTAAAAACAAAAGACTCGATTCTCTCCCTGACAGACGGGAAAAAGGTTTTTATCATCAATTGCTTTGGATGCAGGGAGGTCTACTTTCCACTGGAAGAAGCGGCCGGGCTCCAGGGTGAGATGAATGATTCCGGGATGGTGACCGGGATCCTTACGACGGACTATATCTGTAATCCGGAGAATCTGGAATTGCAGCTGGAAAGCCACAAAGAGGCGATTGACGCAGCGGATGTGGTGCTGGTATTTTCCTGCGGCGTGGGTGTGCAGACTGTTGCCGCCCGGCTGGAAGAGAAGACCGTATGCGCCGGCTGCGATACCTGCCGGCTTCCGGGCTTTCAGGGAGTTACGCCGCTCGAGTACGACTGCGGTCAGTGCGGTGAGTGTTACCTGAATTTGACCGGCGGGATCTGTCCGATCACGGCCTGTTCCAAGAGTCTGGTGAACGGCCAGTGCGGGGGCGCGAAAAATGGAAAATGCGAGGTAGATCCCAACATGGAGTGCGGCTGGGAGCGCATCTACCGGCGGCTGGAGAAGATCGGTCGTCTGGACGCGATGAAATGCCCGGTGCAGATTCGCAATTTTGCGACGGATAAAGAAGTACAGTAACTATTCAGGACAGTATTTCGCACTTGCTGCGAAGTATGTATATGAAAACGTATATTTCACAGGAAAAAGCCCTCGCAGGTGGCATACGATTTAAAACCGTACAGAATATTTCCCATCGCGCAGCGATTTAAAAACGGGCTTTTCCCTCATAAAAAAATAGGAGTGACTGAACATGAAAATCACAGAAAAATTCGAGCAGGGCGAGTTTGTCGTCACCGCGGAAGTCGGCCCGCCAAAAGGCTGCCACATCGAACATCTGCTGGAAGAGGCGAAAACCTATTTAAGCGACATTACGGCCGTTAATGTGACCGACAACCAGTCTTCCGTTATGCGTCTGGGATCACTGGCGACCTGCAAGGCACTGAAAGATGAAGGGCTGACGCCGATCTTTCAGATTACCTGCCGTGACCGGAACCGGATCGCGCTGCAGTCGGATCTGTTAAGCGCGGCTATGTTCGGGATTGAGAATCTGCTTCTTCTGACTGGCGACCATACAAAGCTGGGGGATCATCCGCAGGCCAAGCCGGTCTTTGACCTGGATTCTGTTTCTCTGATTCACACAGTGACACAGCTGGAGGCTGGCGTAGACCTGGGAGGAAATGCCCTGGTTGGCGAACCGCCGAAATTCGCAAAGGGCGCAGTGGTGTCCCCATGCAGCGATTCCGTTGACGCGCAGCTGGCGAAGATGGAGCACAAGGTGCGTGCAGGCGCGGATTATTTCCAGACACAGGCCGTCTATGAGCCGGAAAAATTCATCAAATTTATGGAAAAGGCCAGTCAGTTCGGCAAACCGGTGCAGCTTGGTATCGTGATTCCGAAGTCTGCCGGCATGGCGAAATACATGAACGACAATGTCGCAGGCATCCATGTACCGCAAGAGATGCTGGATGAGCTTCGTGCGGACAAGGAAAAGACCAAAGCAGGCATCACCGGCGTAGAGATCGCGGCGCGCATCATCAAAGAATGTAAGCCGTACTGCCAGGGCGTACATATCATGGCGCTCGGCTGGGAGTCAAAGATTCCGGCGCTCCTGCAGCAGGCCGGGCTTCGGTAAAAGGCCAGGGCAGGGAATTCTTTAATCGGATAAAGGGAACGGCTTCGTTCCCTTTCTTCGTGATGCGCCGCCCGTTTATCCTGAAACAAATCGAAGGAGAAACCATGGAGATCACATACGAAAAAGACAACAAAGAACGAGTCCCGTTTGAACACTATCTTGCTGCGTATCAAAAATCCGACCCATGTGAGGTAAGTGCGCGCACCGGCGCAGTCTGGTCTGAGGACTCATCGGAATTTCTTCTCACCTTTCTGGGGGTGGAATATGCGATCCGTTACCCGGATTTTTCCATCCGGGCCGCAAAGGAGACCGAACGCCCGTGCAGTCTGATGCAGATATCCGCCGCGCGAACACTTGTGATCCGCTTTCTGATCGAATGCTGCAAGGCCGCTGGTACGGGAAAATTTCTGACCTACCGCGAAGTGCCCTGGGGAGAGGTATATTACCGCCAGTTCAGCGGAAGATGCCTGGCGCGGCTGGCTTACTCCTACGGCAATCGACTGGACGCATTTGGCAGCACGATGGAAAAACTGGGCGCCAGAAAGATTACGGCCGGGGACGCCGGATATGAGATTGAAGTGTTTGACGGCTACTTTATTCGCTTCCAGCTTTGGAGCGGAGACGAGGAATTTCCGCCTTCCGCGCAGATTCTGTTCAGCGATAATTTTGCGGCAGCCTTTCACGCAGAAGACCTGGTGGTTGCCTGCGACGTCATCATTGGTGCGATGAAGCTGGTGTAAACGACAATTTTCTTGACAATTCTGAAACAATCGAACTATAATTTTACCGTAACTGTTTGGTACCTTCGCAGTTGCCAGCAGTTATAGGCAGTAAACTTGACTTCCCGGTCTCGTTTGTACGCACAAACGAGACCGATGAAAACC
>JAJBUL010000034.1 GCA_020860365.1 Clostridiales bacterium | reverse complement strand
CATCATAGCCTCACGCCCTGCCTCATGCAAAAGCTCCACCAGATACTTTGCCTTTTTCGCGACAAAGCGCTGGAAAAAATCCATATAATCCAGATAATGTGCGGTGGCAACCCGGAACGGGGAATTGTAGTATCCGTTGTCGACCAGATCCTCCGGACGCAGCGCGTAACCATATTCCTGCTCAAACTCCTCCAGCGCACGCACAGAAACCGTCGCCCCATACCCGAACCAGTCTACAAACTTTTCCTTCGCCTTGTCATTAAAGACCAGCGTAAAATGATAGAAAAAGGTCGTAAAACGCACCACATCCGTGGATGGATTGTCCTTCAGCCACTGCACCAGATACTCTTTCGCAAACCGTCCAGAGCTGCTTTGCCGCACGTCAAACGGAATCTCATGTGGCTTATCCCCCCAGTTGTTTGTGATATGATTGTACATCTGCGTCGGATCCCAGATCGCATACGCCAGGAAGGATACCGTATATTCATGAAACGGCCGGGCGGCAACCCAGACGATGTGACGCTCCGAATCCAGTTCCCAGCACCCCGGCGGCACAGCCTCGCCCGTCGTACGATCCATGACCTCCCACCACTTTTTGGGGGCATGCAGATAATCTGGAATCACCTGCTCCTGGAAATATCCGTCCATAAAAGAAATCCCCAGCGCACAAAAATGCTCGTCTGCGCTTTTCTCCGACCAGTGTGCCAGTCTGTTTCGAAGCATTTCAGCCGTTTCAAACGTCCTCTTTGAGGTAGCTGTGCAGCGCTTTGACATCAGATAAATCTGCTGGCACTCATCCATATGCTCTTTCGCGAAATCATTGTGCCCGCGCGCCACAAAGTAGGTCGTATAAATCTTCGCGTCCAGCGCTTTCAGCTCCTCATCGAGCTTTGTCCCGTCGCTGTCCCGCAGTGCGTCCGCGCCCCAGCGCTCCATAATCTCTTTCGTTTCATTCAGAAATCCCGCCTCGCTCGGAAGCGTGACCTGCCCTCTTGTGTTTGCCATTGTATCCCCTCCATGATTCTCGTACCTCGAGAAATTTATCTGTCCAAAACTGCAGGAGCATCTCGCTCCCGGGCCTGTTTCAAACCAGCGTTAAGAATTGTAACATACACTTCCGGTAAAGTCTATTCAATTTCATTGATTGGAGTGTGACCCGTAACCTCTGTATACTGTTTTATAACTGTACCTGATAGAAGCTAAACCTTGCTATACTCCTGAGAAAAACTTACAATTTTCCCTCACAGTAAAATCAAAAACATATATTTTTTACTGACTCCCGTATTTTCGCGCAGCTGCCTCCCCATCAACACTGCCAAATCGTATTTTTCGTTCATGAAAATGCTTGAAAAGCCACCTCGAAGTTGCTATAGTGGCAACAGGCAGTAAAATAAAACATTTACGCTTGGAATATGCGGCCTGATCAGCTTTTTTCACATTCGACCGCATTCATTATATTTTTTTGAATACAGCAAAAAGACAAGTGAGGATTTTTCTATGATTTCAAAAAACCAGACAAAAACAATCTATGATCTGTTACATAACGCGAGCCGGGAATACGATAGCCGGATTTTCCTGCGCTACGAGACGCAGGACGTCCTACATGCAGTCTCTTACCGGACCTTTCTGGAGGAATGTGACGCGTTTGCCGCGTGGCTGGGCACACAGGACCAGACCGTTGGCCGCAAAATGCGCGTCGCCATCCTGGGTGGCAGCAGCGAGGCCTATCTCACCGTACTTCTTGGCGTAATGAGCCACGGAAATGTTGTGATCCCCCTGGATGTGCAGCTGGATTATCAGGGACTGGCGGATTGCCTGAACCGCTCCGATGTCGACATCCTTTTTTACGACTGGGAGCACCATTCCCTCGTGGAAGGCGCCCGATCGCTCTGTCCGACGGTTATCTCGTATATTTCCCTGCAGCACGGCAAACATGTCCCCTGCCTGGACGGTATCCTGACCGCGTTTAAAGGACAGGCCGTCGCTGCGGATGTGCGGGAAAAAGACTGCGCGATGGTGCTTTTCACTTCCGGAACCACAGGCAAGAGCAAAGGCGTCATGCTTTCCAACGCGAATCTGATTGACAATGTTTTCAATGCGGACGCGGATGACGACGCTCAGAACCGGATTCTGCTCAATGTTCTTCCGATTCATCACGTTTTCTGTATCAACTGTGATGTTCTCTCTACCCTTCGCTATGGCAGCGTGCTGGCGCTGAATCAGGACATGACCCGTCTCTCTGATCACCTGAAGCTGTTCGCCCCTACGGAGATGCGCGTCGTCCCGATGATCGCCAAGGCTCTGTACAACCGCATTGCTTTGCTCGCCAGACAGGATCCAAAGCGTTCCATCTTTGAAATTCGCACGGAAGTTCTCGGAAAAAATATGCGTCAGATCACTACCGGTGGCGGCTATCTCGCGCCGGAGCTTGCAGCCAATTTCTGGCGGATCGGCGTACCGATCGCACAGGGCTACGGTATGTCTGAGTGCTCCCCGAAAATCGCCTCCGCCGACTGGAACCGGCCGGACAAGGTCTCATCCGTAGGCCGGATTGTGAAGGGCTGCCAGGTACGCATCGTCGAGGATGAAATTCAGGTCAAAAGTCCTTCTGTTATGATGGGATATTACAAGGAGCCGGAGCGCACCGCCGAGGTCATGACCAAAGACGGCTGGCTTTGCACCGGTGATCTCGGCTATGTCGATGAGGACGGCTTCCTCTGGCTCACAGGCCGCAAGAAGAATCTGATTGTCCTTAACAATGGAGAAAATGTTGCTCCGGAGCAGCTGGAAAATCTCTTTGAGGGAGAACAGCTGATTGAAGAAATTCTTGTGTATGGTGAAGACGATGCGATCGTGGCCGAAGTCTTCCCGAATTTTAAATACGCGGACGCGGCAAACGTCCATGATATCCACTCTGCCGTATCCGAGCTCATCAACCGACACAACCAGGATCTTCCTTCCTATAAGAAAATCGCACGCTTCACGCTGCGGGATACCCCCTTCCCGAAGACCTCTTCCAGGAAGATTTTGCGCAGCCATTATTTTGAGCAGAAAAAGAACAATCTGGAGACGGAGACAAGCGCCCTCCAGCCGGAAAATGATCTCCAGCGGCAGATCTATGATCTGATCGCCGCACAGCTTGGGCACAGCCGTTTTGGCATTGACACCGACATCTATGAGGCCGGGCTGGACTCTATGGGCAGCGTCATGCTGCTGGCTGACCTGTATGACAAGCTGCAGTTTTCCATCACCTTAAACGAACTGATGAACAATACCACCGTAGAAAAGCTGGAAGCGCTCTGCCTGCAGTCCCGGGAGCGCGCGTCGGTTGACTATTCGCCGCGTGAGATTTACCCGCTCACGAACCTTCAGCTTTACTTTGCTTACGTCGCCCGCGGAAATACAACTGCAAACCTGCCTTACTTCTTCCGCCTTGGGAGCAATATCGATCTGCTCCGGCTGAAAAAGGCGATCGAGGACGTATTCGACGTACACCCGGCCATGAAAAATATCGTCCAGTTCCATGAAGGTGCTTTCAAAAATTTCCGCGACGACAGCCGGAAGATTGCTATTCCGATCGTGAAACTCAGTGACGACGAATGGGCGAAAACAAGAGAGACCCTGCTGGTTCCTTATATGTACACGCCAAATGAGCCGCTGTACCACATCGCGATTTACGAGACCGATTCCGCAAATTATCTGTTTTTCGATCTCGCGCACATTGTCGGCGACGGGACGACCATGCACGTAATCTTTGAGGATATCGACGCGCTCTATCGCGGACAGCCGGTGGAAAAAGAATCCTACTCGTTTTATGAATATATTCTGGATGAGAAAAAGCGCGACGCCGAAGGCATGCGGACAGAAAAGGAGAAATATTTCCAGTCTCTGATGAAGGCCTTCCGGATCCGCAAATGCATCCTGACCCTCAAAGACTGCCACGACCTCGAAACCGGCCAGAACGCCTCTCTGAGAGGGCGTTTCTCGAGTCTGACGAAAAAGAAGCTGCTCGCCTTCTGCCGGGAAAACGCGGTATCGGAGAATGTACTTTTACTGACAGCATTCAACTACACGGTCGGTATCTTCAGCAATGAAAAGGATGTGGTCAGCAGCAGCATCCACAGCGGACGGACAGACAGCCGCTGGGCGAGAATCGCCGGCCCCCTGTTCCTGACCTACTTCTTCCGCTATACCAATGTCCCGCACGAGACTGTGCCGGAACTGCTGAAAAAATCCGCGCATCAGATCATGGATACCATGAATTGTTACATCTCCACCCTGCATGCCGATGAGATGTTTTTCCAGTACCAGGGCGATTTGCTGCATGTGGAAGAGATTGGCGGAGAGCCGCTGACACGTGAACCGGTGCAGCTGGATTCCCTGCCCTTCCACCTTCAGGTCATGGCAGACGAGAGAGGATATTTCTATGAGCTGCGCTACTGGGAGAACCGCTTCGACGGCAGCCAGCTGGAGCTCTTCCTGACCGCCATGGAGGCCGTCACCAGGGCAATGCTGGACGAGCCCTCCGTGCGTCGCTTGAAGAAACACCTGCCGCAGTCGCTTTTCCCAAAGCACTATTACACCACTGCTGGAGATGTAAACGACGCTGCGGGATACAGCCTGATCCCCACGGTTCCCGCAGATACAAAGGTAAAAGCCTATGTCTTTGACGAAACCTGCCGCAAGCAGCCGCTGGGCGCCTGGGGACAGCTTTACATCATGGACTATCCGACCGGGGGGGTATGTGGATCAGATCACGAATCCTTACGGTCCCGGCATCCTCTATCAGACCGGGAAAACCGCCCGCATCCTGCCGGACGGCTCCATCGATCTGCTGGAAAAGGGCGGAAGAACCGTCATGCATGAGGGCATCAAAGGACGGCATTTCCTCGACCTGTATCGCCTGGAAACAGGTCTTACCGCTTATGAGGGGCTTCACCGCGCAGACGCCTGTGTTCGTTATGCCGAAAAGAACCAGCTGATTCTCACCGCGGATATCTATGGCAGCGAAGAACCCGACCAGGAGAAGCTGCGCGCATATCTGGCAGAGCACTGTGAGGAAGCGCTGATACCGGTGGAAATACGGTTTTTCTCCGAAAGCGAAACGATTGTGCGCCAGGAATAGTATTTGCAACTACTACAAAAGTCTGCGCTAAATTTTTTCATAACTGACAAAATCGGATAGGGGAGTATTTCTCTCTCCTATCCGATCTCTTCAAACAGCTCTTCCCAGGTGACTTTTATATTTGGGAAATGAATGATTTTTAATTTTTCCTTATTAGACTCCGTGATCGTATCCCAGAGGTAGTATTTAGACTCTCAGTTGCCGCCCATCTGCTTCGCCACTTCCGCCGCGAAGTCTTCCTGCTTCTTCTCAATGCCTTCACCGGTCTCATAACGGACAAAGCCTTTGACCGTGATCTTCGCGCCGTTGGCCTTCGCAACCTGAGCAACGTAATCACCGACTGACTGCTTGCCATCCTCGGCCTTTACATAAACCTGATCAAGCAGGCAGATCTCTTTGAGCTCCTTCTTAATACGGCCCTGGATCATGCCCATGATTACCTTCTCCGGCTTCTGGGACTCCTTCGGATCGTTCTTGATCTGTGCAAGGAGAATCTCCTTCTCATGCGCGATATAATCTTCGCTCACTTCTTTGTCGCTGGTATAAAGCGGCTTCAGCGCTGCTACCTGCATCGCTACGTTCTTTGCCATTTCTTTGATCGCATCGTTCACCACGTCGGTCTCTACGTCTACCAGTACACCGATCTTTCCGCCCATGTGCGTGTAAGAAGCGACAAAACCGGCATCCTCTTTTACCTGCGCAAACCGGCGGATGTTCATGTTCTCCCCGATCACCGCGATCATACCGGCCAGTGCTTCGTTTACAGTCTTCGTGGTATCAAACTTCCACGGCTCGGCAAGGAATGCTTCGATGCCAGACGCTCCGGTCTCCATCGCCTGCTCCGCTACCTGCGCTACATAATTCTGGAACTTCTCGTTCTTCGCTACGAAGTCTGTCTCAGAATTGACTTCCACCGCTACCGCGCTCTTGCCATCCTCAGATACAAGAACCTTCGCAAGACCCTCGGCCGCGATTCTTCCGGCCTTCTTCTGCGCAGTCGCAAGGCCTTTCTCTCTCAGCCATTCAATGGCCTTATCCATATCGCCCTCTGTCGCCGTCAGAGCCTTCTTGCAGTCCATCATGCCGGCGCCGGTCATCTCTCTTAACTCTTTTACCATTCCTGCTGTAACAGCCATCTCACATATTCCTCCTGCATTATGCTAAATCCCGTTTTTCTCTTCGATACAGGATATCATCCATTCATTATGACGCCAGCCTTTCCTGCCGGAAACGGCTGGCAACAAACAACCACTCTGTTTTTAGAATGCCTCAACCGGCGCTTCCTCGTAAGCTTCTTCCGCTTCTACAGGAGCAGCTTCCTCAAAGCCCTGTCTGGCCTCGATCACAGCATCCGCCATCTTGGAAACGATCAGCTTCACCGCACGAATCGCATCGTCGTTGCCCGGGATGACATAGTCAAGCTCTTCCGGATCACAGTTCGTATCACAGATACCGATCAGCGGAATACCCAGTGTATGTGCTTCCTGTACGCAGATGTGCTCTTTCTTCGGATCTACGACGAAAATCGCATCCGGGAGTCTCTTCATCTCCTTGATACCGCCAAGGTTCTTCTCCAGCTTCTCGATTTTCTTCTTCAGAGCAATGACTTCCTTCTTCGGAAGGACATCGAAGGTACCGTCCTCCTGCTGTCTCTCCAGATCCTTCAGATATTTGATTCTGGCCTGGATGGTCTTGAAGTTCGTCAGCATACCGCCGAGCCATCTCTCATTGACATAGAACATCCCGCATCTCTCTGCTTCGGTCTGTACCGCGTCCTGTGCCTGCTTCTTCGTGCCGACAAAAAGAATCGTGCCGCCGTTCGCTGCAATGTCAGCAACCGCTCTGCAAGCCTCGTCTACCTTTACCACGGACTTCTGAAGGTCGATGATATAGATGCCATTGCGCTCTGTGTAGATATACTCCGCCATCTTCGGGTTCCATCTTCTGGTCTGATGGCCAAAGTGAACACCTGCTTCCAGTAACTGTTTCATTGAAATTACACTCATGTCTTTTCTCCTTTTGGTTTGATTCTTCCGCATGCATCTTCTCCCGAAGAGACCCGTCCGCCTGTACGTTTCCACCAGTCCGCCCATCCAGAAGCTTACGCATCCTGGTACCGTACCGTATCAGGGCACCGTCCCCGGAATCAACACACGTGTTTGGTTTTCAACTCGACAAGTATAACACAGGGGCCAGCCATATGGCAAGCCCCTTTTTTCGTTTTTTAACAGTTCAGAACAGCATCGGTTACTATTCACGGGGTGGGGATGATATCTAAGGTGTTTGGTTCCTCATCTT
>JAJBUL010000062.1 GCA_020860365.1 Clostridiales bacterium | reverse complement strand
CCGGCCTATTTGGGATGGAGTAATTTAAACCACTTTGGACTGTGAATAGTAACCATTTACAGACATTTTACATAATTATTTTGAAAATGACTTGCATCTTACGGATTCTTTTGCTAGAATAGACGGAGAAAATCTGGAAAGGCAGGTGAACGGAATGGATAATTGTGACGGTCGAGGTCGAAGTACCGGCACAGGATGGAAATATCGCTCTGGTCTGTTCTGTTCACTCCAGTCTGCGCATATCTGATTTCTATCCTGTACCCAGACAGATTACCGTTTGCATTATTTACATTTCTTGAAGAATCCACATTCTTCAATCTTTTTTGTTGTCTTTTGGTAACCGTTCAGAACAGTACTTCGCGCTTGCCGCGAAAGAAAAGAACAGTTACATTTTGCACCCGACAATACGAAAAGTGCCGCACGGCTGAGCATCCATACGAGTGGAGTTCGGTCTGTGATGCTGCGCCCGCGTCGGATTGAAAGGAGGAATCTGCTATGGAGCCAAAAGTACAGGATTATAAGTCAGAAATCATCGCAATTATCAGAAGTAACATCTCGCCGGGATTGCTGCGCGGCAAGCTTGGCGATTATCATGAGAATGACCTGGCAGAGGCGCTCTCTGACCTCTCCTCGGTGGAGCAGAAAAAGCTTTTCCGCATTCTGAGCCAGGATCTGCTCTCCGATATTTTTGAACACACAGACGAGGATGAGACCATCCGCTATCTCGATGAGATGGAAGTAAAGAAGGCGGCCGGCATTTTATCAAAAATGGAAACGGACACGGCCGTCGAGATTCTGAAGGCACTCTCCCGTGAAAAAAGACAGCTGCTCGTCGGACTGATGGACGAAGAAGCGCGGAACGATATCTCCATCATTTCCGTTTTCGACGAGGATGAGATCGGCAGCTGCATGACGACCAATTACATCAGCTTCCGCGAAAATCTGACCATCAAGCAGGCCATGAGCGCCCTGATTGAACAGGCGGAAAAAAATGACAATATTACCACCCTCTTTACGGTGGCGGAGGACGGCACCTTTTATGGAGTGATCGACCTCAAAGACCTGATCATCGCCCGCCGCGATACTCCCCTGGAGGATCTGATTGCGACCTCGTATCCTTACGTATATGGCCACACCTCCATTGATGACTGTATTGAGAAGCTGAAAGACTATTCCGAAGACTCAATCCCTGTCCTCAGCGACGACAATCAGCTGCTGGGCGTCATCACCTCCCAGAACATCGTCGAACTGGTTGACACCGAGATGGGCGAGGATTACGCAAAGCTGGCTGGTCTGTCCGCAGAGGAGGATCTGAACGAGCCTCTGAAGGACAGTATGAAAAAGCGTCTTCCCTGGCTTTCCATTCTCCTGGTGCTCGGGATGCTGGTCTCCTCCGTGGTAGGCGCGTTCGAAGCAGTCGTGAGCCAGCTGACCATCATCATGGCCTTCCAGTCCCTGATCCTGGACATGGCCGGCAACGTCGGCACACAGTCCCTGGCCGTCACCATCCGCGTACTGATGGATGAGAACCTCAGCGGCCGCCAAAAGCTCTCGCTTGTGAAAAAAGAAATGAGCGTCGGGCTCTGCAACGGACTTCTCCTGGGAAGCGTTTCCGTCCTCATTGTCGGACTTTACATTTTCCTGTTTAAAGGAACAGCAGTCGGATTTGCCTTTGCCGTATCCTTCTGCGTCGGCATTTCCCTGATGGTCGCCATGCTGATCTCCGGGATGGTCGGCACCTGCATCCCTCTGTTTTTCAACAAAATCCACGTCGACCCGGCCGTTGCGTCCGGTCCGCTGATCACCACCATGAACGACCTTGTCGCCGTGATTACCTACTACGGGCTGAGCTGGATTTTGCTGATCCAGGTAATGCATCTGGGATGAATCCTTTTTACTGCTACCTTGTATTACTGATCTTTTTGATCCATTTTCCACTGCGCAGCCGAAACAGACACCAGAAGGCTTTTATAAACTGGTCGATCTTCAGGAGGATATAGATCCAGAATCCTGGCAAATGCCAGACCAGACCGGCCAGTGCCCCCAGCGGGACGCTGCAAACCCACAAAAACAGAATATCAGCGACCATCAGGAACTTTGTATCTCCACCGCCGCGCAGCACTCCCTTGGTCAATATACTGTTCGTTGTCTGGAACAGCACGACAATCGCCAGGGCATGCATCAGCTGCCTTGCCAGTGCGGCCGTCTCCTCTGTAATCTTATACAGACCAATCACAGTGTCGCTCAGGGCGAGGATCAGGACACACCCGACACAGCCGATCAGAAAACCGATCGCAGCAAAGGTAACGCCCTGCTCCTGCGCCTGTTTTGTCTTCCCCTCCCCCAGTGTAATTCCTGTAATCGTACAGCTGGCCTGGCTGATCCCCTGAATGACAACCGTCGCGAGCTGCATCGTCACCGTCGTAATCGCGTTCGCCGCCACAAAACTGGAGCCGATATGCCCCATCACGATAGAGACGGCGCTATTTCCCAGTCCCAGCAGCGTATCGCTGACCAGAACAGGAATGGAAATGTTTATGTACTCCCTCCTGATCTCTTTCGTACTCATGGTCAGGTCACGGAAGCGCAGCTGAATATTCTGATCCTTAAAAAACAGATAGCCCATGGTTACGGAAAATTCCACAACTCTGGCAATCAGCGTACCAAGTGCCGCACCGTTCACCCCCATCGCGGGAGCGCCAAAATGGCCGAAAATAAATACCCAGTTACAGAATATGTTGATAAAGAAGGAACAAACGCTGGAAAGCAGGGGGATCGTCGCTTTCCCAACGCTTCGAAGCACCAGGCTGGAAGTGACCGCATAGCCGTTCAGGTAATAACAGGGGATTGAGATCAGCAGATAACCGCTGCCTGCTGCGATCACTGCGCTGTCCGTTGAATAAATCCCCATAATCCCGGCAGGCATAATTGCCGTCGTCATCGCAAACAGGCTCGCGATCACCAGTTGTGTCCGCAGCATAAGATTCACCGTTTTTTTCATACGGTTCCGATCTTTCATGCCAAAAAAACGGCTGGTCAGTACACTCGCACCCATCCCAAGCCCCATGCACATAATCTGAAAAATGTTAATAAAGTTGTTCGCCAGGGTGGCGCCGCTCATCGGCACCTCCCCCAGCTGGCCCAGCATCACATTATCGGCCATATTCACGCCCACTGTAATCAGCTGTTGTGCGGCTATCGGAAGGGCGAGTGCCGCCATCTTCCGGTAAAAACTTCGATTCTTCACAAAAATCTGCATATATACGCTCCCTATCGTCTTTTTATTCTTGCATTTCGTCCGCGAAATGAGGTTTTATCCCTGTACCATCTGAATATTCCTTATTCAGGCAGCATTTGTTCAAAGGAATTGTAACATATTTATGGCGTGTTGCTTCTTTGGGAAATGTATAATAAAACAGTTCATTTCCATTCGCGGTAAGTGTCTGAGCAGCTACATTATAATACTACAAAATCGTTATTTTACAATACCTGACAGTTGCAAAAAGCATTTTTGCGCGTCTGCACAGGCAGACAGTTTCCTCCGGCGCAGCATGCGCATCCTCCCGGAGGGTTTTTGTCCGATAGAGAAGATCGGAGAACTTTTCTGATTAGACAAAAGGGGCGCATGAAACAGAACCAATCTGTCATGCGCCTGTCTATTACCTATTACCTATTACCTGTCACTCTGCAATTACTCGGCCGTCCTGAATGCATCGATGTAAGCCTGTGCCTCTTCCTCACTCATGCCATTCGCTGTCAACTGGCTGATATACCAGTCTTCTGCTCCAGAGCATGCCTCTTTGAAAGAGTCAGAATCGATCTCGTCCAGAGTAGTAACTTCCATCGCTCCGGACTCGGTCCACTCAGCAACCAGCTCTTCTACGTTCTCACGGTTGATTGCAATCTGGTAAGCAACTGCCTTAGCAGCATTTTCATCGATGACAGCCTTCTGCTCGTCTGTGAACTGATCATACGCGGACTGGTTGATGCAGAAAAACAGGCAGTCATAGTAAGCATTCCATAAAGAAATGTAATCCTGCACATCCTGCACGGAGTTCGAAGCGATTGCGGTCTCCGGGTTCTCTTCGCCGTCTACGGTACCCTGCTGCAGCGCCGTATAGGTCTCAGACCAGTTCATAACGGTCGCATCGCAGCCCCATTCACTGTAAACCTCTGCGCACAGATCATTGGAGCATATGCGCATCTTGATATCAGCCAGATCCGATACAGAGGTGATGGCTTTCTTGGAGTTGGTGATCTGGCGGAAACCGTTTTCGCCGATGCCTTCGCAAACCAGACCGTACTCAGCAAGCACCTCCTTCAGTGCTTCTCCGCCTTCACCGGCCATAGCCGCGTCTACGTCATCATAATCTTCAAACAGATACGGCAGAGATACTACATTAAAACGGGTGTCGAAGTTTGCATAGATCAGATTTGAGTGCATGGATACCTGAATCGTTGCTCCGTCCATCAGTGCCTGGATGCCGTCGGTCTGAGAGCCATTGGTAAGCTGGTCAGCGGCATACACATTGGCCATAACCGCGCCGTCCGTAGATTCCTGCATTAATGCGTTAAAGTAATAGCCTGCCTGCGCCCAGGTCGATGTGTCGCCAGTGGAGCAGGTATAGTTCCACACGGTAACAGGCCACTCGTCTGTGCCTGTGTAGACCGCTGCTTCCTCAGAAGCCACGTATACGTCTGAGGCCTCATAGTCTGCATAGTCTGCCGAAGCGAGTGTGCTCGGCGAGAGGATCGCCGCAGCGAGACATAAGGAAAGTGCTTTTTTCCAGTTCTTCATGATTCTTCCTCCTGTGAATGAAATATTGATAACCGTTCAGAACATCAAGCCTCAGACATATGACACGCCAGCCTGCTGTTCTAAATAGTTATAAAGATATATGTATACAGCTCTGTCGGCCATAAACATCGATAACGTAGCGTTCTCGCAATTGCACATGCCGCAATGTCATACAACACACAGCGCCTACAGCAACAGCAGACTGATCTGCGGAATGTAAGTGAGCAACAGCAGCACAATCAGGCAGGCGATGATCATCGGAATGACAGCCTTTGAAATCATGGGCAGTGTCACACGGTAGTATTCCTCCTTGCCGGAAACCAGCGAGGCGGCCGCGTTTTTGATCCGCAGTCCCATGGCGACAAAGAGGTTAACACCTACCGGCGGTGTTACCTGTCCGATTGCCAGGTTGACCGTGATCATAATGCCAAATGCCACCGGATCGTATCCGAGCGACTTCGCCACGGGCAACATCACCGGAACGAATATGTACATCGCGGAGTTTGCGTCGATAAAGCAGCCAGCAATGAGCAGAATAATATTGACAATGATCAGGAACACCACCCGGTTCGCGGACACACTGGTCAACAGCGCCTGCGCGGCAGAAGAAATGCCGAACAACGTACAGCAGTAGGAAAACAGGGAGGCCGAGGCGACAATCAGCATGATGCTGCCGCTTGTCTTTGCCGAATCCACAAAAATCTCAAACAGCTCCTTAAGACGGATCTGCCTGTAAATAAATATCCCTACAATCAGGCCATATACCACAGCTACCGCTGCAGCTTCCGTCGGTGTGAAAATACCGCCATAAATGCCACCAAGAATAATGACCGGCATCAGCAGCCCCCAGACCGCATCCTTAAAGCTGTTCCAGCGCTCCTTCCAGCTGCGCTTTTCATGGGGCGGCTGGATATTCCTTTTCTTTGCTTCAATCATAACGACAATCGCCAGCGCGACGCCCATCATAATTCCCAGAATGATGCCTGCCATAAACAGATCGCCTACACTCTCACCGGAAATCGACGCATACACAACGAAGGCGATCGACGGCGGGATGACAATCGCGATCGAACTCGACGTGGCCATCAGTGCTTCCGCAAACGATACCGAAAATCCAGATTCGATCATAGCCGGAATCAGCACAGCGCCAAGCGCAGCCACTGTCGCTGGACCGGAACCTGAAATCGCGCCGAAAAAGCAGGCTACAATGACGCATACAATCGCCATACCGCCCTTACGGTGGCCGATGCAGTCATCAATAAAGCGAACCAGATGCGTCGAAATGCCCGCTTTTGCCATAATGTTACCCGACAGCACAAAAAACGGGATCGCCAGCAGCAGGAATTTCG
This sequence comes from Clostridiales bacterium, assembly GCA_020860365.1. Classification (GTDB taxonomy): domain Bacteria; phylum Bacillota; class Clostridia; order Lachnospirales; family Lachnospiraceae; genus Choladousia. The sequence goes on along the minus strand of JAJBUL010000062.1, from coordinate 1,328 downwards.
AGATTCCTGTATAGGTATTTGTGGCGATGATACTCAGGTTCAGGTTGGAGTACATAAGCTGTGTACTCGACGCGAACAAAATTGTGAACACGGAGCTCAGCCCCAGACAGATGCCGATCGGTACCCCGATAAACAGCAGGATAAAAAAGGAAATAAATAAAACCGCTGTAATCATTTCTTTGTTCCCTCCTCTGTCGTTATCTGTCCGGAACCATTCTCAGAATTCTTTTCTGACAGATCCTGACTGCAGTAAACAATACAGTTCTCAATAAAATGAAGCGCCAGTGAAATTCCGCCGATCAGAACGAACGACCAGAAGATCACCTTCGGGATATGCAGAATCGGGCTTAAGGTCTTGTCCGCCTTCATCCTCCCCCACCCCTCATAGGCAAGGATCAGGGAATAAGCCACACAGGCAATGGTTGAAAGAACATTCAGCACTTTCTTCCCTCGCGGTCCCACCATATCCGGCACCAGAGACAGACTGGTCAATCCGCCCGGCCTTCTGGCTGCCACGCCTGCAGCCAGAAGCGAGAGCAGTACAAAGACTGCAATAACAATCTCCTCCGTAAAGCCCCACGAATGCTGGAACACCTTTCTAGCAACAACATTTCCGAATGTCAGCCCCAGGATCAGAACAAACGCCAGTGTCAGGACAATGTTCTCAATCATCGTCAGTACATCCATAATCTTCCGATAAACCTTCATTAGACGCCTCCTGTTTGTAATTTCGATATTATAAACAACATAAAAGCCTGTAATGTCCAGTCTCTTAGCCATGCAAGCATAGAACGAAACTGGACATTGAGGACACTTTTACGATAAAAAAGCCCATCCATCCCAGCAAGGGACGAACAGACTATCCGCGGTACCACCCTGTTTTCGCAAAAAATTGCGACATCTCTATAGCTCCGATAACGGGGAACCACTCCGTCAGACACTACTTTCCCTCTGTCAGGCGATTCGTCATTTGATCACCTTATCGCATACAGGCTGTCGCATCTGCTTCTCCGGGCTGATCTTCCACGAGGAATACACACTGTCTCGCAGCACCCGACAGTTCTCTGAGTGAATCCTTCTCATGTACTCTTCCCATCAACAACATTTTATCGAACTGTTCAAAACAGTTATCCTGTTTTCCACTTCACGCAGGCATACTGCCCCGCATTTTCAAAACTTGTTTCATTATAAACAGGAAAAATGGCTTCGTCAAGTTTTTTTGGTAAAAATAATAATTTTTGAGTTACTATTCACAGCCGTTTTTCTGAGCGGGTCGGGTCTTCGACAGTTGAATTGAATTGAAAATGCCTCAAAGCCTTGATTTAGGC
>JAJBUL010000186.1 GCA_020860365.1 Clostridiales bacterium | reverse complement strand
GTGTTTACAAGGGATTCCACCTCTTTTCTAATCTCAAAGTGTCGAAAACGGGATAAAAAATATTGTAGCACAAATGAGGGCAAACTTCTACAAGTTTACCCTCATTTTTACAAACTTTTCACATATTCGCACCGCGTCCCTTTTCACGGCCTGCAGCCGCAGCTATTTCGCTCACGCGGTGTCACCAGATTCGATTACGGATTACCGGAGCAGATCAATACATTCCCTCTCCGGCGCCTGCCGGCATTGCCGGAGCCGGTTCTTTGATCGTGCCGACAACTGCCTCCGTCGTCAGCAGGGTAGCCGCTACGCTTGTCGCATTCTGCAGTGCGCTTCTCGTAACCTTAACCGGATCAAGGATGCCTGCCTCGACCATATCTACATAGTTCTCTTTGTACGCATCAAAGCCTGTACCCGGCTGTGCCTCGCTGACCTTGTTTACAATCACAGCACCCTCCAGTCCTGCGTTCTCAGCGATGTAGAACAGCGGAGCTTCCAGTGCCTTCAGGATGATCTTCGCGCCGGTCTTCTCATCTCCATCGAGTGTCTCTGCCAGCTTCGCCACATCCTTCGCTGCGTGTACATAAGCGGATCCACCGCCTGCGATGATGCCTTCCTCTACGGCTGCCTTTGTTGCTGCCAGCGCATCCTCCATGCGGAGCTTTGCTTCCTTCATCTCAGTCTCCGTCGCAGCTCCGACACGGATCACTGCTACACCGCCTGCCATCTTCGCAAGGCGCTCCTGCAGCTTCTCTCTGTCAAAGTCAGACGTGGTCTCTTCGATCTGTCCGCGGATCTGTGCGATTCTTGCCTTAATTGCATCTTTATCACCAAGACCGTCTACAATAATCGTGTTCTCCTTCTGAACCTTTACGGATTTTGCACGACCAAGCATATCCATGGTCGCATCCTTCAGCTCAAGGCCAACCTCTTCCGAAATCACCTGGCCGCCAGTCAGGATTGCGATATCCTGCAGCATTTCTTTCCTTCTGTCGCCATAACCAGGAGCCTTGACGCCAACCACCTGGAAGGTACCGCGCAGCTTATTTACGATCAATGTCGTCAGCGCCTCGCCCTCAATGTCCTCAGCGATGATAAGCAGCTTCCGTCCGGACTGAACAATCTGCTCCAGCAGCGGAAGGATCTCCTGGATATTGCTGATCTTCTTATCCGTGATCAGGATCATCGGATCATCCAGAACCGCTTCCATCTTATCATTGTCAGTCACCATATACGCGGAAATATATCCTCTGTCAAACTGCATACCTTCCACCAGATCCAGTTCGGTCTGCATGGTCTTGGACTCTTCAATCGTGATCACGCCGTCCTGGGAAACCTTCTCCATCGCGTCTGCTACCAGCTCGCCTACGGTCTCATCCCCTGAAGAAACCGCAGCAACTCTCGTGATCTGCTCTTTGCCGCTCACCATCTGGCTCATTGCCTTGATGGAGTCCACTGCTGCATCTGTCGCTTTCTTCATACCCTTTCTCAGAACGATCGGGTTCGCTCCTGCCGCAATGTTCTTCAGGCCTTCCTGAACCATCGCCTGCGCAAGTACCGTCGCGGTCGTTGTGCCGTCGCCAGCCACATCGTTTGTCTTAGAAGCGACTTCCTTAATCAGCTGAGCACCCATATTCTCAAAAGAATCATCCAGCTCGATCTCCTTCGCAATTGTCACACCATCGTTTGTGATGAGCGGTGAACCATACTGCTTATCCAGAACCACATTTCTTCCCTTCGGTCCGAGCGTCACACGAACCGTATCCGCGAGCTTATTTACACCTGTCTCAAGGGCTGCCCTTGCGTCAGCGCTATATTTAATTTCCTTAGCCATATCTTTTTGTCTCCTGAATTATATTTTATAACAGACCTTTGTCTTAGTCCTCTACAATCGCGAGAATATCACTCTGCTTTACAATTACATATTCCTCATCGTCAAGCTTTACTTCGTTGCCAGCATATTTTGAATAAATCACATGGTCGCCGACACTGACTGTCATTTTTACTTCCTTACCATCTACCAGTCCGCCAGGTCCTACCGCCACAACTTCTGCTTCCTGTGGTTTCTCCTGGGTCTTGCTTGTCAGAATAATACCTGACTTCGTCTTCTCTTCCGCTTCCTGCTGCTTCAGTACAACTCTGTCTGCTAACGGTACTAACTTCATATCTAACTCCTCCTTAGATGATACTTCCTGATTTCACTTTATTAGCACTCATCCAATTCGAGTGCTAACGAACAATGCCTATATTAGTGAAAATGGGAAGATAATGCAACTTCTGTTTGAGTCGTTTTTCTATTCTATATCTCACATATTCTCTTTTAATCTCTTTTTTCCTCTTTTTTTCATAACAATTCCATTTTTTTGAATAATTTCAAAATCCTACTGTATTCCGGATCTCTTCTCTGCACTCTTATGACTCTTACCGCATTGCCGCTGTCACACCTATCATCACAATAAAAATCATTTTAAATTTTTGTTTTAGTGATTGACAAATTTATTGTTATGATATATTATAAAGAAAGTTTTCATCGAATTCATCTTATAGATCTTATCTATAATCTATATAATCTGAACTACTTTTCTTTTTTTACAAAAGTGAAATTCTGTTTTCACAGGAAAAGCCTTTGATTGCCCGTTTTCATTGCAGCATTTTGCCTGTCCTTAAAATGGATCGGTTCTGAAAGGAGGAAATATCTTGTACAGCAAGGTTTATACTGCCGCCCTTAGCGGTGTGCAATGTCGATTGATCTCGGTGGAGACGGATGTCAGTGACGGTCTGCCTGTTTTCTCCATGGTAGGCTATCTGGCTTCCGAGGTCAAAGAAGCGCAGGAGCGGGTACGGACTGCTTTGCGCAATTCCGGTTTTCACATACAGCCAAAGCGGATTATGGTAAATCTCGCACCCGCAGACATTCGCAAATCTGGATCAGGGTATGACCTGCCAATTGCAGTAGCTTTGCTCGCGGCTCATTCTTACCTGCCGCAGCAGGTCCTTGCGCACGTATTTTTTGCCGGAGAGCTTGGATTGGACGGCAGTATCTGCCGCATCCCGGGAATTCTCGGCATGGTGATGGAAGCAAAACGAGCCGGCTTCACTTCCTGCATCATTCCAGAAGAAAACGCGGCAGAAGGCGGCGTAATTTTGGGCATCTCTGTCTACGGAGCCTCCTCTTTGCGCAGTGTTGTGAATCACCTGCTGGGTGTAAGCCAATTGGAGAAACACGCTATTAATATAGAAGAAAAATTACTGGAGCCCACGCAGGGAATGGAGGAGGATTTCTCGGATATCCATGGGCAAACGCTGGCAAAGCGGGCGGCAGAAATCGCAGCGGCCGGGATGCACAACCTGCTCCTGACCGGGCAGCCCGGTGTCGGCAAAACAATGATCGCGCGCCGGATTCCCGGAATTCTGCCGCCGCTCCATCTGGATGAGGCGCTGGAAGCTTCCCAGATCCACAGCGTCGCCGGTACCCTGCCAAAAGAAGGCATCCTTCTGAAGCGGCCATTCCGTATGCCGCATCACACCATCACCTCCGCTGCGCTGGCAGGCGGGGCAACATTCCTCAGCCCGGAGAAATCAGCCTCGCGCACCGGGGCGTCCTGTATCTCGATGAGCTGCCGGAATTTCAGCGGGAAGCTCTGGAGATTCTGCGGCAGCCGCTGGAAGAAGGGGAAGTGCGCATCTCCAGAAACAGTGGACAGTATGTCTTTCCCGCAGATTTCATGCTGGTCGCGTCACGTAACCCGTGTCGATGCGGATTCTACCCCGACAGAACGCGCTGCACCTGTACGGAAGGGGAAATTCAAAGCTATTTGCACAAAATCAGCCGCCCCCTTCTGGACCGCATTGATCTGCACGCAGAGGTTCGCCCTGTATCCTATCAGGAGTTGTCCAGTGAGGAAAAGGAAGAATCCAGCCAGGTCATCCGGGAGCGCGTTCTTCGGGCGCAGGAAATTCAGGCACAGCGCTACGCGGGAAGTAAAATCCGCTTTAATTCCCAGCTTCCGGTGCCGTTGCTCGAACGCTACTGTTCGCTTGGCCCAGAGGAAGACCGCTTTATGCAGCAGATTTACGAAACCAAGCATCTGACTGCCCGCGCCTGTCACCGGATGCTGCGCGTCGCGCGCACAATTGCAGATCTGGACGGCAGCGAACAGATTGAAATCCCACATCTGAGCGAAAAAGTGCGGTATCGGCCATCAAAATATCTGGAGTGAGGAATACTATCATGGAGCAATACTGGGAATGGTTTTGCAGCATCCCCGGCATTTACCGGACGCAGAGGGAAATCATGCTGCATTGCTTTCATAATCCCCGTAGAATCTGGGAAGCGTCAACAGAAGAACTGGCCTTTCTGCGAGACCGGGGCTGCCGATGGATGCAGAAGGTAATGGATTATAAGCAAAGATATACCCCAGCGGAAGTCGTGCATATGCGGACGTCGATGGGAATAGAATTTATCAGCGCCGAACAGGAAAGATATCCACGACGCCTGGAGCCTCTGCGCGACCACCCTTATGGACTTTTTCTGCGCGGGGCTCTCCCGTCAGAGGACGTCCGTTCTGTGGCAATTGTCGGTGCACGCATGTGTACGCCGGGCGGACGGGCGATGGCAGAAGCCATCGCCCGTGAGGTAGTGCACTGCGGCGGGGTAGTTGTCAGCGGCGCGGCCTATGGAATCGATGGCGCAGCACAGTGGGCTGCGCTGGAGGAAGGCGGCAAAAGCTATGCCGTGCTGGGCTGCGGTGTAGACGTCTGTTACCCGGCTTCACACCAGCAGCTTTTCTCCCGGCTGTCCAAAAATGGAGGTCTGATCTCAGAATTTCCTGCCGGTACCAAAGCGATGCCAACTCATTTTCCGATGCGCAACCGGATCATCAGCGGCCTCGCGGATGTAGTCGTCGTAGTGGAAGCAAGAAAAAAAAGCGGTTCTCTGATTACGGCTGAGTTTGCCCTGGATCAGGGAAGGCAGGTCTATGCCGTTCCCGGACGCCCCGATGATGAATTAAGCTACGGCTGCAATGAGCTGATTTCACAGGGAGCCGGTCTTGTTCTGTCCGTAGATGATTTTACAGAGACCGTTTTCCCGGAGGGGCGACGGGCACAGAAAAAAACAGTGGCAAACATTCCACTTGCACCTGTAGAAAAATTAGTGTATAGTAAGGTCGGTTTGCACGGGAAAAGCCTGTGGGAGCTACAGGAAAACACGACTCTGTCCCTCACAGACCTCTGCGACAGCCTTCTGTCACTTGAATTAAAGGGCCTGATCAAAGAGACGGAGCAAAATTTTTATGTGAAAATGAAGTGAGGTTTCTATGGCAAAGAATCTGGTGATTGTGGAGTAACCTGCAAAACTAAAAACGATTAAAAAATTCCTTGGTTCAAATTACGATGTGATGGCTTCGGGCGGACATGTCCGTGATCTCCCCAAAAGTCAGATGGGGGTCGATGTGGAACACGGATTTGAGCCAAAGTACATTACCATCCGCGGAAAAGGAGAGACGCTCTCGGCGCTTCGCAAAGCAGAGAAAAAAGCGGACAAGGTTTATCTCGCAACCGACCCTGACCGCGAGGGGGAAGCCATTTCCTGGCATCTGTCCGAGGCACTGAAAATCGATCCGAAAAAGCAAAAGCGAATCACCTTTAATGAAATTACCAAAAGCGCGGTGAAAGAATCCATCAAGCATCCGCGCACAATCAATATGGATCTGGTAGACGCACAGCAGACACGACGAATCCTGGATCGTATGGTGGGCTACAAAATCAGCCCGCTGCTCTGGAAAAAAGTAAAACGAGGCTTAAGCGCCGGGCGTGTACAGTCGGTTGCCCTGCGCATTATCGCTGACCGCGAGGATGAGATCACGGCCTTTATTCCGGAAGAATACTGGACGCTTGATGTCGAGCTGTTTGTCGGCGAAGAGAAAAAGCCGCTGACCGCAAAGTTCTTTGGGACGAATAAAAAACAGGCCATCTCCTCTAAGGAAGAGATGGACGCTATTCTGCGCCAGCTCGACGGAGCGGAATATGTCGTAGAAGAAGTTAAAAAAAGTGAGCGCCTCAAAAAGCCGCCGCTGCCCTTCACGACCAGTACTCTGCAGCAAGAGGCTGCGAACGCGCTGAATTTTTCCACGCAGAAAACCATGCGTCTGGCGCAGCAGCTCTATGAAGGAATTGACATCAAAGGAAGCGGCACAATCGGCCTGATCACATATCTGCGTACGGATTCCACCCGTATTTCCGACGAGGCAATCGTCGCTGCAAAAGAATATATAACCGCAAATTACGGTGCGGAATATGCAGCGGAAACTCCCGCAAAGACCAGCAATGACGGGAAAAAGATTCAGGATGCGCATGAAGCCATCCGCCCAACGGATCTTTCCCTGACGCCAGTCATGGTAAAAGACTCCCTGACGCGCGACCAGTTCCGTCTGTATCAGCTGATCTGGAGACGGTTTACCGCCTGCCGGATGACCCCGGCCCGCTATGAATCGACCTCCATCCGCATAGGTGCGGCCGGATACCGTTTTACTGTATCTGCCTCCCGGCTGCTTTTCGACGGATTCCACAGCATTTACACAGACAGCGACGAGGAGCAGGATGAGAATCACACCATCCGGGGCAATATTGAAAAAGGAATGATCCTGAAATCCGGGGATATAGAGGCAAAGCAGCATTTCACCCAGGCACCTCCCCACTACACGGAAGCATCCCTGGTGCGTGCGCTGGAGGAAAAAGGCATCGGCCGGCCAAGCACCTACGCGCCGACCATTACCACCATCATTGCCAGACGGTATGTGACCAAAGAAAATAAAAACCTTTATGTGACCGAACTCGGCGAGATTGTCAATCATATCATGAAAGACGCCTTCCCGGCAATCGTGGATGAAATTTTCACCGCCAACCTGGAATCTCTTCTGGATTCCATCGAGGAAGGAAAGACAAACTGGAAAACGGTAGTCGAGAATTTCTATCCAGATCTGGACGAAGCAGTGAAAGCCGCAGAGCAAAATCTGGAAAAAGTCACAATCGCAGATGAAGTCTCAGATGTTATCTGTGAGGAGTGTGGCCGCAATATGGTCATAAAATATGGTCCGCATGGCAAATTTCTTGCCTGTCCAGGATTCCCGGAATGCCGCAACACAAAGCCTTATCTGGAAAAAATTGGTATTCCCTGTCCGAAATGCGGAAAAGACCTGGTAATTCGCAAGACAAAAAAAGGCCGCCGTTATTTTGGCTGTGAAAGTGCGCCGGAATGCGACTTCATGTCCTGGGCAAAACCCTCTTTCAAACGCTGCCCCCAGTGTGGCGGATATATGGTAGAAAAAGGCGCACGCCTGGTATGCGAGGATAAATCCTGCGGATATGTCTGCGCGAACGACGCGAAAGAATAGCATTTTGCATAAGCGGCATAGAAAACGCTGCACGGTGGCAAAAAACTGCTGCAACAGAATTCGCGTTACTATTCACGGGGTGGAGAAGACGGACTGAGATTTTGAACTTTCGTGAG
>JAJBUL010000289.1 GCA_020860365.1 Clostridiales bacterium | reverse complement strand
GCGCCATGGGAAACGCAAAGATCATCTGGACTGGGTGACCGTGATAAAGCGCACAAAGCAGCGAGGAGATAAATACTGCCTGACGTACATTCAGCCTTGCCTTCATCCTTTTATAGACCAGCCCCCGGAATATCAGTTCCTCCGCGATCGGAACCAGAAATCCGGGCCCCAATACCTGCATCACCATCTGACTGTCCAGCAGGGCTTCCTGGGTCTGATTGGAAAATGCAGAAGAAATCCCCAGTACAAAAAGAATGCCACTCCAGATCACATTCAGCATCCCACCGCCCAGAAAGCATATGACACACCATCCCAGGCACCGTATGCCTCTTTCCGCTTCACACCGGAGCTTTCTATCATAATCCTGCTGTTTTCTGTCCGCTTTACAGTCAGGAATTCCAGCCGAATGAGAGAGTGCATCCTGTCGGTACATCCAGCCAGCTGCCGGAAGCACCAAAAAAGCAGACAGCGCGGTACATGCCGCGCTGTCCAAAACGTCGCCTGCCAAAACAGCTACTCCTTCTGAAAATACCAGATGAATCAACACCGGTAGCAAAACATAAAATACCCAGGTCATAAGTACTCTCCCATGGCACAATGTCCTACTCGATGGCATTCGTATCCTCAGACTCCGGAATTACCGAAAGCGTCACGGAGTCAATATGCCACGCTTCTTCATACCAGGACAACGTAAATTCCGCCGTCGTCCTCCCCGTATACGGAACTATCTGATACTGCCAGGCATTCGTGCCGTCTGCCCAGATCTCACCGGTCTCCACCCGCTCCGTATTCCGCACAATGTAGCGATACGCAAAGGTCATCACCGTCGTAATTGAACCATTTTCATCATCCGCAAAAACAGGTTCCTCAAACTCTGCCTCATAATCATAGATACCGACGCTCTCAAACTCCGGATGTGTAACCATATTTTCCCGATAGAACTCCTCCGACTGGCTCTCTATGATCTCCTGGACGTCATCAAGGCAGGCTGCAAACAGTGCCGTCAGCACCTCATTTTCTTCCGCGTCTCCACTGTTTTCCGCGTTCACGCTATCCTCTGTACTTTCCGAACCGCTTTCTGCGTCCTCTGTATCCAGCCCTTCCAGCACTGCCGCCTGATAAATCTGCTTCAACGCTTCAACTGCCAGTTCTTCACAGGCCGACGTCGCACTCTCTTTTAAGGTCATCTGTTCACTATAATCCACATCTCCATCCACTGTCTCAAGCGTCGCCTCATAAGACTCCAGGATCGGATTGCGAATCACGACATCCGCAGACCCGGCCAGCAGACTCGGAATCTCATAGCAGTCTTTCGACGAATTCGATTCTTCTTCCACGAGCCAGGAAGTTCCGACTTCCTCACCGTCCAGATACAATGTCGATCCGGCCGGCACCGTCACCCGGAGATTCGTCACCATGCAATGACTCGCAAGCACCTTCCACTGCGCCATCAGGCCGAAGATCGCCTCCGACTGCTTTCTGACTGTAAAGTCATCCTCCACCAGGACATTTCCAGATGCATCCAAAAACTCGACATGGTAATCCACATACGAATCCCCATTCGCGCCCTCTCTGCTGGAAATCTCTTCCATCTGCCAGGATTCACAGAGCACATATTTTTTTGACTGAACCGCCGTCTCATACTCCGCCAGCGTCATCTCCGTATTTTCCGACTGATCCAGTTGTTCAAACGCTTTCTCCGTATCACTCTCAATCAGCAAAGTCAGATAGCTTTCCAGAGCGGATTCCGGAACACTCTGCGGATAATAATGAACCAGATAAGAAGCCCCGCCAAAAACAACCACTACGAGTACCAATATAACAAATTTAACCAATAATCTTCGAACTACCCTCATGCCAATCCTCCATCCTTTGCCCGCATCTGCCTTCTGTTCCTGGCAAATGCTTCCGATGTACAGTCACCGTTCTCCTGTCAGCCGCCAATCGATTCCTCATAAGCAAGGATTACATTCAGATTCGCTTTCTCATACTCATTCAGATAAGAGAACATATTGGCATCAAATTCTTCTGGTGTATACAGAGCCGTATACCATGACTTCTGATTAAAATACTCCTGTAAATCCTCCGAATCAAACATTCTTCCATGCAGAGCAAAAATTTCATTCCGGATCAGACGAAGCTCGCTCAGGCTGTAGCCATATAACTCACTTTCACTGATGTATCTGCTGCTGATCCCGGAAATAATCGTATCCGAATCACCAGCCGACGTCCCAGCCGAAGCCGAACCACTTGATGATCCGGAACTGCCTGAGCTTGAACCGCCTGAGCTAGAACTACCTGAACCCGAGCTGCCTGAGCTTGAATTGCTTGAGCTTGAGCTGCCTGAGCTTGAACCGGAATTTGCACTTGATCCCTGATACGTCCAGATTGTAATATTATCGTCTGAATTCACCGCAATCCATCCGTCATTTGTACTGCCAGAGCTGCTGCTCCCTGACGTACTACTGCCGGTAGAACTGCTGCTGCTTGTCAAATTGCTGCTTGCAGTGTTCCCGCTGCTTGCCGAACTGCTGCTTGTAGTATTCCCACTGCCAGTTGAACTGCTGCTTGTAGTATTCCCACTGCCTGTTAAACTGCTGATGCCCGCGGAACTGGCACTTCCACTGCCTGTTGAACTGCCATTGCTCGCGGTACTGGTGCTTCCGCTGCTCGCAGTGCTACTGCTATCAGAAGCACTGATACTGCCTGTATTCTTCCCACTGCTCACACCAACCGTACTGCCACTATTTGCAGAGCTTGTGCTTCCAGTTCCCGAAGAGCCTGTAGTACTGGCATTCCCCGTACTGCTGCTGGCAGAACTGTCACTACTCGTAGAGCCTGAGCTGCTCACCACAGTATTCGCTCCGCTTCCTGTAGAGCTTGTGCTATTTCCCGTGCTTACACTTGCCGGAGCATCCGTCTCATCATCATCTGAGCCAGACCTTACTGCTGTACTTTCAGAATCCTCGTTTTCCTGCTCTGCTTCCGTCTCAATCTCAGTTCCACTCTCTGTTTCAGCTTCACTTTCCGTCTTAATTTCGCTCTCTGTCTCCGCTTCGCTTTCTCTTTCCGTTTCGCCTTCAGCCTCAGTTTCACTTTCTGTCGCGGTTTCAGTCTCTGTTTCGGTTTCTGTTTCCGTCTCTTCTTCGTCGATTTCTTCCGTCTCTACGCCATCCTCAATCTCACCAGACGCAATGACAGTAAACGCATCTGTCTGATAGGTTCTTATATCCTCAGTCTCATCCGGAATGGAAATCGTCCCCTCCGACACTTCCTCCGTGTTTTCTTCCTCTGAAGAATTCCCCATAAACATTTCTATCGACAGAACATCTGTTAAAACCAGATCTACCGTAAGGAAAGAGGCTCCCGCCACTAAAACGCATCCGACAACAAAGCCACTGTTGCGCTTTATGATATTTCTCATTTTCCTCATAATTATTGATATCTCACCCCTTCATGGGGCATCATATCACACTTAAGGCAAAAAGTCTATTTGAATCTTTTTCTATTCTGCGGCAGGCCTTGTAAATCAAGGGTTCTTCGGCACTCATCCCGATTTTTACCCTTTTTATACCCTTTTGAGAAACAAAACGGCTTCGGAACTACCCGAAACCGTCTCTATATTACATCGACTGTGCTGCACGTTTTTTCAATGCTTCATGCTTCGCTGTGCTGTTCGACTTCCTGCATTCTGCATAAATTCCCATCGTTGTATTGATGTCTGAATGACCCATGATCTGCTAAATATATTTCAGATCATCCGCGCTGTTCATACCTTCCACATGCTCGCACAGCCAGCAGCAGAAGGTATGGCGCAGAATATGACTGGTACTATCTGGCAGAGCATCGTCCATCCGGAGTCTTATCCTCTGATCTCAGCGTCCATGCGTAGATATCATGCGATTTCTGAGGAATTACTTTCTGCTCCATCGGTTCTCGCCCCACTTCGAAACGAGTATTTCCTTCATTGGCCTTTCTCCGTTTTGATCGCCGAAAAATCCCGTCCAGAATGCATTTTACAGCTGTAATATTTTCTGAGCCGTCCCGGAGTCATCTTCCTGGCTATTGCCGCGCCCTGCTATGGCTCACAGGTATATGGTTTCCGGTTTCGGGTCCTTTCGGTTTCGGATCCTTTCGGTTCCCGGCTGCTCTGTTCTGTTGATGATAGTATTATAGTAGATATGTGCATATCCGTCTACTGGTAGAATATACAAATATGTACATATCTTTTTGTTTAATTTGCATATGTACATATCATAGACTATCTGCTATAATTTCATCATAAGGTGGAGAAAGAGCCTTTATAAGGCCACCCATTTTCATCGAAATCCAATAGAAAGCAGGTGAAGCAATGCCCTTATCTGACCAACGAAAAGAAAGCATGTATAGATACGCACGTGAAAATCTAAAACGCATTCCTCTGGATGTCCAAAAGGAAAAGTATGAAGAAATCAAAGCTGCCGCCACCGCTGCAGCCATGCCCGTCAATAGTTATATCAAACAGGCTATCGATGAAAAAATGCAGCGCGATTCCCAGCCAACATAACCATAGAAAGGAAGGGGCTATCATGCCATTACCCAAGGAACAAACCTACACTGAAGATGATTACTGGAATCTCCCGGAAGACATTCGTGCGGAGCTGATTGACGGAAGGATTTACTATATGTCCGCGCCCAGCCGTTTCCATCAAGAAGTATTGAATAGCTTGCTCACTGAGATCAATCTTTACATCCGCTCAAAAAAGGGAACCTGCCGCGTCTATCCTGCTCCATTCGCTGTCAAATTACGGAAGGACAGAGACAACACTGTGGAGCCGGATATTTCCGTCATCTGTGACCACTCAAAGCTTACTGACAAAGGCTGTACTGGTGCGCCCGACTGGATCATTGAGATTGTATCCCCGTCCAATCCCGGTCATGATTACGTGCGTAAGCTGAACCTGTATGCTGACGCAGGAGTGCGTGAATACTGGATCATCGATCCGGCGGAAGAAAGTGTGATGGTATACATCCGCAGGGAAGATCATTTCGACTTCACTGCTTACTCATTCCAGGACAAGATTCCGGCCGGCATCTTTGACGATCTCACAATCGACTTCGTGGAACTGATCGCGGATATTCCAGCAGAGGATTGACACCTGCTCCCAGTTTCGTCCATTAATGGGGAGGCTTACAAGGCTTCCCCTTTTCCATGCCCACAGTGCTGAAATACTTACGCAAACCGGAACCGATGCCCAACTGTTCAGCTATTTTTACCCTTTTTTCTACCCATTAGAACATGACGAAAGACAACACAAGATGAACGTTAAGAGCCAGAAAAGCCTTGATTTTAAAGGCTTTATAACGCTTGACAAACACAGACAAAATGACCTGCAAAGTTTATTTGAGTCTTTTCCAGAACATCGGATATACAGAAAACATGGTAATAGCAAAAATAAGTACGCCAAACATCAGAATAACCCAGCCGATTCTGTTATCCCTGTTTTCTGATAGAATTCCCCTTTCGTCTGACATAGTCCTGTTCCCTCCGGAATACTGAGTGTCCGATGCTGTTCCGGGAAGAAGCAGCTCCGTCTCTGTTTTTTCGCTGGCGCCGTTTTCCCAGACTTCTTCCTTTTCTGCGTTAATATCTTCTACCCGTTCAGTAGACGCCTCATTCTGCTCCATCGAGACATTTTCGGATTCTTCCTTTCCATCCGCACCCTGCAATATGGCCGCCGCCTCCTCCGCCAGTTCCATCGCGCTCTTTCGAGGCTTTTCGTACACAGGCACACGTTCTCCGGCAGCGCTGACAAATACTGGAATTTCTTCACTCCAGTCCGCGTTCCCTGCCATATCGCACAGCCTGCTCTGCAAGGTCTGCCACTCCTGACTGCTCTCCAGCGTAACTTTTACTGCTTCTCCGGATACCGGCTGGCTATTGTTCTCCATCAGGAGTTCACTGTTATGATAGATTCTAAGGCACTTAAGCCCCAGATTGTCAGTCGGAACCACGAGAGCGATCGCAGTCTCACTCTCATAGATTTCACCACTTTTGATCCCGCTTATAGTACAGGAAGGTACGGTCCAGTCCACCACAAAGGTTACCCTCTTTTGCTGAATTCCCGTATCACTCTGATTCTGTGCCGCATCCCTGGATACCAGTAAAAGCTCATAAACACCCTCCCGGGAAAAGTAGTCTGCCGATACGGTATAGCAATATCGTTTCCAGGTTGATTCACTGCCTTCCATGGATATCTGGTAATCGACACCGGCTATGAGCTCCCGAAGGACCCCTTCATGGCGGCAATAAATATCGGACTCTCCCACATAATCAATATTCATCTCATAAAACACTACATCACAGGCTTCTGACAGAAAATACTGTTCCAGCAAAGCCTTTGTTTCCGCAGAGAGATCGTAAGCCGAGCCAAACCGGTTTATGGAAAACTGAATGGTTGTCTTACCAATATTCCCCGCCAGATCCTCTGCCGTCACGGAAACCGTATAAACATCATCATAGCTTTGCAATTCGGGGAAATCCGAATATTCCATCCAGGCACCGCTATCATTGCTCCCACTTTCTTTCAAAGCAGGGACATTCCCCTGATTCGCCCCAACAATACTTACTTGCAGAGAGCCCGCCTTAAACCAGGTATCTGTACCGTTCACAGAAAGACATACGCTGCCGGAATTAGCAGTCTGGTCGCCCACACCTTCGATAGTGATAACCGGAGCTGTCCCATCCACACAGATGATGCTGCTTCGCGAATAAGTGATATTGCCTACCATATCAACTGTTTTCACATAAACCCGGTACAATCCTTCCTCGGAGATCAATACCGTTGCTGCTGATCCACAATCAGTCCACGCAGCAGACTCTGCGTTCTCCGATACACTGCCATTTATATCGCAAGGCAGGATTTTATAAGATGTCCCTTTCAGCCCACTCTTTCCGTCCGGTTCCACGGAAACAGAAACTGAACAAGTCCCGGAAGCATAGATTTTGTCACCCACCTGATTCCCGGAAATCTGAAATCTTGCAGATGGAGCTTCCCCGTCGACACAATAACTCTCTTCCAAAAGCGTGGATTCTTTTGCGACAGTGCCGTCCTTTTTTACCTTCTTTAAAGTAAACGAAAAAAGACCGTCCGCTGTCAGGTTTTCCAGGCTGCTTCCAGTATTATAGCCACTCCCTGAAATCGGCTCTGCATAAATTGCTGTTCCTGCCTGAATCCATAGCAGACCATTCGTATCACGATACCAGGAGCCAAGATCTCCCGTCACTTCATAATGCACATCACGCTCCAGGGCTTCTGCTGCCTCGGTAACCGGCTCCGTCACCCCCTCTGTCTCGCATTCTTCTTCTGTACCTGATCCACTTTCCAGCTCTTGCGCCATCGCTGCCTCGCCCGCCAATTCCGTTTCTGTCTCACTCTCGTTTTCGAATACGGCTTCGCTTTTCGTCTCAGTTTCGCTTTCCGTCTCAAATTTGCTTACCGTCTCAACTTAGCTTTCCGTCTCAAATTAAATTTACGTA